>NC_018526.1:0-330147 GCF_000294495.1 Streptococcus suis S735
ATGAACCAAGAACAACTTTTTTGGCAACGATTTATTGAATTGGCAAAGGTAAATTTTAAGCCATCTATTTATGATTTTTATGTCGCTGATGCAAAATTACTCGGAATCAACCAGCAAGTTGCCAATATTTTCTTAAATCGTCCATTTAAAAAAGATTTCTGGGAAAAAAACTTCGAAGAGTTAATGATTGCCGCTAGTTTTGAAAGCTACGGAGAGCCTCTTACCATCCAATATCAATTTACAGAGGATGAACAGGAGATTAGGAATACTACAAACACAAGAAGTTCAATAGTTCACCAGGTACAGACACTTGAGCCGGCTACTCCTCAAGAAACTTTTAAACCGGTTCATTCTGATATAAAATCCCAGTACACCTTTGCTAATTTTGTACAAGGAGACAATAATCACTGGGCAAAGGCTGCAGCTTTAGCTGTATCTGATAACCTAGGTGAGCTCTACAATCCATTATTCATTTTTGGTGGTCCTGGTCTTGGAAAAACTCATATTTTAAATGCGATTGGAAATAAGGTTCTAGCCGATAATCCCCAGGCAAGGATAAAATATGTCTCATCGGAAACATTCATCAATGAATTTTTAGAACACCTCCGTCTCAATGATATGGAAAGTTTCAAAAAAACCTATCGCAATCTGGACTTACTTCTAATTGATGATATTCAGTCTCTCCGTAATAAAGCAACAACACAGGAAGAATTTTTCCATACTTTTAATGCGCTTCATGAAAAAAATAAGCAGATTGTACTCACAAGCGACCGTAATCCCGATCACTTAGACAATTTGGAAGAAAGACTAGTAACACGTTTCAAATGGGGGTTAACCAGTGAAATCACTCCACCTGATTTTGAAACACGTATCGCAATTTTACGTAACAAGTGCGAGAACCTGCCTTACAACTTTACAAATGAGACGCTATCCTATCTAGCTGGGCAATTTGATTCGAACGTACGTGACCTTGAAGGTGCCTTAAAAGATATCCATTTGATAGCCACTATGCGTCAACTGTCTGAGATAAGTGTCGAGGTTGCTGCTGAGGCTATTCGATCAAGAAAACAAACAAATCCACAAAACATGGTTATTCCTATTGAGAAAATCCAAACCGAAGTGGGAAATTTCTACGGTGTCAGCTTGAAAGAATTAAAAGGTTCTAAGCGTGTTCAACATATCGTTCACGCGCGACAAGTTGCTATGTTTTTAGCACGTGAAATGACAGACAATTCCCTTCCAAAAATTGGGAAAGAATTTGGTAATCGAGACCATACAACCGTTATGCATGCATACAATAAAATAAAAACTCTCCTCTTGGATGATGAGAATTTAGAAATAGAGATTACCAGTATAAAAAATAAACTTCGTTAACCTGTGTATAACTTTTTTAAAAAACTCTGTTTTTTCCACAAGTTGTGAACAAGTTAATTTCCGCAGTTTTATTGGTCTTTCATCACTTTTCCACAGAATACACAGAGACTACTATTACTATTAACCTTATAGATAATAAATAAAGGAGAATCCATGATTCAATTTTCTATTAATAAAAATATATTTCTACAAGCACTTAGTATTACTAAACGGGCAATCAGTACAAAAAATGCTATTCCAATTCTTTCAACAGTAAAAATTACAGTAACTAGTGAAGGAATCACTTTAACTGGTTCAAATGGACAAATCTCGATAGAACATTTTATTTCTATTCAAGATGAAAATGCAGGGCTTTTGATCAGTTCTCCAGGTTCCATTCTCTTAGAAGCTGGTTTCTTTATTAATGTCGTATCCAGTATGCCGGATTTGGTCCTTGACTTCAATGAAATTGAACAAAAGCAAATCGTTTTGACAAGTGGTAAGTCTGAAATCACATTAAAGGGAAAAGAAGCAGAACAGTATCCTCGTTTACAGGAAGTTCCAACTTCAAAACCATTGGTGTTAGAAACCAAAGTATTAAAACAAACAATTAATGAAACAGCATTTGCAGCTTCTACACAAGAAAGTCGTCCTATTCTTACGGGTGTTCATTTTGTTTTAACAGAAAATAAAAATCTAAAAACTGTTGCAACAGATTCACACCGTATGAGCCAACGGAAATTGGTCCTTGATACCTCTGGTGATGATTTTAATGTTGTCATTCCAAGTCGTTCTCTCCGTGAATTTACTGCAGTTTTTACAGATGATATTGAAACAGTAGAAGTCTTCTTTTCAAATAATCAAATCCTTTTTAGAAGCGAGCATATTAGCTTCTATACACGCTTATTAGAAGGTACCTACCCTGATACCGACCGCTTAATTCCAACTGAGTTTAAAACAACTGCAATTTTTGATACTGCAAATCTTCGTCACTCGATGGAGCGTGCTCGTCTTCTTTCAAATGCAACCCAAAATGGTACAGTAAAACTAGAAATTGCTAATAATGTTGTATCGGCTCATGTAAATTCTCCAGAAGTTGGACGTGTGAATGAGGAATTAGATACTGTAGAAGTATCAGGTGAAGATTTAGTAATCAGCTTTAACCCAACTTACTTGATAGAAGCATTGAAAGCCACAACTAGTGAACAAGTGAAAATTAGCTTTATCTCTTCTGTCCGTCCATTTACATTGATTCCAAATAATGAAGGGGAAGATTTTATTCAATTGGTTACACCAGTTCGTACCAACTAAATAATATTAAGAACGGCTAAACTAGCCGTTTTTATGTTATACTAAAAAATAGCACCTAGCTTATTTTTATATATTTAGTGATGGGGAATAAATGACGTTATATATATTAGCTAATCCTAATGCTGGTAGCCATACTGCTGAACATATCATATTCAAAATAAAAGAAAGTTATCCACAGCTTGCAGTTAACATTTTTATGACAGTTGGTCCTGAGGATGAAAAAAGTCAAATAGAGGCTATTTTAAAGGAGTTTGTCAGTAGTGAAGATCAATTAATGATTTTAGGCGGAGACGGCACACTATCTAAAGCTTTGCGTTTTTGGCCAGCTAGTCTACCGTTTGCTTATTATCCAACAGGATCTGGAAATGATTTTGCTAAGGCAATGAATATAACATCGCTATATAGAAGTGTAGATGCCATTTTAGAGAGAAAAACAAGTCGGATATATGTTTTAAACAGTTCATACGGAACGGTTGTAAACAGTATGGATTTTGGCTTTGCAGCTCAAGTTATCAATGGTTCAACGAATTCAATTTTGAAAAAAATTCTGAACAAGGTAAAACTTGGGAAGTTAACTTATCTATTCTTTGGTATTAAAACATTATTTTCAAAACAAGCTATAAACTTAGAATTAACTCTTGATGAAAAATCTTATCAGTTAGATAATCTCTTTTTTATTTCTGTAGCAAATAGTCTTTATTTTGGTGGAGGAATCATGATATGGCCAACAGCAAGTGCTAAAAAGAAGGAAGTAGATATTGTTTACTTCAAAAATGGAAATTTCTACCAACGTCTACAATCATTGTTAGCCTTATTAACGAAGAGGCATGAATCTTCTCATACGATTCAGCATTTAACAGGGGTAGATGTAGTTTTAAAATCAAAAGAAAAATTATTATTGCAAATAGATGGAGAGACATGCACTGCAAATGAGGTAACGTTAACCTATCAGGAAAGAAGTATGTATCTTTAAGGAGGAAGTATGTACCAATTAGGAACCTTTGTCGAAATGAAAAAGCCCCATGCCTGTGTCATCAAATCGACCGGAAAGAAGGCTAATAAATGGGAGGTTATCCGTCTAGGAGCGGATATTAAAATCCGCTGTACCAACTGTGACCATGTCGTTATGATGAGCCGGCATGATTTTGAACGAAAAATGAAACAAGTTCTGCCAAGTGAAGCCTAGTTGACAGTTTGCAACTACTGGTTGCGAATTTTTCCTAAAAAGTGCTAGTCAACTGTTCCTTTCTAAACTATAATAGACTTAGAAAAAAGAGGAGGAAATGATCATGAAGCAGTTAGCACAGCAAATTCGAGTTTTACGCACAGCCAAGAACCTATCCCAAGATGAGTTGGCAGAGAAACTCTATATTTCCCGTCAGGCTGTTTCCAAGTGGGAAAATGGTGAAGCCACACCAGATATTGACAAACTGGTCCAGCTGGCAGAAATCTTTGGTGTCAGTCTGGATTATCTGGTTTTAGGGAAAGAACCTGAGAAGGAAATTGTGGTGGAACAACGAGGAAAAATGAATGGTTGGGAATTCTTGAACGAAGAATCCAAACGACCTCTTACAAGAGGAGATGTTGTCCTTCTCATTTTTCTTGCAGTTATGCTTTTAGGTGGATTATTTATTAAGCATTATTTTTAACGAAGCTTGCCAAACAGCAAGCTTTTTCTCTACTTTTCTGCTATAATAGTCATGATTGAATTTTTAATTGGAGAGTAAAAAAAACATGTCTTTAACAGCAGGAATCGTCGGTTTGCCAAACGTTGGTAAATCAACCCTATTTAACGCAATTACCAAGGCAGGAGCAGAAGCTGCAAACTACCCTTTCGCAACTATTGATCCAAACGTCGGCATGGTAGAAGTGCCCGATGAGCGTCTGCAGAAGTTGACCGAACTCATCATCCCTAAAAAGACAGTGCCAACGACTTTTGAATTTACTGATATTGCTGGTATCGTAAAAGGTGCTTCTAAAGGTGAAGGACTTGGAAATAAATTCTTGGCCAATATCCGCGAAGTTGATGCGATTGTCCACGTTGTGCGTGCCTTTGACGATGAAAATGTCATGCGTGAACAAGGCCGTGAAGATGCCTTTGTGGATCCAATCGCTGATATTGATACCATTAACCTAGAATTGATTTTGGCGGACCTAGAGAGCATCAACAAGCGTTATGCGCGTGTAGAAAAAATGGCCCGTACGCAAAAAGACAAAGATTCTGTCGCAGAATTTGCAGTTCTTGAAAAAATCAAACCTGTCCTAGAAGACGGAAAATCTGCCCGCACAGTTGAGTTCACAGATGAAGAACAAAAAATCGTTAAGCAACTCTTCCTCTTGACCACTAAACCCGTCCTCTATGTTGCCAATGTTGATGAAGACAAGGTAGCAGATCCTGAGGCTATCAGTTATGTTCAGCAAATCCGTGACTTTGCAGCAACAGAAAATGCAGAAGTGGTGGTGATCTCTGCGCGTGCTGAAGAAGAAATTTCAGAACTCGACGATGAAGACAAGGGCGAGTTTTTAGAAGCACTCGGATTAACAGAATCTGGCGTGGACAAATTAACACGTGCAGCCTATCACTTGCTTGGTCTAGGCACCTACTTTACAGCAGGGGAGAAGGAGGTTCGTGCTTGGACCTTCAAACGTGGTATGAAAGCTCCTCAGTGTGCAGGCATTATCCATTCAGACTTCGAAAAAGGTTTTATCCGTGCCGTTACCATGTCATACGATGATTTAATGACCTACGGCTCTGAGAAGGCTGTTAAAGAAGCAGGACGCCTTCGTGAAGAAGGAAAAGAGTACGTGGTTCAAGATGGGGACATCATGGAGTTCCGCTTTAACGTTTGATTGCTAAACTGTCCTTATTCTTCGTTGTTTTACCTTGCCATACCATCAGTATTGTCTGCGGTTTCAACGCCTAGACTAAGAACAGTTTATCGCATCAAAGAGGATGATTACTTGGTTGGAAAGCTTTTTCCAGCCTTTTGGTATTTAAGGAGAAAAAATGACACGATTGATTATCGGTTTGGGAAATCCCGGAGACCGCTATTTTGAAACAAAACATAACGTTGGTTTTATGCTGCTGGATAAGATTGCTAAGCGTGAAAATGTGACCTTTAACCACGATAAGATTTTCCAAGCAGACATTGCCACAACCTTTATTGATGGTGAAAAAATTTACCTGGTCAAACCAACGACTTTCATGAATGAATCAGGTAAGGCTGTCCATGCCTTAATGACTTATTATGGTCTGGATGCAACTGATATTTTAGTAGCTTATGACGACTTGGACATGGCTGTTGGAAAAATCCGTTTCCGTCAAAAAGGCTCAGCTGGTGGCCACAATGGTATCAAATCCATTGTCAAGCATATTGGAACACAGGAATTTGACCGTATCAAGATTGGTATTGGGCGTCCTAAAGGAAAAATGAGCGTTGTAAACCATGTCTTGTCTGGCTTTGATATAGAGGACCGTATTGAAATCGACTTAGCACTAGATAAACTTGACAAGGCTGTCAACGTATATCTCGAAGAAGATGATTTTGATACAGTAATGAGAAAGTTTAACGGATAATGAATATACTCGATTTACTTCACAAGAACAAGCAAATCAATCAATGGCAGTCAGGATTGAATCAATCAACACGTCAGTTATTATTAGGACTATCTGGGACTAGTAAGTCACTTATAATGGCGACTGCCTATGATTGTTTGGCCGAAAAGATTATGATTGTGACTGCCACTCAAAATGATGCTGAGAAATTAGTTGCAGATTTAACAGCCATTATTGGAAGTGAGAATGTTTACAACTTTTTTACAGATGATAGTCCTATTGCCGAGTTTGTTTTTGCATCAAAAGAACGGACTCAATCAAGGATTGACAGTTTAAATTTCTTGACAGATTCTACCAGTTCAGGAATTTTAGTTGCTAGTATAGTTGCTTGTCGGGTCTTATTGCCGAGTCCTGAGACTTATAAAGGTTCTAAAATACAGCTTGAAGTTGGTCAAGAAATAGAAGTTGACAAACTTGTAAAGAACCTTGTCAACATCGGCTACAAAAAAGTGTCTCGTGTATTAACCCAGGGAGAATTTAGCCAACGAGGTGATATTCTAGATATTTTTGACATGCAATCAGAAACACCTTACCGAATAGAATTTTTTGGAGATGAGATTGATGGCATTCGTATCTTTGATGTTGACAGTCAAAAATCCTTAGAAAATCTAGACGAAATCTCGATCTCTCCAGCTTCCGATATCATTTTGTCTTCAGAAGACTATAGTAGAGCTAGCCAATACATTCAGACAGCTATTGAACAATCGACTCTAGAGGAGCAACAGTCTTACTTACGAGAAGTCTTAGCTGATATGCAGACGGAGTACCGGCATCCAGATTTGCGTAAATTCTTGTCCTGTATCTATGAACAATCATGGACATTGTTGGATTACTTGCCAAAGAGTTCTCCCTTATTTTTGGATGATTTTCATAAAATCGCTGATAAGCAGGCTCAATTTGAAAAAGAAATTGCAGACTTGTTGACAGATGATTTACAGAAGGGTAAAACAGTGTCAAGTTTGAAATATTTTGCCTCAACTTATGCTGAATTGAGAAAATACAAACCTGCCACCTTCTTTTCAAGTTTTCAAAAAGGTTTAGGAAATGTAAAGTTTGATGCTCTTTATCAATTCACACAGCATCCTATGCAGGAATTTTTCCACCAGATTCCACTGTTAAAAGATGAATTGACTCGGTATGCGAAATCAAACAATACCGTTGTTATTCAAGCGAGTTCTGATGTAAGTTTACAGACTTTACAGAAAAATTTACAAGAGTATGATATCCATCTTCCAGTACATGCAGCAGATAAGTTAGTAGAAGGTCAGCAACAGGTTACGATTGGTCAGTTAGCTTCAGGTTTTCATTTGATGGATGAGAAACTAGTTTTCATCACTGAAAAAGAGATTTTCAATAAGAAAATGAAGCGTAAGACACGTAGAACCAATATTTCTAACGCTGAACGTATTAAGGACTATAGTGAATTAGCAGTTGGTGACTATGTTGTTCACCATGTTCATGGTATCGGTCAATACTTAGGAATTGAGACTATTGAAATTTCAGGCATTCATCGTGATTATTTAACGGTTCAATATCAAAACTCCGATCGCATTTCTATTCCTGTAGAACAAATTGATCTTCTCTCCAAATACTTAGCGTCCGATGGGAAAGCTCCAAAAGTTAATAAACTAAACGATGGCCGGTTCCAACGAACCAAGCAAAAAGTTCAGAAGCAAGTGGAGGATATTGCAGATGATTTGATTAAGCTTTATGCGGAGCGTAGTCAGCTGAAAGGCTTTGCCTTTTCACCTGATGATGAAAATCAAGTTGAATTTGACAACTACTTTACACACGTGGAAACCGATGACCAACTCCGTTCCATTGATGAAATCAAAAAAGACATGGAAAAAGACTCTCCAATGGACCGTCTGTTAGTAGGAGATGTCGGATTTGGTAAGACAGAGGTAGCCATGCGCGCTGCTTTCAAAGCAGTCAATGATGGCAAGCAAGTAGCTATTCTTGTACCTACGACTGTTTTAGCCCAGCAACACTATGCTAATTTCCAAGAACGGTTTGCAGAATTTCCCGTCAATGTGGATGTTATGAGTCGTTTTAAAACAAAGGCAGAGCAGGAAAAAACACTTGAGAAGTTGAAAAAAGGCCAAGTTGACATCTTGATTGGTACCCATCGCCTTCTATCAAAAGATGTTGTTTTTGCTGATTTAGGTTTACTGGTTATTGACGAAGAGCAACGGTTTGGTGTCAAGCATAAGGAACGCTTGAAGGAACTGAAAAAGAAAATAGATGTCCTAACCTTGACTGCAACTCCGATTCCTCGGACATTGCAAATGTCCATGCTGGGAATCCGCGACTTATCAGTAATTGAGACTCCACCGACAAATCGCTATCCTGTACAAACTTATGTGATGGAAACAAATCCTTCCGTTATCCGAGATGCAATGCTTCGAGAGATAGATCGCGGAGGTCAGGTTTACTATCTTTACAATAAAGTTGATACCATTGAACAGAAAGTGTCTGAATTAAAAGAATTGGTTCCAGAAGCTACTATAGGATACGTCCATGGACAAATGTCGGAGATCCAATTAGAAAATACTCTCTATGCTTTTGTAGAGGGTGAATATGATATTCTAGTGACCACAACAATCATCGAAACAGGTGTTGATATTCCAAATGCTAATACACTGTTTATTGAAAATGCAGATCATATGGGACTGTCAACTCTTTATCAACTTAGAGGACGTGTTGGCCGTTCCAGTCGGATTGCCTATGCCTATCTCATGTACCGTCCAGACAAGTCCTTGACAGAAGTAGCTGAAAAACGTTTGGAGGCAATCAAGGGCTTTACAGAACTAGGATCAGGTTTCAAGATTGCCATGCAAGATTTGTCCATTCGTGGTGCGGGAAATATTTTAGGTGCTGCTCAGTCAGGTTTTATTGATTCTGTGGGATATGAGATGTATTCACAATTGCTGGAACAAGCTATCTTGGAAAAACAAGGTAAGGCAACCCAACGTCAGAAGAGTAATTCCGAGGTCAATTTACAGATTGATGCCTATTTACCAAGTGATTATATTGGTGATCAGCGACAAAAAATTGAAATTTACAAGCGTATAAAGAATATTGACAGTCGTGTCAACTATCAAGAATTGCAAGAAGAATTGATTGACCGTTTTGGAGAGTATCCTGATGTAGTAGCCTACTTGCTTGAAATCGGTCTACTGAAGTCATTTTTAGACCAAGTTTTCTGTCATACAGTTCTTAGACGACAACATCAAGTGACAGTAACATTCGAACCTATGGCTGGTCAAATTTTCCTAACGCAAGATTACTTTGAAGCTTTATCTGTGACAAATTTGAAAGCTCAGATAACGGAAAATAAAGGAAAACTAGCTGTTGTGTTTAACATTCAACAGAAAAAAGAATATGAAATATTAGAGGAATTGATTTCTTTTGCCGAAAAATTAAAAGAAATTAAAGCAAGGAAGGCAGAATAAATTTCTCAAATACCTTGAAAAATGGTAAAATAATGAACTGAGGTAAAGTATGAGACTAGATAAATATTTGAAAGTATCCCGCATTATCAAGCGTCGAACAGTTGCGAAGGAAGTTGCCGATAAAGGACGAATAAAAGTCAATGGGATTTTGGCGAAATCTTCAACAGATTTAAAAGTAAATGATCAGGTTGAAATCCAATTTGGTAATAAACTACTCACTGTAAAAGTACTTGAAATGAAAGATTCGACTAAAAAAGAAGACGCACTGAAAATGTATGAAATTATCAGTGAAAAAAGGATAGAAAAAGATGAAGAAATCTAAAATTCTACAACTGAATAATGCCTTTATTCAGTCGGAGCGTAAAAAAACTCAGCATCAATTGGCAGAACGCCAACAAAAAAATCGTTTTATGGGTGCAATTCTCATTCTAGTTATCTTTCTTTTTATGTTGCCTGCCTATAATCTTGTTGGGACTTACACTAATATTCAGCAGCAGGAAAAGAAACTTGCTGAATTGGAAAAAAATTACGAAGAACTGACCAAAGAACAGAAGCAGGAAGCAGAGATGGTTGCAAAATTGAAAAATGAGGAATACGCAGCAAAGTATGTTCGGGCTAAGTATCAATACTCTAAAGAAGGGGAATTTGTCTACAATATTCCAGGGTTACCAAAATGACCGAATCTATTTTTAAAATTGTAGAGCAATTTTTACAGCATTCTGATGAAAAATTAGAAGAGTTGAATCAAAAGAATAGAGAATTAAAGTTAGAAGAAAATGAATCGTAGAAAGGAGGGAGTATGCAGAAAAAACTGCTCGTATGGTTATTGCCAGTTTTATTTGGATGGCAGGTGGTCGATAGTACAGAAATACCATTTGAACTCACAGCGCAAGAAGAATACGAATTGACTCATACTATCTATGATCAGTATTTTCAAACTATCCCTCAAAACCCAAATGTTTTTCAAACTGAGAATCTTTATTCGGATGAAGAATTGACTATAGCAGGTGGACAATTACAGCCGAACCAACATTTTTCTATTACGGATGTTCTAGTCAATAGCAAAAAAGAATTGGTTTTCCAAATAGATGACAAGGGTTACATTCTTGCAAGTAGGCATCTACTATTTGATGATGTAATTGTTACAGAAACTACTGTTGAGCAAACTTATTGGACAAAAAAAGGTTTCACATTGTTAACCTCACCAATTGCTAACGAAGCTACGGAAATAAAAAATGATTTACAACCCTATCAAGCTGTTATGGTTTCTAAAATTGTGACAACTTCCCTAGGTGATTTTGCCTATGTTACAGATAAAGGTTGGATTGCAGTAAATAATCTTTCTAAAACGGATAATAGAGTAGAAGCCGTTCAAGAGTTGTTGACTAACAAATATTCCAAAGATACTATTGGTATATATGTGAAACAATTGTCAACAGGTCAAACTGCAGGTGTAAATCAAGAGAAACTATTCTATTCTGCCAGCATTGCTAAACTACCAATTCTTTATTACGTTCAAGAGCAACTGAATGCTGGATATATTGATTTGACTACTAAAGTGAAATATACAGCCGAATCTATATCCTTCCCAGGAGCTTATGTTGCTGGAGGAAGTGGTTCACTGTCAAAAACTCCTGACAACAAAGATTATTCAGTGGAAGAATTGATCAATAAGACTGCTAAAGAGTCAGATAATGTAGCTAGTAATTTACTTTCTTATTATGTAGCTAATAAATTCGATTCTAATTTTTATCAAGTAATAACTGCTAAAACAGGTAGTGAGTGGAGTATGGTTACACGTGAAACTTCAGCTGAGATTGCAGGGAAAATGATGGAAGCCTTATATATTCAAAATGGCTATGTGCTAGAAAGTTTGTTATCTACTCAATTTGATAATCAACGTATTTCGAAAGACATCTCAGTTCCAGTTGCTCATAAAATTGGCGATGCAGACGATGTCAAACACGATGTAGCGATTGTTTACGCAGGGTCTCCCTTTGTTTTATCTATTTTTACAGATAAATCAAATTATGATGAGATTACACAAATTGCAAATGATATTTACAGGATTTTAAAGTAAATGAAAGATAGATTTTTAAAAGTGACACTGGATGGTCACTTTTTTGATAAACATAAGAAAGTACTAGTAGCCGTATCTGGTGGGTTAGATTCTATGAACCTATTCCATCTTTTATACGAATGCAAACAAGTGTTAGGGATTGAACTTGGAATTGCTCATATTAATCATGGACAGAGAGAAGAATCTGTCATTGAGGAAAAATATCTTAGACAGTTAGCAGAAGAAAGTAATGTTCCCTTTTATCTGTCCTATTTTGAAGGTGTTTTTTCAGAAGAAGCGGCGCGAAAATGGCGTTATGGATTTTTTGCTACAATCATGGAGAAGGAAGGCTACACTGCACTAGTGACAGCCCACCATGCAGATGATCAAGCAGAAACTGTCTTTATGCGATTGATTAGAGGCGGGCGTTTACGTCACTTATCAGCAATTCAACCGACTCAGCCTTTTGCAACAGGGGAACTTATTCGACCACTTTTATCTTTTAAAAAGGCAGATTTTGAAAAGCTATTTCATTTTGAAGATTGCAGCAATGCAGATTTCAAATATTTTCGAAATAGAGTCAGAAATGACTATTTACCAAAGTTAAAACAGGAAAATCCTAAAATCGAACTTACTCTCAATAATCTTGCAGTTGATACAAATAATCTATTTCAAGCGCTAAGAGATTTGACACAGGATTTATCCGTTACAGATGTGATGAGTTTTCAACAACAGACACCTGCGGTACAAAGTTATCTATTAGAGGAATATTTGGAAAAATTTCCTGATTTACAGCTCTCTCGTCCACAATTTAATGAAGTATTACACATCTTGCGTTCAAAAGCTAACTACTATCATTTATTGAAAAATGATTACATGCTAGAAAAGGATTATCATCGTTTTCAAATTTATAAAATAGGACCAGAGACGGATAGTCAACCAGAAAAAATCATGATAGAATCAGAGGGGATTTTTTCTTACGGTTCATATATTTTTTCTCTCAATCATCCTTTGGAAGAAGCGGATAGTATTTTATATTTTCCTACAGAAAATCCAATTGTAGTGAGGAGAAGGCAGGCTGGGGATACCATTTTAATAAACGGAGTAAATAAAAAACTCCGCCGTTGGTTTATTGATAATAAAATCTCACAGAAAGTTCGACAAAATGCGCTTATTATCGAGCAGAATGGAGAAATTTATGGAATTACGAATCTTGTTAGCAGTGATTTGAGTAAATCAGTAAAAAATGATATAATCAAAGCTACCTTATATATAAAAATGAAAGAGTAGAACAACTATGTTGGACAAAGATATTAAGAAAATTCTTGTTTCAGAAGAAGAAATCGTTGCAAAATGCAAAGAACTCGGTCAAATTCTAGCAACAGACTATGCAGATAAGAATCCTATTCTTGTAGGAATTTTAAAAGGTTCTATCCCATTTATGGCAGAATTAATGAAACATATTGATGCCCATGTAGAAACGGATTATATGGTTGTTTCTAGCTACCATGGCGGAACGGAGAGTTGTGGTACCGTTAAGATTATCAAGGATTTGGACAATAGTGTTGCAGGTCGACATATCATCTTCGTAGAGGATATTATTGACACTGGTCGCACATTAAAAGAATTGAAAGAACTCTTTGCTTTGCGTCAGGCAGCTTCTATTAAAATTGCCACTCTTCTTGATAAACCAGAAGGTCGTGTTGTTGAAATCGAGCCAGACTACACTTGCTTTACTATTCCAAATGAATTTGTAGTTGGATTTGGCTTAGATTATGATGAAAATTATCGTAATCTTCCTTATGTTGGTGTACTCAAAGAGGAAGTTTACACAAAATAGAAAAAGGTTTCCTACTATATTATGAACAATCAACCAAATAAAGGATTTATAAAAAATCCTTTTCTCATTATTCTCGTTATTGCCACTATTGTTACAGCCTTTCAATTTTTTAACGCTGGTCAGCAAGTAGCAACTCAAGAAATCAGTTATTCACAAGTAGTAACTGAATTGAAAAATAATAATGTATCTGAAATTACTTATCAACCAAATTCAAGTGTTATTGAAATTACTGGTAAGTACAAAACAGAACAGGAAGCTAAAGATGAGTTAGCTTCATCTATTAAGTTATTCCAAGTTTCTAGTAAAGTTAAGTATAAAAACTTTAAGTCGCTAATTTTACCGTCAGAAACGAATTTGTCAGAGCTACAAGCTCTTGCAAATGAAAATGGAGTAAAGGTTGCTATTAAACCTGAAAGTTCTAATGGACTATGGTTGAACATTATCTTTAATTTGTTGCCACTTGTTATTGCTGGTGTATTCTTCATGATGATGATGAACCAGGGTGGTGGTGGAGCACGTGGTGCAATGAACTTTGGACGGAATAAAGCTAAAGCTTTGGAACAAAGTAACATCAAGGTACGTTTCTCAGATGTAGCAGGTGCAGAGGAAGAAAAACAAGAATTAGTTGAAGTTGTTGAATTTTTGAAGGATCCAAAACGCTTTACTAAACTTGGAGCACGTATTCCAGCAGGTGTGCTACTAGAGGGTCCTCCAGGAACCGGTAAAACCTTGCTTGCCAAAGCAGTAGCGGGTGAAGCGGGTGTACCATTCTTCTCCATTTCTGGTTCAGATTTTGTTGAAATGTTTGTTGGTGTCGGTGCCAGCCGTGTTCGTTCATTATTTGAAGATGCAAAAAAAGCAGCACCAGCCATTATTTTCATCGATGAAATCGATGCTGTCGGTCGCCAACGTGGTGTCGGCATGGGTGGCGGTAACGATGAACGTGAACAAACCCTCAACCAACTCTTAATTGAAATGGATGGTTTTGAAGGGAACGAAGGGATTATTGTCATTGCCGCAACCAACCGTAGTGATGTTTTAGACCCTGCCCTTCTTCGTCCAGGTCGTTTTGACCGTAAGGTATTGGTTGGTCGTCCGGATGTTAAAGGACGTGAAGCAATCCTTAAAGTTCATGCGAAGAATAAACCACTAGCAGCAGATGTAGATTTGAAATTAGTAGCACAACAAACACCAGGATTTGTTGGTGCAGATTTAGAGAACGTTCTGAACGAAGCAGCCCTTGTAGCTGCACGTCGAAACAAGACTGTCATTGATGCTTCAGATATTGACGAAGCAGAAGATCGTGTTATTGCAGGTCCATCTAAGAAAGACCGTCAAGTTTCAGCCAAAGAACGCGAAATCGTTGCCTACCATGAAGCTGGTCATACGATTGTCGGCCTTGTCTTGTCAAATGCACGTGAAGTTCACAAAGTAACAATTGTTCCCCGCGGTCGCGCAGGTGGATACATGATTGCCCTTCCTAAAGAAGATCAAATGCTTCTTTCTAAAGAAGATATGAAGGAGCAATTGGCTGGGCTTATGGGTGGTCGTGTTGCGGAAGAAATTATTTTTAATACACAGACCACAGGAGCATCAAACGACTTCGAGCAAGCTACACAGATGGCGCGTGCTATGGTTGCTGAATATGGTATGAGTGACAAAATGGGACCAATGCAGTATGAAGGCAGTCATGCAATGTTTGGTGGACAAACAACTCAAAAACATATTTCTGAGCAAACTGCATATGAGTTAGATAATGAAGTACGTGATTTGTTAAATGAAGCTCGCAACAAAGCGGCTGAAATTATTCAGTCTAATCGCGAAACTCATAAACTAATCGCAGAAGCATTACTTAAATACGAAACCCTAGACAGTGTTCAGATCAAATCTCTCTATGAAACAGGCAAAATGCCAGAGAATATTGAACGTGATGATGAAGATGTTCATCCCCTTTCTTATGAAGAGGTAAAAGAGAAAATTAATACGAAAGAGTAGTATAAAAATACTCTTGGCAAGACATTCCCTCACTCTCAACCACTAAAATAACCACAAAGCCTTCGCTAAGTACATAATCTTGGCGAGGGCTTTTTTACATGATACACATCAGAAACAGGGCATTTACAAGAAAAACGAATCAATAGTTATTTATCACAATCTTAGAACTATACCAAATCACTCCCTTCAGAAGCAGAATGCAATATTTGCCATAGAGTATCAATAGCAAATGTACTTTAAAAAAGAAAAATCAAATAAAGTATGCTAGACAAAAATGTCCTGTAGAAAGACAGCACTTTTCGATAAACTTAAACCATCAACAAAAGGAGATTAAGTAATGGAATTCGAAAAAGTGTACGCAAGCGTCAAAGGTATTGTAAACAAGGCTCGAAAAGAGTTTTACATTAAACTATGGGATCGAGATGATTGGGAACAAGAAGGAATGATGACCTTGTTTGAATTGTTGGAAGCTCAACCGTGGCTAGTTGATGAACAAGTTCAATTATATTGTTATTTTAAAGTCAAGTTCAGAAATCGAATCAAAGATCGTATCCGCAAACAGGAAAGTCAAAAACGCAAGTTTGACCGTATGCCACATGAAGATATTTACGAATTATCTCACGCAATACAATCACCGGGATTGATAAACGATGAATTATTAATGTTGAGAGGTGCCTTGAGAGATTATCGAAAAAATCTGAGCAATGATCAACTTGATAAATACGAAAAATTAATTAGCGGACAATGTTTTAATGGTCGCCGTGAAATGATACGTGATTTACAAATTCATTTGAAAGACTTTCGCTAAAGCTAGTTACTAACATCACGTTAATCGAATTAAGAAATTGGGCAGAAGCACCATAAAAAGTTCTGTTCAGTTTCTTTTTAGATAGGTTATAGCACAGGAAGAAGGAATAGGAGAAAAAACAAAGTATCTACATAGAACTTTCAGTGTAAAAAATCCCAAAAAACCGGTTGACAATTGCCAAAGTAGATGATAGAATAAATGAGTTGTCTCTTGAGGGACTAGTTAACAGAGGAACGAAAAAAGTTTCGAAAAAGTGTTGACAAGACCATCAGAAGATGATAGACTAATGGAGTTGTCTCTTGAGGGACTGGTTAACAGAGGAACGAAAAAAAGTTTCAAAAAAGTGTTGACAAAGTTCACAAGAAATGATAAACTAAGATAGTTGTCGCGAGAGCGCGATAACGACAAGACCTTTGAAAATTAAAGAAGACGAACCAAACGTGCAGGGTGATTTATCTAAAGATAAATCGTCAATGACAAAACAAAACAATAAAACGGAAAGCTAGCAATAGCTTGAGTTTGAATCAAAACTTTTTATGAGAGTTTGATCCTGGCTCAGGACGAACGCTGGCGGCGTGCCTAATACATGCAAGTAGAACGCTGAAGTCTGGTGCTTGCACTAGACGGATGAGTTGCGAACGGGTGAGTAACGCGTAGGTAACCTGCCTCATAGCGGGGGATAACTATTGGAAACGATAGCTAATACCGCATAACAGTATTTACCGCATGGTAGATATTTGAAAGGAGCAATTGCTTCACTATGAGATGGACCTGCGTTGTATTAGCTAGTTGGTGAGGTAACGGCTCACCAAGGCTTCGATACATAGCCGACCTGAGAGGGTGATCGGCCACACTGGGACTGAGACACGGCCCAGACTCCTACGGGAGGCAGCAGTAGGGAATCTTCGGCAATGGGGGCAACCCTGACCGAGCAACGCCGCGTGAGTGAAGAAGGTTTTCGGATCGTAAAGCTCTGTTGTAAGAGAAGAACTGTGAGAAGAGTGGAAAGTTTCTCACTTGACGGTATCTTACCAGAAAGGGACGGCTAACTACGTGCCAGCAGCCGCGGTAATACGTAGGTCCCGAGCGTTGTCCGGATTTATTGGGCGTAAAGCGAGCGCAGGCGGTTTGATAAGTCTGAAGTAAAAGGCTGTGGCTTAACCATAGTACGCTTTGGAAACTGTCAAACTTGAGTGCAGAAGGGGAGAGTGGAATTCCATGTGTAGCGGTGAAATGCGTAGATATATGGAGGAACACCGGTGGCGAAAGCGGCTCTCTGGTCTGTAACTGACGCTGAGGCTCGAAAGCGTGGGGAGCGAACAGGATTAGATACCCTGGTAGTCCACGCCGTAAACGATGAGTGCTAGGTGTTGGGTCCTTTCCGGGACTCAGTGCCGCAGCTAACGCATTAAGCACTCCGCCTGGGGAGTACGACCGCAAGGTTGAAACTCAAAGGAATTGACGGGGGCCCGCACAAGCGGTGGAGCATGTGGTTTAATTCGAAGCAACGCGAAGAACCTTACCAGGTCTTGACATCCCGATGACCGCCCTAGAGATAGGGTTTCTCTTCGGAGCATCGGTGACAGGTGGTGCATGGTTGTCGTCAGCTCGTGTCGTGAGATGTTGGGTTAAGTCCCGCAACGAGCGCAACCCCTATTGTTAGTTGCCATCATTCAGTTGGGCACTCTAGCGAGACTGCCGGTAATAAACCGGAGGAAGGTGGGGATGACGTCAAATCATCATGCCCCTTATGACCTGGGCTACACACGTGCTACAATGGCTGGTACAACGAGTCGCAAGTCGGTGACGGCAAGCTAATCTCTTAAAGCCAGTCTCAGTTCGGATTGTAGGCTGCAACTCGCCTACATGAAGTCGGAATCGCTAGTAATCGCGGATCAGCACGCCGCGGTGAATACGTTCCCGGGCCTTGTACACACCGCCCGTCACACCACGAGAGTTTGTAACACCCGAAGTCGGTGAGGTAACCTTTTAGGAGCCAGCCGCCTAAGGTGGGATAGATGATTGGGGTGAAGTCGTAACAAGGTAGCCGTATCGGAAGGTGCGGCTGGATCACCTCCTTTCTAAGGAAATGGAAACCTGTACGTCAGTCTTCTTTAATTTTGAGAGGTCTTGTGGGGCCTTAGCTCAGCTGGGAGAGCGCCTGCTTTGCACGCAGGAGGTCAGCGGTTCGATCCCGCTAGGCTCCATTAACAACGGAAGTTGTTAAGATTTTGTCCATTGAAAATTGAATATCTATCAAACATTCCTAAACGTATGTAAAAGTACGTATAGAAATAGTAACAAGAAAATAAACCGAAAACGCTGTGAATATTTAATGAGTTTTCTAATTTTTGAAAAAATTAGGTTAAAACAAGTTACGAAGACGTTAAGGAAAACGTATGATTTTAGGAAATCATCGCAGTAGTCTAAGGACTACAAGAGGATTTGTCTAAATCACTAGTTCTAGTCTGAGTACGATTATAAGGTTAAGTTAATAAGGGCGCACGGTGGATGCCTTGGCACTAGAAGCCGATGAAGGACGTGACTAACGACGAAATGCCTTGGGGAGCTGTAAGTAAGCAATGATCCAGGGATGTCCGAATGGGGGAACCCGGCAGGTAATGCCTGTCACTCACTACTGTTAAGGTAGTGAAGAGGAAGACGCAGTGAACTGAAACATCTAAGTAGCTGCAGGAAGAGAAAGCAAAAGCGATTGCCTTAGTAGCGGCGAGCGAAACGGCAGGAGGGCAAACCGAGGAGTTTACTCCTCGGGGTTGTAGGACTGCAATGTGGACTTAAAGAGTATAGAAGAACTACCTGGGAAGGTAGGCCAAAGAGAGTAATAGCCTCGTATTTAAAATATTTTTTATACCTAGCAGTATCCTGAGTACGGCGAGACACGCGAAATCTCGTCGGAATCCGGGAGGACCATCTCCCAACCCTAAATACTCTCTAGTGACCGATAGTGAACCAGTACCGTGAGGGAAAGGTGAAAAGTACCCCGGAAGGGGAGTGAAATAGAACCTGAAACCGTGTGCCTACAACAAGTTCGAGCCCGTTAATGGGTGAGAGCGTGCCTTTTGTAGAATGAACCGGCGAGTTACGATATGATGCGAGGTTAAGTTGAAGAGACGGAGCCGTAGGGAAACCGAGTCTTAATAGGGCGGATTAGTATTATGTCGTAGACCCGAAACCATGTGACCTACCCATGAGCAGGTTGAAGGTGCGGTAAGACGCACTGGAGGACCGAACCAGGGCACGTTGAAAAGTGCTTGGATGACTTGTGGGTAGCGGAGAAATTCCAAACGAACTTGGAGATAGCTGGTTCTCTCCGAAATAGCTTTAGGGCTAGCGTCGACATTTGAGAATCTTGGAGGTAGAGCACTGTTTGGATGAGGGGGCCATCTCGGTTTACTGATTTCAGATAAACTCCGAATGCCAATGATTTATGGTCGGCAGTCAGACTGCGAGTGCTAAGATCCGTAGTCGAAAGGGAAACAGCCCAGACCACCAGCTAAGGTCCCAAAATAATGTTAAGTGGAAAAGGATGTGGGGTTGCACAGACAACTAGGATGTTAGCTTAGAAGCAGCTATTCATTCAAAGAGTGCGTAATAGCTCACTAGTCGAGTGACCCTGCGCCGAAAATGTACCGGGGCTAAAACAATTTACCGAAGCTGTGGATAACACTTTAGTGTTATGGTAGGAGAGCGTTCTATGTGTGAAGAAGGTATACCGTGAGGAGTGCTGGAACGCATAGAAGTGAGAATGCCGGTATGAGTAGCGAAAGATGTGAGAATCCCATCCACCGTAAGACTAAGGTTTCCAGGGGAAGGCTCGTCCGCCCTGGGTTAGTCGGGACCTAAGGAGAGACCGAAGGGTGTATCCGATGGACAACAGGTTGATATTCCTGTACTAGAGTATGAAGTGATGGAGGGACGCAGTAGGCTAACTAAAGCGGGCGATTGGAAGTGCCCGTCTAAGCAGTGAGGTGTGATATGAGTCAAATGCTTGTATCTGTAACATTGAGCTGTGATGGGGAGCGAAGTTAAGTAGCGAAGTTAGTGACGTCACACTGCCGAGAAAAGCTTCTAGCGATGTATCATACTCTACCCGTACCGCAAACCGACACAGGTAGTCGAGGCGAGTAGCCTCAGGTGAGCGAGAGAACTCTCGTTAAGGAACTCGGCAAAATGACCCCGTAACTCGGGAGAAGGGTGCTGGCTTAAAGTCAGCCGCAGTGAATAGGCCCAAGCAACTGTTTATCAAAAACACAGCTCTCTGCTAAATCGTAAGATGATGTATAGGGGGTGACGCCTGCCCGGTGCTGGAAGGTTAAGAGGAGGGTTTAGCGCAAGCGAAGATCTGAATTGAAGCCCCAGTAAACGGCGGCCGTAACTATAACGGTCCTAAGGTAGCGAAATTCCTTGTCGGGTAAGTTCCGACCCGCACGAAAGGCGTAATGATTTGGGCACTGTCTCAACGAGAGACTCGGTGAAATTTTAGTACCTGTGAAGATGCAGGTTACCCGCGACAGGACGGAAAGACCCCATGGAGCTTTACTGCAGTTTGATATTGAGTATCTGTACCACATGTACAGGATAGGTAGGAGCCTACGAAGTCGGGACGCCAGTTTCGACTGAGGCGCTGTTGGGATACTACCCTTGTGTTATGGCTACTCTAACCCGGATAGGTTATCCCTATCGGAGACAGTGTCTGACGGGCAGTTTGACTGGGGCGGTCGCCTCCTAAAAGGTAACGGAGGCGCCCAAAGGTTCCCTCAGAATGGTTGGAAATCATTCGCAGAGTGTAAAGGTATAAGGGAGCTTGACTGCGAGAGCTACAACTCGAGCAGGGACGAAAGTCGGGCTTAGTGATCCGGTGGTTCCGTATGGAAGGGCCATCGCTCAACGGATAAAAGCTACCCTGGGGATAACAGGCTTATCTCCCCCAAGAGTTCACATCGACGGGGAGGTTTGGCACCTCGATGTCGGCTCGTCGCATCCTGGGGCTGTAGTCGGTCCCAAGGGTTGGGCTGTTCGCCCATTAAAGCGGCACGCGAGCTGGGTTCAGAACGTCGTGAGACAGTTCGGTCCCTATCCGTCGCGGGCGTAGGAAATTTGAGAGGATCTGCTCCTAGTACGAGAGGACCAGAGTGGACTTACCGCTGGTGTACCAGTTGTCTTGCCAAAGGCATCGCTGGGTAGCTATGTAGGGACGGGATAAACGCTGAAAGCATCTAAGTGTGAAACCCACCTCAAGATGAGATTTCCCATAACTTTATGTTAGTAAGAGCCCTGAGAGATGATCAGGTAGATAGGTTGGAAGTGGAAGTGTGGCGACACATGTAGCGGACCAATACTAATCGCTCGAGGACTTATCCAAAGAAATAAACTAGAGTCAATATTGACAAGCGATCGGTTTCTTGTTAGAATATAGATATTCAATTTTGAGTTGACAAGACTCAGTAGTTAAGTGACGATAGCCTAGGAGATACACCTGTACCCATGCCGAACACAGCAGTTAAGCCCTAGAACGCCTGAAGTAGTTGGGGGTTGCCCCCTGTTAGATACGGTAGTCGCTTAGCAAATTGGGAGTTTAGCTCAGCTGGGAGAGCATCTGCCTTACAAGCAGAGGGTCAGCGGTTCGATCCCGTTAACTCCCATAGGTCCCGTAGTGTAGCGGTTATCACGTCGCCCTGTCACGGCGAAGATCGCGGGTTCGATTCCCGTCGGGACCGTTGAAACGAATCAATCATATGTTTCAAGTAATATAATTAAGTAAAGACTCGTTAGCTCAGTTGGTAGAGCAATTGACTTTTAATCAATGGGTCGCTGGTTCGAGCCCAGCACGAGTCATATGCGGGTTTGGCGGAATTGGCAGACGCACCAGATTTAGGATCTGGCGCTTTCGGGCGTGGGGGTTCAAGTCCCTTAACCCGCATAGAATGGAAATAGGCCGGCTTAGCTCAGTTGGTAGAGCATCTGATTTGTAATCAGAGGGTCGCGTGTTCAAGTCATGTAGCCGGCATTAGGAAAGATTGCGAACGTAGTTCAGTGGTAGAACACCACCTTGCCAAGGTGGGGGTCGCGGGTTCGAATCCCGTCGTTCGCTTTGAGAGGCCGGGGTGGCGGAACTGGCAGACGCACAGGACTTAAAATCCTGCGATGGCAACATCGTACCGGTTCGATTCCGGTCCTCGGCATGAAGATTATAATAGTTAGCACCCTTAGCTCAACTGGATAGAGTACCTGACTACGAATCAGGCGGTTAGAGGTTCGAATCCTCTAGGGTGCATCACTCGCTTAATGGAGACGTTAGGGGAGCTTTATTTTTAATAGTATCGGGAAGTAGCTCAGCTTGGTAGAGTACTTGGTTTGGGACCAAGGTGTCGCAGGTTCGAATCCTGTCTTCCCGATTATATTATTTTGGCGGTGTAGCTCAGCTGGCTAGAGCGTCCGGTTCATACCCGGGAGGTCGGGGGTTCGATCCCCTTCGCCGCTATATACTCTTGTTTGCTGGACCTTTAGCTCAGCTGGTTAGAGCTCTCGGCTCATAACCGAGCGGTCGTAGGTTCAAGTCCTACAAGGTCCATATATCGGAGGATTACCCAAGTCCGGCTGAAGGGAACGGTCTTGAAAACCGTCAGGCGTGTAAAAGCGTGCGTGGGTTCGAATCCCACATCCTCCTTTTCTACTACCGCGGGATGGAGCAGCTAGGTAGCTCGTCGGGCTCATAACCCGAAGGTCGTAGGTTCAAATCCTGCTCCCGCAATTTCTTTAAGAATTTGGCTCGGTAGCTCAGTTGGTAGAGCAATGGATTGAAGCTCCATGTGTCGGCGGTTCGATTCCGTCTCGCGCCATTAATTTAACTTTGTCCAAGTTTATTATCTTGGGCGCGTAGCTCAGATGGTTAGAGCGCACGCCTGATAAGCGTGAGGTCGGTGGTTCGATTCCACTCGTGCCCATATTATATTGATGGAGAATTACTCAAGAGGCTGAAGAGGACGGTTTGCTAAATCGTTAGGTCGGGTAACTGGCGCAAGGGTTCGAATCCCTTATTCTCCGTAGTGAACGAGATTATCGCTTGATATTCTCGTTTTATTGTATCTTGGTGAGGATATATTATGAATAAATTTTCAAAATTAGTAGTAGTTGTTTCTATCTTTTTATTACTGTCATTTTCTCTTTTGTTTGTGACTTTCTCTAAGGGGTTACAGGTACCATATTTAAATAATATCGTTAGGGTTGTTGTAACGCCAATTCAATCGGTTATTTCAGTACCTACTAGATTTTTTTCTGAGCAGAAAGATGTCTTGACAGATTTGATGAACGCTTACGAGGAAAATAAACAATTAAAGGAAACTATTATGAGCCTTGAAGGGATGGCTGCTGAAAATACTAGCTTGAAAGAAGAGAATGCATCGCTTCGTAGCAGTTTAGGTGTGGTATCTGATTTTCCTGAAAAACAACTTATTCCGGGATCAGTTTTAGTGAGGACTCCTTCATCGTGGTCGGAGCATATTTCAATTAATATTGGTGAGACTAGTGGTGTGACATATAATGCACTTGTGGTTGCTAATGGTGGATTAGTTGGCATCGTGAGTTCATTGAGTTCAGATTCGGCGGTTGTTACCTTATTTACGAATTCGGATGAATTCACGAAGTTACCTGTGAAAATTTCTGTTGATTCTAAAGAAATTTATGGTATTTTATCGGGCTATGATGCAGATACAAATAGTTTTATCATTAATCAGTTGAACTCAGCTGATGAAATTGCAGTGGGTAGCAATGTTGTAACGAGTGATTTGGCTGGTGCGACTCCGGCAAATGTCCAAATTGGTAAAGTTTTATCGGTTAAATCAAATAGTAACAGTTTAAATAGAGAAGTATATGTTGAGCCGACAGCTAGTTTTTCAAACATTTATTCGGTTTTAGTGGTAGGTCAAACAAATGCGCAATAAAATGATAGAAATATTCATGTTTCCCATCTTGTTCTTTATTTTATTACTTGATGGACAGATTTCAACGTTGGTAACAAATTGGTCGGTCGGATTATTTACTATTTCAAGTCATTTGGTACTTATGTTAGCTATTTTTTATGCTAACTATGTATCTCTTGGTTTTTCATTATTCATATTTACTTTGCTAGGTTTGGTATATGATATTAGTTATCTTAATCTGATTGGTATTGCTACTACAACTCTTCCTTTAGTTTTATATTGCATCTATTTCTTCTTTCAAGGTGCTGTCAGCAAGCGAGGAATTAATATTTTGATTTTACTAGTAGCTATTTTTCAATTTGAATTTATTAGTTATTCATTTGCTCGTATTTTTCATATAACAAACTTGTCTGTATTTATCTTTGTTTTTAATAAATTACTTCCAAGTTTACTATTCAATTTGGTCTTATTTTTCGTGTTACAACCATTATTTGAGCGTTTATTTGGAATAACAAACAAGACATAGAAATGTAATAATTGCGTAATATACTTACGCGATTTTTTTGATAAAATGAGAGAGTCAGAAAGTATAGAGGAGTTATGTTCGGATATGAAGAAAAAAATCTTGGCTACAATTATGTTAAGTACAGTCGTTCTATCTAATGCTAATTATGTAGCTGTGATTAGTGCGAATGATGTAGATAGTCAGATTGCAACAAAAAATCAACAGATTAGTGAGTTGACAGCACAACAAGCAGAAGCTCAACAACAAGTTGATGCTATTCAAGGACAAGTTGATGCAATTGTTAGTGAACAGGCGAAATTAACAGAAGAAAATACTCGTTTGGAAGCAGAATCGCAGACATTGGCGGCAGATATTGAGCGTTTGTCAGCTGATATTGTGTCACGTGATGGTGCTTTAAAGGAGCAGGCGCGTAGTGCTCAAGTTGATGGTTCTGCTTCAAGTTACATTAATACAATTTTGGATTCAAAATCAATCATTGATGCTGTTTCTCGTGTTAATGCAATGCGTGAGATTATTTCAGCTAATAACCGTATGTTAGAACAACAAAAGGCTGATAAGGAAGCAATTGTTGAAAAACAAAAGGCAAATCAAGAGGCAATCACTACTTTGGCAGCTAATCGCCAAAAATTGGAAGATGACGCCCAAGTATTGCAAGTGCGTCAGGCTGAATTGGAAGCTGCTAAGTTAAATTTGGCTGTGCAGAAAGCTACTGCTGAAGATGAGAAAAATTCATTGTTGGTGCAAAAGGCAGCTGCAGAAGAAGCAGCTCGTCAAGCGGCAGCTCGTCAAGCGGAGTATCAAGCACAACAGGCAGCTCTAGCACAGCAACAAGTAGCCTCAGTATCAGCACCAGTCGTGTCAACGCTAGTAGAAACTACAGTGACTGAAACGGTTGCAGCCCCTACTCAGACAGTATCACAATCTACACCAACGGTAAGCACACCTACAACGTCTACATCATCAGGTTCAGGTAGTTCAGCGGCAGCAAATAATGCGCGTTATGACGCTTCATCTTACCCAGTTGGTGAGTGTACTTGGGGAGTTAAATCTCAACTTTCATGGGTTGGTCCTTACTGGGGAGATGCTAAACAGTGGTTAGCATCAGCACGTGCTGAAGGTTTTAGTACAGGTTCTACTCCACAAGTAGGTGCGATTGCTGTTTGGACAGGTGGTTATTATGGGCACGTAGCGGTTGTTACGGCTGTTCAATCTTCAACAAGCATCCAAGTTGTTGAATCAAACTACATGGGTCGTCGTTATATTGGTAACCATCGTGGTGGTTATTTCAATCCAACAACGACTTCTGAGGGAGCGGTTTACTACATTTACCCTCCATATTAAGAAATTTTCAAATAGAGCGTGTGGATTTGCGCTCTATTTTTGTTTGAAAAATGAAGGAAAAAGGGTTAAAATAGTAAAGGTAGAAATATATAGGAGGCTGTCATGGCGTTTACTGACTTAAAATTGTTCGCTCTTTCGTCAAATCAGAAGTTAGCTGAACAGGTGTCGAAAAAAATAGGAATTCCTCTGGGAAAATCAAGTGTTCGTCAATTTTCAGATGGTGAGATTCAGGTAAATATTGAGGAATCCATTCGTGGAACTCATGTGTATATTCTTCAATCCACTAGCTCACCAGTTAATGATAATTTAATGGAAATTTTGATTATGGTCGATGCTCTTAAACGTGCATCTGCTGAATCAGTAAACGTAGTAATGCCTTATTATGGTTATGCACGCCAAGACCGGAAGGCTCGTGCACGGGAACCAATTACATCAAAATTGGTGGCTAATATGTTGCAGACAGCGGGGGTCAATCGTTTGTTGACAATTGATTTGCATGCTGCGCAGATTCAGGGATTCTTCGATATTCCTGTTGATCATTTGATGGGTGCTCCATTGATTGCGGATTATTTTGAGCGTCGTGGTATGGTAGGTGATGGCTATGTTGTTGTATCCCCTGACCATGGTGGTGTGACACGTGTCCGTAAGTTAGCACAGTTCTTGAAGACACCGATTGCTATTATTGATAAACGCCGTAGTGTTGATAAGATGAATACATCAGAAGTGATGAACATTATTGGCGATATTAAGGATAAAACTTGTATCTTGATTGATGATATGATTGATACTGCGGGTACCATCTGTCATGCAGCGGATGCTTTGGCAGATGCAGGGGCAACAGCTGTTTATGCTTCATGTAC
The DNA here is from genome assembly GCF_000294495.1 of Streptococcus suis S735. Taxonomy (NCBI): domain Bacteria; kingdom Bacillati; phylum Bacillota; class Bacilli; order Lactobacillales; family Streptococcaceae; genus Streptococcus; species Streptococcus suis. The sequence goes on from NC_018526.1 coordinate 27,105, forward strand.
GCACCCAGTATTGTCAGGGCCTGCTATGGATAACATTAGTAAGTCAGCAATTAAGAAATTGGTTGTTCTTGATACAATTGAAATTGCAGAAGATCGCTTAATCGATAAAATCGAACATATTTCAACGGCAGAATTATTAGCGGAAGCGATTATTCGTATTCATGAAAAACGTCCTTTGTCACCTTTGTTTGAGGCAAGTCGTGTTAAATAGGTATGAGAAGAGTCAAATGACTCTTCTTTTTTACATTTATTTTCAAAATGTATTATAATAGTTTTATATGTTTTTGAGGTGGCAGAATGGATTTATTGAATCGTTTTAATAAGAATTTGAATCGGATTGAGGTTTCGATGATTCGTCAGTTTGATCAGTCTATTTCGGATGTTCCCGGGATTTTGAAACTGACCTTGGGAGAGCCTGATTTTACAACGCCTGATCATGTAAAAGAAGCAGCTAAGGCTGCTATTGATGCTGATCAGAGTTATTATACTGGAATGGCTGGTCTTTTGGAGTTGCGTCAGGCTGCAGCTGAGTTTGTGGCTGAAAAATATAATTTACACTACAATCCAGAAAATGAAATCCTCTCTACAATCGGTGCGACAGAAGCTCTGTCAGCGAGTTTAGTTGCTATTTTGGAGGCTGGGGATACAGTTCTTCTGCCTGCCCCTGCCTATCCTGGTTATGAGCCGATTGTCAATATGGTGGGAGCAGACATCGTTGAAATCGATACGACGGCAAATGATTTTGTATTGACACCTGAGATGTTGGAAGAGGCGATTATTGAGCAGGGTGATAAGCTAAAAGCTGTCATTCTCAACTATCCTGCCAATCCAACAGGTGTGACCTACTCACGTGAGCAGATTCAGGCTTTTGCGGATGTCTTGCGTAACTATCCTGTCTTTGTCCTATCAGATGAGGTCTATGCGGAGTTGACTTACACTGGTCAGCCTCATACTTCGATTGCGGAGTTTTTGCCAGAACAGACCATTTTGATTCAGGGATTGTCCAAGTCCCATGCTATGACAGGTTGGCGGATTGGCTTGATTATGAGTCAGGCTCCCATCATCGCTCAAATTATCAAGAGCCATCAGTATCTTGTGACTGCAGCGTCAACTGCTATGCAGTATGGTGCGGTTGAGGCCTTGAAAAATGGTAAGGATGACGCTCTTCCGATGCGGGCGGAGTACGTCAAGCGTAGGGATTACATCATCGAGAAGATGACGGACTTGGGCTTTAAAATTATCAAGCCTGATGGAGCATTTTACATCTTTGCAAAAATTCCTGCGGGTTACAATCAAGATTCCTTTAGCTTCTTGCAAGACTTTGCGAGAAAGAAAGCGGTGGCCTTTATTCCAGGCGCAGCCTTCGGTCAGTATGGAGAAGGCTATGTGCGAATTTCCTACGCAGCAAGTATGGAGAAGATTCAAACAGCCATGGCTCGTTTGAAGGAATATCTAGAAGAAAATGGAACGAATTGAAACCAGGGGATTAGTCCTATATAATCGGAATTTTCGAGAAGATGACAAGCTGGTCAAGATTTTTACAGAGAAGGCTGGTAAGCGAATGTTTTTCGTGAAACATGCCTCTAAATCCAAGCTGGTAGCTTCTATCCAGCCTTTGACCTATGCGGATTTTATCGTTAAAATCAATGATGATGGGCTGTCTTATATCGAAGATTTTCATCAGGTACAGCCCTTTAAGAATATTAACGGTGATATTTTCAAGCTTAGCTATGCTACCTATATCTTGGCCTTGGCCGATGCGGCCTTGCAGGACAAGGTCTATGACCCAGCTCTCTTTGCTTTTTTGGTCAAGACCTTGGACTTGATGGAGTCAGGTTTGGACTACGAAGTTCTGACCAATATCTTTGAAATTCAGCTCTTGGGTCGATTTGGGATCAGTCTGAATTTTCACGAGTGTGCTTTTTGTCATCGGGTTGGCTTGCCTTTTGACTATTCCTACAAGTACAGCGGTGTCTTGTGTCCGCAACACTATCAACAAGATGAGCGACGGGCTTATCTGGATCCAAATGTTCCCTATCTACTTGATCAATTTCAGGCTATTTCCTTTGATGAGCTGGAAACCATTTCCATCAAGCCTGAGATGAAGCGAAAATTACGGTTTTTTATTGACCAGCTGTACGAGGAATATGTGGGGATTCACTTGAAATCCAAGAAATTTATAGATGATTTGTCTTCTTGGGGGCAGATTATGAAACCAAGAACAGAAAATGAGGAAACAGAATGAAACGTATTGCAGTAGATGCTATGGGTGGGGACCACGCCCCTCAGGCAGTGGTAGAAGGTGTCAATCAAGCCTTGGCTGCCTTTCCAGACATTGAAATTCAACTTTATGGTGATGAGGCTAAAATCAAGCAGTATTTGACAGCGACAGAGCGTGTCAGTATCGTCCATACGACGGAGAAAATCAATTCAGATGATGAGCCTGTCAAGGCTATTCGTCGGAAGAAAGAGGCTTCTATGGTCCTAGCGACCAAGGCTGTCAAGGATGGTCAGGCAGATGCGGTCTTGTCAGCTGGAAATACAGGTGCTCTTTTGGCGGCAGGCGTCTTTGTCGTCGGTCGCATCAAGAACATCGACCGTCCTGGTCTTATGTCCACTCTTCCTACTATGGACGGTAAGGGATTTGATATGATGGATTTGGGGGCAAATGCTGAAAATATAGCTCATCATCTCTATCAGTATGGTATTCTTGGCTCATTTTACGCGGAGCACGTGCGTGGTGTCAAACAACCTCGTGTGGGACTTTTGAACAACGGTACGGAAGATACCAAGGGCACGCCAGTTCACCAAGAAGCCTATAAACTCTTGGCGGAAGACAAGTCGATTAACTTTATTGGAAATGTGGAGGCACGTGAGTTGCTCAACAGCGTGGCGGATGTGGTCGTGACGGATGGTTTCACGGGAAACGCTGTGCTAAAAACCATTGAGGGAACTGCAAAATCCATCGTTGGTCAGTTGACTGGCTCAATCAAGAATGGCGGTCTGCGTGCTAAATTGGGAGGCTTGCTGGTCAAACCAACCTTGAAAAAGGCCTTGGGGGCTATGGACTATAAAACTGCAGGTGGTGCTGTCTTGCTTGGTCTGAAAGCACCTGTCATCAAGGCGCACGGCTCTAGCGATGCCCAGTCGATTTTCTATACGATTAAGCAGACGCGTTCGATTTTGGAGGCTGGCATTGTTGAAAAATCAGTGGCCAAATTTTCAGTAGTGGAGGAGAGTCATGACTAGAGAGCAGGTCTATCAGCGGGTTGTTGAATTAATTCAGGATGAAAAGGGAGAAGATTTTCAAGTTCAACCTGAATCTACTTTGGCAGATAATATTGCAGCAGATTCAGTAGAAATCATGGAATTTGTTCTTAATTTGGAGGATGAATTTCATGTAGATGTCCCAGATGCTGCTATTGAGCATTTTGAGGTTCTATCTGATATTGTTGATTTTATTTATAAAGAAGTAAAAAAACGTTCGTAGTTTACGGGCGTTTTTCTTTGTTTTTTCCTAAACAACCGTAAATTTGTTGTGAATGCGAATATTGTGTGTTAGAATAAACGAAAAGACTAGAATATTTCACGAAAGGCGAACATTCTCATGAAAACAGACCTTCTCTATTCAGGAAAAGCCAAAGACATCTACGCTACGGCTGACAGCGACCAGATTGTTGCGGTTTATAAGGATCAGGCGACGGCTTTTAATGGTGGTAAGAAAGAACAGATTGTGGGCAAGGGCCGGCTCAATAATCTGATTTCATCTTTGATTTTTGAAAAATTGAATGAAGCTGGTGTCCCAACGCATTTTATCAAGCGTTTGTCGGATTCGGAGCAGTTGAATAAGAAGGTGGAGATTATTCCTCTTGAGGTTGTTTTGCGAAATGTGACAGCTGGGTCTTTCTCAAAACGCTTTGGGGTGGAAGAAGGGATAACCTTATCTACTCCTATCGTGGAATTTTACTATAAAAAAGATGAGTTGGACGATCCTTTTATCAACGATGAACACATTGCCTTTCTAGAACTGGCTAGTCAGGACCAAATCGCCTATATCAAGGAAGAAACAAGACGAATCAATGAGTTCTTGAAGGACTTGTTTGCTCAGATTGGGCTGACTTTGGTGGACTTCAAACTAGAATTTGGGATTGACTCTTCTGGGCAAATTTTATTGGCGGATGAGTTTTCTCCTGATAATTGTCGTTTGTGGGATGCGGATGGCAACCATCTCGACAAGGATGTTTTTCGTCGGGGGCTCGGGGAATTGACCGAGGTTTACGAGGTCGTATTGGCAAAATTACAGGAAGTGAAATAAGGATTGGAAGATATGGCAAAGCGGATTTTTGTTGAGAAGAAGGCAGCATTTCAGATCAAGGCGGAGGCTCTTCGTAAGGAGTTGACTCATAATTTGCAGTTGACAAGCCTGTCAAGTTTGCGGTTAGTGCAGGTTTACGATGTCTTCAATCTTGAGGAGGACTTGTTAGAGCAGGCCATCAAGCATATCTTTACAGAGCAGGTGACGGACAAGGTTTTGTCGGATGAAGAATTAGGTCTGGAAGGTGCAGTTTATTTTGCTATTGAGGCTTTGCCTGGGCAGTTTGACCAGCGGGCTGCCAGCAGTCAGGAGGCCCTTCTCTTATTGGGCAGTCGTCAGGAGGTGCGTGTCAATACAGGTCAGCTCTATATTTTGAACGGTGATGTGCAGGAAGAAGAATTAGTTGCCATCAAGAATTATTTGCTTAATCCTGTGGATTCGCGATTCAAGGATATGGATGCTCCTTTGGTGGCTCAGGAGTTTTCGGTATCAGATACTGTCATTCCAAGCTTGGACTTTTTTGATAGCTACGGGGTAGAGGAATTTGCGTCTTACAAGCGTGAGGCTGGTTTGGCTATGGAAGTGGAAGACCTGCTCTTCATTCAGGATTACTTCAAGTCAATTGGTCGAGTGCCAACTGAGACAGAACTCAAGGTCTTGGATACTTACTGGAGTGACCACTGCCGCCATACGACATTTGAGACAGAACTTAGGTCTATTGACTTTTCAGCCTCAAAATTTCAAAAGCAATTGCAGGCGACATATGACAAGTACTTGGCGATGCGGACAGAATTAGGTCGGACAGATAAGCCACAGACGCTCATGGATATGGCGACGATTTTTGGTCGTTATGAGCGGGCAAATGGTCGTCTGGATGACATGGAAGTGTCAGATGAAATCAATGCCTGCTCGGTGGAAATTGAAGTGGATGTGGATGGCGTGAAAGAGCCATGGCTCCTCATGTTCAAGAATGAAACCCATAATCACCCTACAGAAATCGAGCCTTTTGGCGGTGCCGCAACCTGTATCGGTGGTGCCATTCGCGATCCTTTGTCAGGTCGTTCTTATGTTTATCAAGCCATGCGGATTTCAGGTGCAGGCGATATTACCCAACCTCTGACAGCTACTCGCTCAGGGAAATTGCCACAGCAAATCATTTCAAAAACAGCGGCACATGGTTATTCTTCATACGGAAACCAAATCGGTTTGGCGACAACTTATGTACGTGAATATTTCCACCCAGGATTTGTCGCAAAACGTATGGAGTTGGGTGCCGTAGTCGGTGCAGCTCCAAAGGAAAATGTGGTCCGTGAAAAACCAGTTGCAGGTGATGTGGTCATCTTGCTAGGTGGTAAAACAGGTCGCGATGGTATCGGTGGAGCAACAGGATCGTCCAAGGTGCAGACAGTCGAGTCTGTGGAAACAGCTGGTGCGGAAGTCCAAAAAGGAAATGCTATTGAAGAACGTAAAATCCAACGCTTATTCCGCAATGGTGCCGTGACTCGCTTGATTAAAAAATCCAATGACTTTGGTGCAGGAGGTGTCTGCGTAGCTATTGGAGAACTGGCAGACGGTCTTGAAATTGATTTGGATAAGGTTCCACTAAAGTATGCAGGCTTGAACGGAACGGAAATTGCCATTTCTGAATCACAAGAGCGAATGAGCGTGGTTGTCCGTCCGGAAGACGTAGATGCCTTTATCGCAGCTTGTCGTCAGGAAAATATCCATGCGGTTGTCGTAGCCAAAGTGACTGAAAAACCAAACCTGGTTATGACTTGGAATGGACAAACCATTGTGGATTTGGAACGTTCCTTCCTTGATACCAACGGTGTGCGCGTGGTGGTGGATGCTAAGGTCGTTGACAGTCCTGTCAATCTACCAGAAACACGTACAACATCTGCCCAAACACTACGAGAGGACTTGAAAGACCTTCTATCAGACCTCAACCATGCTAGTCAGAAAGGTTTGCAGACGATTTTCGACTCATCTGTTGGTCGTTCAACCGTCAACCACCCACTCGGAGGTCGTCACCAGCTGACTCCGACAGAAAGTTCGGTGCAAAAGTTGCCTGTCCAACAGGGTGTGACGACAACGGCTTCGGTCATGGCTCAGGGCTACCATCCTTACCTAGCAGACTGGTCACCTTATCACGGAGCGGCTTATGCAGTCATCGAAGCGACAGCTCGCTTGGTGGCAACAGGGGCTAACTGGTCCAAGGCTCGCTTCTCCTATCAGGAGTATTTCCAACGAATGGATAAGCAGGCAGAGCGTTTTGGTCAGCCAGTAGCGGCTCTGCTCGGTTCGATTGAGGCTCAGATTCAGCTTGGCCTGCCGTCTATCGGTGGCAAGGACTCCATGTCTGGTACCTTTGAGGACTTGACAGTTCCGCCAACCCTGGTTGCCTTTGGTGTGACAACAGCAGACAGCTGCAAGGTTCTATCACCTGAGTTCAAGGCGACTGGCGAGCACATTTATTACCTACCAGGCCAGATTTTATCAGAAGACATTGATTTCACCTTGATCAAGTCTAATTTTAAGGCTTTTGAAAAATGGCAGAGCGATTATGTGATTACGGCTGCTAGTGCAGTCAAGTATGGAGGAGTTCTAGAAAGTCTAGCCCTTATGTCCTTTGGTAACCAAGTCGGAGCAAGAGTTGAGCTTGCCGACTTTGAAACCAGCTTGACAGGTCAACTTGGTGGCTTTGTCTTCACATCGCAAGAAGACATTCCAGATGCTGTGAAAATCGGTCAAACCACTACAGACTTTACACTGGTTGTCAATGGTGTCAACCTTTCTGGACAGGACTTGCAAGTAGCTTTTGAGGGCAAACTAGAAGAAGTTTACCCAACAGAGTTTGAACAGGCGACGGAGTTGCAGGATGTTCCAGCAGTCACAAGTTCAGCGGTTATAAAAGCAAAAGAAACCGTTGAAGTGCCTGTAGTTTACATTCCAGTTTTCCCAGGCACCAACTCAGAATATGATTCTGCCAAGGCCTTTGAACAGGCTGGTGCAAAAGTCAATCTTGTTCCATTTGTGACCTTGGATGCAGAGAGCATTGAAAACTCGGTTGACACTATGGTTGACAATATTGCTAAGGCGAATATTCTATTCTTTGCAGGTGGATTCTCGGCTGCGGATGAACCAGATGGGTCTGCTAAGTTTATCGTGACTATCTTACGAAACGCCAAGGTCCGCTCTGCTATTGACCAATTTATCGAAAAAAGAGGCCTCATCATCGGTATCTGTAATGGTTTCCAGGCCCTTGTCAAATCGGGCTTGTTGCCGTATGGAAACTTTGAGGAGGCGGGTGATACCAGTCCAACCCTCTTCTACAACGATGCCAACCAACACATTGCTAAAATGGTGGAAACGCGGATTGCCAATGTCAACTCACCGTGGTTGGCAGGTGTCCAAGTCGGCGACATTCACGCTATCCCAGTTTCCCACGGTGAAGGAAAATTTGTAGTGACGGACGAGGAATTTGCTACTTTGCGTGATAATGGGCAAATCTTCAGCCAATACGTTGACTTTACTGGTCAGCCAAGCATGGATTCTAAGTACAATCCAAATGGATCCAGCCATGCCATTGAGGGTATTACCAGTCGCAACGGACAAATCATCGGGAAAATGGGGCATTCGGAGCGTTACGAGGACGGTCTTTTCCAAAACATTCCAGGCAAGAAAGACCAAGGACTCTTTGTTTCAGCGGTTCGCTATTTTACAGGAAAATAAATATGACATACGAAGTTAAATCACTCAATGAAGAATGTGGAGTTTTCGGCATTTGGGGACATCCGCAGGCTGCTCAGGTGACCTATTTTGGTCTGCATAGCTTGCAGCACCGTGGACAAGAAGGAGCAGGGATTTTAGCCAATGATGGCGGACAATTGTGTCGCCATCGCGGAACAGGCCTGATTGCAGAAGTCTTCAAAAATCCAGCAGATTTAGAAGCCTTGACAGGAACGGCTGCTATTGGTCATGTCCGCTATGCAACTTCTGGCTCTGCTTCTATCAATAATATCCAGCCCTTCCTATTTGATTTTGCAGATATGCAGGTGGGTTTGGCACATAATGGGAATTTGACCAACGCGGTCAGTTTGAAGGCTGAACTTGAAAAAAATGGTTCCATTTTCTCTTCTTCTTCTGACACTGAGATTCTCATGCACTTGATTCGCCGCAGTCACAATCCAGACTTTATGGGAAAAATCAAGGAAGCCCTCAATACTGTTAAAGGTGGCTTTGCTTACCTGATCTTGTTAGAAGATAAATTGGTTGCTGCCTTGGACCCTAATGGTTTCCGTCCACTTTCAATAGGCAAAATGAAAAATGGTGCCTGGGTAGTTGCCAGCGAAACTTGTGCTTTTGAAGTAGTGGGGGCTGACTGGGTGCGAGATGTGGAGCCTGGTGAAATTGTCGTCATTGATGATTCAGGAATTCAATATGATAGCTATACAAGAGATACGCAACTGGCTGTTTGCTCTATGGAGTATGTCTATTTTGCTCGCCCAGATTCGGTAATTCACGGGGTCAATGTCCACACGGCTCGTAAAAACATGGGTCGTCGTTTGGCACAGGAGTTCAAACATGAAGCGGATATCGTGGTTGGTGTGCCAAACTCCTCCCTATCTGCGGCTATGGGATTTGCAGAGGAATCTGGTTTGCCAAATGAAATGGGGCTGATTAAAAACCAATATACCCAGCGGACCTTTATTCAACCAACCCAGGAATTGCGGGAGCAGGGTGTGCGCATGAAGTTGTCAGCTGTTTCAAGTGTTGTCAAAGGCAAGCGCGTGGTCATGATTGACGACTCTATTGTTCGCGGTACAACTAGCCGCCGCATTGTCCAGCTTCTTCGTGATGCAGGTGCAAAAGAAGTCCATGTGGCTATTGGCAGCCCAGAACTCAAGTACCCGTGTTTCTATGGTATTGATATTCAGACCCGTCGGGAGCTGATTTCAGCCAACCATACCGTTGAGGAAGTCTGTGAGATTATTGGGGCAGATAGTCTGACCTACCTTTCTCTTGAAGGGATGATAGAGGCCATTGGTATCGAAACCGATGCGCCAAAAGGCGGGCTCTGTGTAGCCTACTTTGACGGAGAATTTCCAACGCCTCTCTATGACTATGAGGAAGAATACCTTCGTAGCCTAGAAGAGAAAACGAGTTTCTACATTGAAAATGTCAAGTAAAGACAGATGTGTCAACGTTACTTGACAGACCTGTAAACTGTTGAAAGGAATCAAAATGACAAATAAAAATGCCTACGCCCAATCGGGCGTTGACGTCGAAGCGGGATATGAAGTTGTCGAACGCATCAAGAAGCACGTAGCTCGGACAGAACGCTTGGGTGTTATGGGAGCCCTCGGTGGTTTTGGCGGGATGTTTGATCTAACCAAACTGGATGTCAAAGAGCCAGTCTTGGTATCTGGGACAGACGGTGTGGGCACCAAGCTCATGCTGGCTATCCAGTACGACAAACACGACACCATTGGTCAAGATTGCGTGGCTATGTGTGTCAACGACATTATCGCAGCAGGTGCAGAGCCGCTTTACTTCCTTGACTACATTGCGACTGGAAAAAATGAGCCAGCCAAGCTAGAGCAGGTAGTAGCAGGTGTGGCTGAAGGCTGTGTCCAAGCTGGTTGCGGATTGATTGGCGGTGAAACGGCTGAAATGCCTGGTATGTACGGCGAGGATGACTATGACCTGGCTGGCTTTGCCGTCGGCATTGCGGAGAAATCCCAGATTATCGATGGCAGTAAGGTCCAGGAGGGCGACATTCTCCTCGGCCTAGCTTCCAGCGGCATCCACTCCAACGGCTATTCCCTTGTCCGACGCGTTTTTGCAGATGTTTCTGGGGACGCTCTGTTGCCAGAGCTCAATGGCAGAGCTCTTAAGGATGTCCTATTAGAGCCGACACGTATCTATGTCCAGCAGGTGTTGCCTCTGGTAAAAGCAGGTCTGGTCAACGGCATTGCCCATATCACAGGCGGTGGCTTCATCGAAAATGTTCCTCGTATGTTTGCTGACAACCTTGCAGCTGAAATTGAAGAAGATAAGATTCCAGTCCTCCCAATCTTTACAGCCCTTGAAACATACGGCCAAATCAAACACGAAGAAATGTTTGAAATCTTCAATATGGGTATCGGAATGGTCCTGGCTGTCAGTCCAGGGAAGGTGGAGAAAGTCCGTGAATTGGTAGGCGAAGAAGTCTATGAAATCGGCCGCATTATCACTAAGGAAGACAAGAGTGTGGTCATCAAATGAAACGAATAGCAGTGTTTGCATCAGGCAACGGCTCCAATTTCCAAGTCATCGCAGAACAGTTTGAAGTAGCTTTTGTCTTTTCAGACCGCAGAAATGCCTATGTCTTGGAACGAGCTGAAAAACTAGGTGTACCAACCTTTGCTTTTGAACTAAAAGAGTTTGCGGATAAGCAGGCCTACGAAGAAGCCATTATCCAACTATTAGACCAGCACCAGATTGACTTGGTGGTCTTGGCAGGTTATATGAAGATTGTGGGACCAACCCTGTTGGCTCAATATGAAGGTCGTATCATCAATATCCACCCGGCTTATTTGCCTGAATTTCCAGGAGCCCATGGGATTGAAGACGCTTGGAATGCAGGTGTGGCAGAAAGTGGTGTGACAGTTCACTGGGTTGACAGCGGTATTGACACAGGACAAATTATCAAACAAGTCCGAGTGCCCAGGCTGGCTGATGATATCCTAGAAACCTTTGAAGCTAGAATACATGAAGCAGAGTACCAACTCTATCCAGCAGTTTTGGAGGAGTTAGGGGCAGTGAAAAAATAAGGAGAAATCATGACAAAACGCGCACTAATTAGCGTATCAGATAAAAATGGTATTGTAGAATTTGCCCAAGAATTGACCAAGCTTGGCTGGGAAATCATTTCGACAGGAGGCACAAAGGTTGCTCTTGATAATGCTGGTGTAGCGACTATCGCTATTGACGATGTGACTGGTTTTCCTGAGATGATGGACGGCCGTGTTAAGACCCTGCACCCCAATATCCACGGGGGTTTGCTGGCTCGTCGGGATGTGGATAGCCACTTGCAAGCAGCCAAGGACCATGAAATTGGCCTGATTGACTTGGTAGTGGTCAACCTTTATCCTTTCAAAGAGACCATCTTGCGTCCGGACGTGACCTACGACTTGGCGGTGGAGAACATCGACATTGGCGGTCCGTCCATGTTGCGTTCTGCGGCTAAAAACCATGCCAGCGTGACCGTTGTGGTAGATCCGGCAGATTATCCGACGGTTTTAGGGGAAATAGCAGAGCAGGGTCAGACGACCTACCCAACGCGTCAGCGATTGGCTGCCAAGGTTTTCCGTCATACCGCAGCCTACGATGCTCTTATTGCAGACTACTTTACCAAGCAAGTAGGCGAAGACAAGCCTGAAAAATTAACCATTACTTATGACCTCAATCAGCCTATGCGTTACGGTGAAAATCCGCAGCAAAATGCGGATTTCTACCAAAATGCCCTGCCAACAGACTATTCTATTGCAGCAGCTAAACAGTTAAATGGTAAGGAATTGTCCTTCAACAACATTCGTGATGCGGATGCGGCTATCCGTATTATCCGTGATTTCAAGGACCGTCCAACTGTTGTGGCACTCAAACATATGAACCCTTGTGGTATCGGGCAGGCAGAAACTATCGAGAAGGCTTGGGATTATGCTTATGAGGCTGACCCAGTATCGATTTTCGGAGGCATTGTCGTGCTGAACAGAGAAGTGGATGCTGCGACGGCTGAAAAGATGCACCCAATTTTCTTAGAAATCATCATCGCACCGAGCTACTCGGCAGAAGCGTTAGCTATTTTGACCAATAAAAAGAAAAATCTTCGGATTTTAGAATTGGCTTTTGACGCACAGGATGCAAGCGAAGTGGAAAAAGAGTTCACAGGTGTTGTAGGTGGGCTCTTGGTGCAGGATCAGGACGTGGTGGTGGAAAGCCCAGCGGACTGGCAGGTGGTTACCGAGCGTCAACCGTCCGAGCAAGAGTGGGCGGCCATGGAGTTCGCCTGGAAGTCTTCCAAGTATGTCAAGTCCAACGGCATCATCATCACCAATGACAAGATGACCTTGGGCGTGGGACCGGGGCAAACCAACCGTGTAGCGTCCGTCCGTATCGCTATCGAACAAGCCAAGGATCGTTTAGAGGGAGCCGTTTTGGCGTCGGATGCCTTCTTCCCATTTGCTGATAACGTGGAAGAAATTGCTGCCGCAGGTATCAAGGCTATCATCCAGCCAGGTGGCTCTGTTCGCGACCAAGACTCCATTGACATGGCTAACAAGTACGGCTTGACCATGGTCTTTACAGGAGTCAGACATTTTAGACATTGAGAGTTTTGGATTTAGCTCACTTCGTGTGAGCTTTTTTATTCCCGAACATTACCCTGCTTTTTCTATCAAAACCCGTCTATTTTTGCTATACTATTTATAGAAAATCCGTTTTTGAGGTGTAAAAAATGAAACTTTTGGTTGTCGGGTCTGGTGGTCGTGAACATGCTATCGCAAAGAAATTGTTAGAGTCTGAGCAGGTAGAGCAGGTCTTTGTTGCTCCTGGAAATGACGGAATGACTTTAGATGGTATCGAGTTAGTCAATATCGGGATCTCCGAACATTCTGCTATAATCAACTTTGCTAAGGAAAATGACGTTGCTTGGACTTTTGTGGGTCCAGACGATGCTCTGGCAGCAGGAATCGTTGATGATTTTGAACAGGCGGGACTTAAAGCTTTTGGCCCTAGTCGTCTAGCCGCGGAGCTAGAGTGGTCAAAAGACTTTGCCAAACAAATCATGGTCAAATACGGCATTCCAACAGCAGCCTTTGGCACATTTTCCAACTTCGAAGAAGCCAAAGCCTACATCGAAGAGCAGGGTGCACCAATCGTGGTCAAGGCGGACGGCTTGGCACTGGGCAAGGGCGTGGTCGTGGCGGAAACCGTCGAGCAGGCGGTCGAAGCGGCACGGGAGATGCTCTTGGACAACAAGTTCGGCGACTCGGGTGCCCGCGTGGTCATCGAGGAGTTCTTGGCGGGTGAGGAGTTTTCCCTCTTTGCTCTGGTCAATGGCGACCAATTTTACATTCTGCCGACAGCCCAGGACCACAAGCGTGCCTTTGACGGCGACCAAGGTCCCAACACAGGTGGTATGGGGGCTTACGCTCCTGTTCCCCACCTGCCTCAAAGCGTGGTGGACACAGCGGTTGACACCATTGTCAAGCCGATTCTTGAGGGCATGATTGCGGAAGGCCGGTCTTATCTGGGCGTGCTCTATGCTGGCTTGATTCTGACCGACCAAGGTCCCAAGGTCATCGAGTTCAACGCCCGTTTTGGCGACCCAGAAACCCAGATTATCCTGCCTCGCCTGACCTCTGACTTTGCTCAGAACATCGACGACATCCTCCACAAACGCCCGACACAGCTGACTTGGCTGGATAGTGGCGTGACGCTGGGTGTTGTCGTGGCATCAAACGGCTACCCTCTGGACTACGAAAAAGGCGTAGAGTTGCCAGCAAAGACCGAGGGCGACATCACGACCTACTATGCAGGGGCTCGTTTTGCGGAAAATAGCAGAGCACTGCTTTCAAACGGCGGTCGGGTTTATATGCTAGTCACCACAGCAGACACCGTCCAAGACGCCCAAGAAAAAATTTACTCGGAGCTGAAAAATCAAGATACCACAGGCCTCTTTTATCGGACAGATATTGGAAGTAAGGCAGTAAAATAAGGGATAAAGAAAAGGAAAGACAAGCATGAACATTCCAATTTCCATCATCATGGGTTCTAGTTCCGACTGGAAAACCATGAAAAAAGCAGCCGATATGCTGGACAAATTTGGCGTAGCCTATGAAAAGAAAGTGGTCTCTGCCCACCGCACCCCAGACCTCATGTTCCGTCACGCCGAAGAAGCGCGTGGTCATGGCTTCAAGGTCATTATCGCAGGAGCGGGCGGTGCGGCTCATTTGCCAGGTATGGTAGCAGCCAAGACAACCCTACCTGTCATCGGTGTTCCTGTCCAATCCCGTGCCCTCAGCGGTGTGGATTCGCTCTATTCTATTGTGCAGATGCCGGGCGGCGTGCCTGTTGCGACTATGGCGATCGGCGAAGCAGGTGCCACCAACGCAGCCCTGACAGCTCTTCGCATTCTCTCCATTGAAGATCAAACCATTGCGGCTCAGCTGGCAGATTTTGCCAAGGAACAGGAAAAAATTGCGGAGGCGATGACAGATGACCTCATCTAAGACAATCGGAATTATCGGCGGCGGTCAGCTGGGTCAGATGATGGCTATTTCCGCTATTTACATGGGCCACAAGGTGATCACGCTGGATCCTGCGGCGGACTGCCCAGCCTCCAAGGTCAGCGAGGTCATCGTCGCTCCCTATCACGATGTGGCGGCCCTCAAACAGCTGGCGGAGCGGTGCGATGTCCTGACCTATGAGTTTGAAAATGTTGATGCCGACGGACTGGACGCGGTCATCAAGGACGGCCAGCTCCCTCAAGGGACTGACCTCCTCCGTATTTCCCAAAACCGCATTTTTGAGAAGGATTTTTTGGCAAAAAAAGCTGGCGTGCAAGTCGCCCCCTACAAAGTCGTCACATCTAGCCTAGACCTAGAAGGACTGGACCTCAGCAAAAACTATGTCTTAAAGACAGCCACTGGGGGCTATGACGGACATGGCCAGAAGGTCATTCGAGAAGAGGCGGACTTGGTAGAAGCTAGTCAGTTAGCTAACTCTGCCGAGTGTGTTTTGGAAGAGTTTGTGAATTTCGACCTGGAAATCTCCGTCCTTGTATCTGGCAATGGCTCCGACTACACCGTCTTTCCTGTGCAGGAAAATATCCACCGCAATAATATCCTTTACAAAACCATCGTGCCTGCCCGTATTTTTGACGAACTTGCTGAAAAAGCCAAAACCATGGCCCTGCAAATCGCCGACAAGCTCCATTTAGTAGGCACCCTCTGTGTTGAAATGTTTGTGGCAGGGCAAGAAATTCTTGTGAATGAAATCGCTCCTCGCCCGCACAATTCAGGACATTATTCGATTGAAGCCTGTGATTTTTCACAGTTTGACACCCATATACGAGGCATTTTAGGGGAGCCCCTGCCCCCTATCCGCCTGCTTTCACCAGCAGTTATGATTAACGTTTTGGGACAAGACATGGAAACAGTCCAAACCTTTCTTCAAGAAAACCCTACCGCCCATCCCCACTTTTATGGTAAACTAGAAGCGAAGCACAATCGCAAAATGGGACACGTGACGGTGTTGGGGGAAGATGCGGAAAGTGTGGAGGAGTTTGAAAATTAAGATTGCTTTCTGATTTTTTAGTTATTAAAAAGAGGTTTATGACATGCCATTACCACAAAAAATTCAAGAAGAGATTAAAAGATATTGCAATAATCACTTGCCTAATAATGACTGGTATGAGAAAGAGTTTGATTTTATACATGATGTGAGTCTGAAGAATAGAATTATTAGAGAGTTTAAATCAATTCGGTACGCTTACAAGTTATACGAAGGGATAACGGCTGAGGAGGAACATTTAATTTTTGAAATTCGCAGTCAAATTTTAGCATATGCCTCTATATATGAAGCAGTAGTAGAGTACGTTTTAGAGACATACTATAGTGATACTCAAGTTTATGATGATTTGGTCCATCAAAATAATGTGATGACAAAAATTGACATACCAGAAGAAAAGAGGAAAAAATTAGAAAGAGAATTAATCCATCTAGTAGATAATGGTACAAAAAATATAGAAATACATACATTTTTTTATCAAAGAAAGAGGAAGGCATCAACTTCAATTCGTTTTGATGCAAAGTGTCGTGCAGCAGAGGAATTAAATATAATTTCAAAAATTTATCAAAAAGGAAATAAAGTTGTTGCAGATTTACCATCCGATATTATTGAAATTTATGAGTACAGGAATGCAATCCATTTGATAGCCGAGCAACGTAAAAACATTGACTATGAATTAGAACTTAGTCAACGAGCGTATAGAAGAATGAAACCTTTTATAGAACAAATAAAAGATAGGCTAATTACAGATAATAAATTAATAATAAAAAACACCAAGGATACCTTGACTGACAGCTCTATTAAAAATTGAAAGACTAACTCAATATGATAGGGAGAAGATATTAATTCAGTTGAATAAATAAAAATTTTAGGGAGATATAGGGTGTTAAATAAAGAGTGGTATTTCAAAAATTTTAATATGGTTTCAGAGTTGGATATCTCAGGAGAATTTATATATACTGGTATTTCCATTGTAAATAATATGGATAGAATTGCTCCAGAGATGCCTACGGAATTATTTTTGGCTTTATACAACATTTCTGTAGGAGTCGAAAGACTACAGAAAATAATATTAGTGTTGTGGGAGTTCGATGAGGTTGATTCCATAGAAGACTTTTCTGAAAGTCTAAAGATTCATAATCAAGTTGAATTACATAGCAGAATTGAAAAAGCGATCAATAAAAAGATTTTTAGTAAACAAGAATGCCAATTTTTAGAACTTTTAAAAGAGTTTTATTCTAATGCGAGGTATGATAGATTTTCAGCAGTGGGGAATAGATGGGAATATGAACTTATTAGTAAATTTTTCTCTAATAATCAAATCAGTTATGAAGAATCAGTTTCTGATTCTCAAGTAATTTTAATCAACGATAGTATTAGGAAATTGATAGGGCGAGTGCTCTCTAGAATAGTAAAAAACTACTACCTACTTGTGGAGGAAGGAAGTAATAAATCAGGAACTTATTCATATGAACTCAGAAATGATTCAAAAGCTCAGAAGATATTTTTACATATGGAGAATCGCCGAGGATTAAGTTCCATAAAAATAGATGAACGGATAGCTTTAAGTGAAATTCTTATTTATTTGAGAAATACATCTGATAAATCGTCATATTTAAAATTTATTGAGGGAATATATCCTCTTGATTTTGATAAAATGGAAATTAGTAGATATTTATCAATAATTTTACTAGAGGATAGAATCCCTCAAGACTTAATTGATGAAATTGAATATATTTACGCAGAAAAAGATATTAAGGTAGGAGAGCGAATAGAAAACTTAGATTTATTAACAAAAAATAATATGCAGGTTACATTCGATTATCCTTATTTGAAGGAAGTATATATAATTTTAGAAGAAGTCAAAAAACAGGAAAGTATTAACGATGATACAATAAGTAGGTTAGAGGAGTCTAACTGTTATATTGACGATAGTGATACTCAAGAAATTATAGAATCTATCATTGCTGTTGCTCGCCAATATCGCAATAATAAAATTTTGAAGGAAGAGTTTATTAAAGAATTTAGCAGTCACTACAAAACTTTAGAAGATAATTATACATTAAGTTATATTAGTAACTTGATGCAACTAGAAGTAAGGAGCAAATAAAATGATTGAACGTTATTCCCGCCCAGAGATGGCGGCTATTTGGAGTGAAGAGAACAAGTACGAGGCTTGGTTGGAGGTGGAAATCCTCGCTGATGAGGCTTGGGCTGAGTTGGGTGAGATTCCCAAGGAAGATGTGGCCTTGATTCGTGAGAAGGCGACTTTTGACATCGACCGTATTTTAGAGATTGAAGAGGAAACTCGTCACGATGTGGTGGCTTTCACGCGTGCGGTTTCGGAAAGTCTTGGTGAGGAACGTAAGTGGGTCCACTATGGTCTGACTTCGACCGACGTGGTGGATACGGCTTACGGCTACCTATACAAGCAGGCCAACGACATCATCCGTCGTGACCTTGAAAACTTTACCACTATCATCGCCGACAAGGCTCGTGAGCACAAGTACACGATTATGATGGGCCGGACCCACGGTGTCCATGCGGAGCCAACGACCTTCGGTCTTAAATTAGCAACTTGGTATAGCGAAATGAAACGCAACATGGAGCGTTTTGATGTGGCGGCCAAGGGCGTTGAGGCTGGTAAAATTTCAGGTGCGGTTGGAAACTTTGCCAATATTCCTCCATTTGTGGAAGAATATGTTTGTGGCAAATTGGGTATTCGTCCGCAGGAAATTTCGACCCAGGTTCTTCCTCGTGACCTTCACGCAGAATATTTCTCAGCCCTAGCCTTGATTGCAACGTCTATCGAGCGTATGGCGACAGAGATCCGTGGGCTACAAAAATCTGAACAACGTGAAGTCGAAGAGTATTTCGCCAAAGGCCAAAAGGGTAGCTCTGCTATGCCCCATAAACGCAACCCTATCGGCTCTGAAAATATGACCGGTCTGGCTCGTGTGGTGCGTGGTCACTTGGTGACGGCTTTTGAGAATGTGGCTCTCTGGCACGAACGCGATATTTCCCACTCGTCAGCGGAGCGGATTATCACGCCGGATACGACCATTCTCATCAACTATATGCTCAACCGTTTTGGCAATATCGTTAAGAACTTGACGGTCTTCCCTGAAAATATGAAACGCAATATGGAGTCAACCTTTGGCTTGATTTACAGTCAGCGTGTCATGCTCAGCTTGATTGAGAAAGGCATGACACGTGAGGAAGCCTATGATTTGGTGCAACCAAAAACGGCGCAATCATGGGACAATCAAGTGGACTTCAAGCCCCTTCTCGAAGCGGATGAGCGTGTGACTGCCAAACTCAGTCAGGAAGAAATCGATGAACTCTTCAACCCCGACTACTATGCTAAGCGGGTGGATGACATCTTTGAACGACTTGGATTATAAAAAAATCAAAATTCTTTGGATTTTCCAGAGAATTTTTTTGTTTACTTGCGAATAAATAGGTGAAGGGGAAAACAAGCTCCCTCCGCTAGACAATCATTCGTAAGAGGATGAGCAGAAAGTCCAGCCTAGCTTCTCAGAGTTCGTATCAACATTTCAGCGCAGTGGTTGATTGGCAGATTCGTTCGCGTTTCACGCTCCAAATCTGACCTAATCAACTGTGCGGGGTGGGAAGACGAACTCTTTAGATTGGTCGAGTTCTGTCCCACTCCCAAAATTTTACGAATAGATAAGTGTAGGGGAAGCAAGCTCACAACTTATTCAAAAAAATAAGATTTTTTCAAAAAAAAGAAAACGATTTGCGAATAAGTATAGTGAGAGGGAAAATCCCCCTCAAGGAGATACACACTTGAAAAAAATAAATCATTTTCAAAATGATTTACGAATAAACAAGTGTAGGAAAAATGAAAGGAGAAGAAGGATGAAAAAGAAGTTCAAGATTGTAAACAAACGTACAACGATTGACCTCGGGATTATTAAGTATAGCTACCGTCGTGGTCGTCATACCTTGTAAATCAATCAGTAAATCAAATTGTTAAAGTAATAGGAGGAAATAGAAATGAACAAATTTTTTAAGAAAAATAAACGTGTGACAATCGATCTAGGTATTATCAAATACACCTATCGTCGTGGTCGTCATACTTTGTAAACAGATTAGTAAATCATATTATTTGTAAATTTTTAAAGAAAAAGGAGTAAAAATGAAACAATTATTTAAGAAGAATAAGCGCATCACTATTGATTTAGGTATCATCAAATACACTTATCGCCGCGGTCGTCACACTTTGTAAAAAGAACTTGATAGCTAATTTGATTTAGCTATCAATAAGATGGGAATTTGTTACAGTTCCTATCTTATTGATAAAAAGGGGAAACAATATGAATATGTTTAGGTCAATTTTTAAGTCGGTGATACATCGAAGGGATGTTGCTTTGTTCTATGCTTTTGCGGGTTTGCCAATCTTAGTTCCTATATTGTCCAAATTTTTGGTAGGCGTAAAGGCTGAATATACGGATAATTTTTTAGATTTTCTAGGAGCAGCATTGGCAACACAGGACGGGATAGTGTTACCTGTATTACTGTTATCCTTGATTATTTCAGCAGTCTTTAGGGACGAGATTGATAGTGGCATTCTATTTTTATATAAAGATCTGAATAGAACCCGACTTTTTAATGCAAAAATCATTAGTTTAGTGGTGATGTATGCCTCTTATGTCCTTCTAACAGTGCTGACAAGTGCGATTGCTTATTTTGGCTTCTTGAATGCTTCTGGAAAAGTAGTATCGGATGATTGGAGTAATGTACAGTCCACTTTCCTATCTATTTTTGCAACAATTTCAATCAATGTTATCGGTATTTTATTGGTTTCTACGGTTTCTATCAAAGCCAAATCCTTACAGGCAGTTTTAGCAGGAGTTTTTTGGTCACTGTTTACAACAACTGCACCACTTCTCATTGGAGTTCGTTATGTTGTGCCGAATGGCTATGCTAAGATGAGTCTTGATCAGCCACTGCTTGCATGGTCCTTGGTAGTAGCTATAACGACATTTTATACTGTTGCTACCTATCTCAAAGGTCGTTCGAACTTTGAAAAGCTAGAATTTTAGAGGTGTTTTATGGTAGTGCGCTATATGAGGCCAGTTGCTTTATCGCTTGCTTTGATTGTTTTAGCCTCCATTAGTTATCTTTTGGCAACATCTTTGGTTTTGTTTAGCTCTAGTCAATTTCTACAGCTAGCCTACCTATTTTCTATTATGGTTGGAATGCCAATAGGGTTTATTCTACTTCCATCTATGATAACCAAGCGTTATCAGCTTTGTCAGGAGCTATCGGAAGTGAAGTTCAGTTGGAAAAGCTTTGTTTTGCTGGCTATTGCAATTTTCTTGGTCAATTTCTGGTTTATTCAGAGTGATGAGTATGTGAATCAATTTATTATTGCGACTTGTGAAGAATTCTTGTTCCGTTATCTTATCTATCGTATTCTAAAAAGTGAATATCCTACTTGGCTAGCTATGTTGGTCACTTCTCTCTTGTTTGGAGTTTTGTTGCATATGAATTATTCCTTGCTGGATAATCTAATCATCCGAACTCCACTAGGTTTATTGTTTTCTGTGTTAGCTACTCGTTTTGGCTTGCAGTATGCTATCGGAGGACATTGGATCTACAATCTGTTGGTTTCGAGATTTCCATTTTAATTGTGAGGGTCATGATGATATTTATTCTATTATTGAGTCTATTTTATATTTGTTTAACAGTTGCTAGTTCGCAACTATTGCTAAGTCTCTCTGTTCCTGTTTTATTGTTGTTGACTTATTTGCTACCGCCCATCGTCAATTCAATCTGTATGGGATTACAAAAAGATAAGTCTTGGAAAGCGTGGTCAGCAGGCATTTTCCCAACAATGTCAATGATATTTTATGCCGCTTTTGCCTACATTACGAGTAGCAATGGTCAGTGGGAGCAGTTTGCTCAACTGCATACAGTTTCAGATGATGTCATGAGTGTCGAGCTGGCAGGAGAATTGTTAGTTCCATCACAAATGCTATTTGTTGCCGTACTATATTATGGTACAGCTATTGCCACTTATTTTATTCAGCAGGCAGGTCGTAAGAAAGAAAAAGGAGCTACTTATGCTTAAAATCAATCATTTATCAAAACAGTTTGCAGGAAATGAATTTTACTCACTAAAAGATGTGAGTTTGGAGATCAATAAGGGCGAGATTGTTGGTCTGATTGGAAAAAACGGTGCTGGAAAATCCACGCTTATGAAACTCATGGCCAAGTCCCTAAAACCAAGTTCGGGAACCATTACTTATAAGGGTACGGATATTTTTAGCCAGGATAATTTGTTAGCAGACTTTGGGATTATGATTGATCCAGTATTCTATCCAGAAATGACTGTTATGGACAATCTCAAGTTTTATTTGGACCTGCATGGGAAAAAAGACCTCTATCCAAATATTGAGAAGACTTTGAAATTGGTAGAGTTATGGGATGCTCGCAATCGGAAACCCAAGGGATTCTCGTTCGGTATGAAACAACGGACAGCTTTGGCGATTGCCTTGGTTGCGGAGCCAGATTTCCTGATCTTAGATGAGCCTTTTGTGGGCTTGGACCCGATTGGTGTTCAAAAATTGATTGATATCTTGAAGCAGTGGTCCAGTGAGCGACAAATTTCCATGCTGATTTCGAGTCACCAACTAGGTGAGCTGGAGGCCTTGTGCAGCCGCTATGTCTATATCGAATCGGGAGAATTGGCAGATGCTTTTGAAGGCAAATCTCATCCAAGTGTGCTCGTGCAGTTGGACACGACTAAAAACTTAGATTCTGTGAAGGACTTGCTCAATGACCATGTGGTGCTAGAGGGGGAAGTGTTAGAGATTTCCACTGCCACACCTACAAGTGAGCTAAATCAGATTTTTGGTGTGTTGACTCGTCAAGAATTGATTGTGAAACTAGAAGTGAAAGAGAATCACTTGAAAGAAATCTTTACGAAAGGGTAGTGAGTATGAAGCAAATTTTTCCAGCTGTCTTTAGAACGATTTGGAAGCGAAAGGAGACGCAGGTTTATCTCCTATTCACTTTGTTTCCTTTTATTTATCTAGTTACTTCGTTTATTGAAGGGTCGAATTTTATGCAGATTCATGCTGGTGAGGGCTATAAAGTCAGCCTTGTTGCCTTTACGAATATGATGGTGAGCTCAGCAGATAGTTTCATTCTTCCTAGTTTGACCCTGTATTTCTTGGCTATATCTGTCTTTAGGAAAGAAGTAGATGAACATACCATGTTTTTATACCGGGATCTTGGACGGAAGCAGATTTTCTGGTCTAAATATTTGGGTCTCTTAGCAACAATCGTCATTTTCTATGGTCTCTTCTTTGTAACCTCTGCATTTGTACATTATGTTCGGGTAATCCATCTACCTTTTGGTAGTCCAGCTGTTTTTGAAGCTAGTTTGGCAGAGAGCTTGAGTAATGTATTTTGTATTGTCGCTTATTTGCTAAAAGATATTTTATCGATTAGTTTGGCAACTGCTCTTTGTTTGTATCTGAAAAATATTACCACAATGATCACAGGATTTTTGGTGACGATTACGATGATGATTTTAGCAATTGTTGGCGGTCCAGTTGCGATGCTTTTTCCAACTAGTTATATGACTTTGGCGAGCGAAGGCCTGACAGGAGCGGGGCTTGCTTATTTAGGAGCTATCTGTGTCACAATTATTTACGTACTCGTATTTACTAAAATTGCTGCGAAAAAATTCAAGAATTTGGAGTTCTAGTTATGAATAAAAGACTCGTCGGAGTGTTGTTGAAGTCGCTCAATAAAACGATGTTCTTGTTTGGGATAGTTCTGAGTGCACTTGGGGTTGGAATGGGTTTGTTCCTGCCCCAGTTTATTGGTAAATTGCTAGATCAAACCTATTTGAGCAATCTATTAACACGGCCAGAATTGCTGGCAGGTTTCATCCTTTTCTTTGTATCGGTCTATGCAGTACAGGCTCTATCTAATTATTTCATAGGGCGTAGTGGTAGTAATGCACTCAAACAGTTGCAACAATATATTTATGAATCCTTGTTGACCACATCTGTAAAGGACTTGGATCAGTACCAATCAGGTGATCTTGCTAGTCGTTTGACTAATGATATGTCGGTTGTTCTGAACTTCATCACCGTTATTCTTCCAAATTTCTTGATGAATGGTTTGATGGTTATGGGGTCAATTTATTTTCTGTGGACCATCAGTCCGTGGCTCACGGGTCTTAGTCTCTTCTTGCTTCCTTTGTTGTCAATGGTTATGATTCCGATGAATCAGCGGTTGGAAGGTTACTACTCTGCTTACCAAGAGGGATTAGGGCAGGTTTCTAGTAGAATTAGTCATAAATTTACAACGATTCGTTTGATGAAGGCTTTTCAGGGAGAAAAGCATGAACAGCGAGAGATGGGCAAGTCTTTTCAGTATCTGTCACAAACCTTTGAGAAAATGATTGGACTGTCAGCGGTGCAACATACCTTGGTTAGTAGCTTAATGACGGGATTTATTATCCTGATGTTGCTTATAGCGGGGATAGAAGTAACCAAGGGAGTGATGACCATGGCTACATTGACAACCTTTGTATTGTACATGATGCAACTGATTGATCCAGTCACAGACATTGCTGCTTCCCTAAATGAACTGACGGAGTTTCATGCAGTGTCTAAACGTTTGGTAGAATTGCTGGAACTGAATAAGGAAGAACAGGTAGATACAGAGTTGGTTGATGCTGCTAGTATCCAGTTGGAAAAAGTTCGGTTTTCCTATCATACAGATCCGATTTTGAATGGAGTATCGGTTAGAATTCCTGAGGGAGCTCACGTGGCGATTGTTGGGCCAAGCGGAGCCGGAAAGTCAACGATTTTTGCCTTGCTGATGAAATATTATCAAGACTATAAGGGGAAGATTCGGATTGGTCAACAATGTTTAAGTGATATTTCAACCAAGGAGATGAGAAGATTGATTTCCTTCATACCTCAGGACAATACTCTCTTTCATGGGACGATTAGAGAAAATCTATTGTATGGAAAGAACGAGTCTGTGTCTGAAGAGCGTATTGCTTATATTCTCAAGGAGTTGGGATTGTCTCCTTTAGTAGCTGAGTTGGAAGATGGTTTAGATACTCGGATTTCAGAAAATGGGACAGGCTTGTCGGAAGGCCAAAAACAACGGTTCAGCATTGCAAGAGCCTTACTGCTAGAACATCCGATTTATTTGCTAGATGAGGCGACAGCAAGTTTAGATACTGTCACAGAACGTGTCATTAGCAAAGCGATTGACCGATTAACAGCTGGCAAAACAAGGCTAACCATTGCTCACCGTTTGCATACGGTGCGTGAGGCAGATGCTATTTTGGTTTTAGATAAAAATGGACAAGTAGCTGACTACGGTCATCACCAGCAGTTAGTGGAGAGAAATCATCTGTATCAAGATTTCTTAAGAGGCTTACCGCAAGCCAGTTAGTGAATGGGAGTCAATGGACCGACCAGTCTAAGTCTAGGGTTACCTAATAATAAAATGGAATACTGATGATTACTTGTACAATGAATAGATAGGAGAAGAGAATGAAACAAACAACATATACCTTATCTTTGGGAGGAAGTGACAGAGAGAACTCCAGAGTTTCGAAGATGGAAGAAAAGTTTGAAAAATATATGGAGGGAATCGCAGAGCGGTTACAGCAATCTGGGAAGAAGCGAATTGACAAATGGTTTGTTCATGTGCGAATTGAGGAGTAAAGTAGCTATGACCAAAATTCACAGACGTTTTTATAAATAGTGAAAAATAGAATGAATTCTCTTTTAGTTTCCCTTAAGTTTGGCGAGTTATACTTTATTCAAGCTAGAAATAGCGAGACTTTTACTGAAATAGTTTCAATATCGTCATCCGTAAGAGCTAAAGCTCAAACGGCTGGCATATCTTTTCAATCCTTATCTCTAAGTCGCAAGCGACAAGGACTAGGGATTATATAATCTCCTGAGAATACTGGACTCACTGAGTCTGGTATTTTCATTTTATGCTATAATGGTTTCATGACAAATCGAATTTTAGATATGGAACAAATGCAGGACGAGGAATATGTCGAGCGTACCCTGCGTCCGCAGAAATTAAACGAATACATCGGTCAGGACAAGGTTAAGGACCAGCTCAAAATCTTTATCGAGGCAGCCAAGCTCCGTGATGAAGCCTTGGACCATACCCTTCTGTTTGGACCTCCAGGTTTGGGGAAGACCACCATGGCCTTTGTCATCGCCAACGAACTGGGCGTTAATATCAAGCAGACTAGTGGTCCTGTTATTGAAAAAGCAGGTGACTTGGTGGCCCTTCTCAACGACTTGGAGCCTGGCGACGTCCTCTTTATCGATGAAATCCACCGTATGCCCATGGCGGTCGAGGAGATTCTCTACTCAGCCATGGAAGACTTCTACATCGACATCATGATTGGGGCTGGGGAGGCCAGTCGCTCCGTGCATTTGGAGTTGCCGCCTTTTACCCTGATTGGAGCGACCACTCGTGCGGGTATGCTGTCCAATCCCCTGCGGGCCCGATTTGGGATTACCGGTCACATGGAGTATTACGAACTGGCTGATTTGACGGAGATTGTCGAGCGGACGGCGGATATCTTTGACATGGAGATTACTCATGAAGCTGCTATTGAGCTGGCTCGTCGGTCTCGTGGAACTCCCCGTATCGCCAACCGTCTGCTCAAGCGGGTGCGGGATTTCGCACAGATTATGGGCGACGGCCTGATTGACGATAGCATTACGGATAAGGCCCTGACTATGCTGGATGTGGACCGAGAGGGGCTGGACTATGTGGACCAGAAGATTCTCCGCACCATGATTGAGATGTACGGTGGCGGTCCCGTCGGCCTCAACACCCTGTCGGTCAATATTGCCGAGGAGCGTGAGACGGTGGAGGACATGTACGAACCTTACCTGATTCAGCAGGGCTTCCTCATGCGGACGCGGACAGGGCGGGTTGCGACAGCCAAGGCTTACGAGCACTTGGGTTATCCCTATACGGAAAAATAATGGCAGAGCAGATGAGACAAGCAGCTCGTTTATTTGGAGACTGGCCTGAGACGATTATCTGGACCTGTTTAGAAGGTGTCATGGGAGACATTTATGTTGATGACAGCCAGTTGCCCCAGTCAGCCCTAGCACTCTACGGACGGCAGAGCTTCTTTGGTTTTTTAGCTGGCCAGCCACATCGAGACTTGCTAAAAATCTGCGAAGGTAAGGATATGATTCTAGTCCCTCAAAACCAAAACTGGTCTGACTTGATAGAAGGGACTTACGGAGACGGGATTCGGTCCTTTACCCGCTATGCTACGAAAAAGGACACTGAGTTTGACCTTGGGCATTTACAGAAACTGGTTGATGACTTGCCTGAAAGCTTTGATATGAAACGGATTGACCGTAATCTGTACGAGGCTTGTCTGGTAGAGGAATGGTCACGGGATTTGGTGGGAAATTATATAGATGTGGAACAATTTTTGGACTTGGGGCTGGGCTATGTCATCTTGCACAAGGGGCAGGTGGTCTCAGGGGCTTCGTCCTATGCCAGCTATTCAGCTGGGATTGAGATAGAAGTGGATACCAGGGAAGACTATCGAGGTCTGGGTTTGGCAAAAGCCTGTGCGGCTCAGTTAATTTTAGCTTGTTTAGACCGCGGTCTCTATCCTAGCTGGGATGCCCACACCTTGACATCCTTGAAACTGGCTGAAAAGCTGGGCTACCAATTGGACAAGCCCTATCAAGCATACGAATGGAGATAAGATGACACCGACATTTATTTGGGATTTGGACGGAACGCTGTTGGATTCCTATGAAGCGATTTTGGCAGGGATTCAAGAAACCTATCAAGAATATGTTCTTCCCTTTGACCGTGCAGAAGTAAGAAAGTTTATCCTTCGCTATTCTGTCAAGGATTTGCTGGTGCGTGATGCGGACAAGTACGGTCTGGATAGCGATGAGCTCAATCGTGTGCGTGCGACTTCCTTGAAGGAAAAGAATACGCAGATTCCCTTGATGGCTGGTGCGGTGGAAATCTTAAACTGGACTGCGGAACAAGGTATTCAAAACTTTGTCTATACCCACAAGAGTGACAATGCTTTTCAGGTCTTGGAGGATTTGGGTGTCCGTCACCATTTCACAGAAATCTTGACCAGCGATTCTGGTTTTGCCCGCAAACCAAGTCCAGAAGCTCTGCTATTTCTCATCGAAAAATACGGACTGGACAAGGAAAATACCTACTATATCGGTGACCGTTTGCTCGATGTAGAAACAGCTGTCAACGCAGGAATTCACAGTATCAACCTGCAAATTGATGGTGTGGAGCAGAATTGGAAGATTGTTTCTTTATTGGACATAAAACAAATATTAACAGATAAATCAAGTCATAACAACCTGTGAAAACGGGTGGCTTGTACACCAGCTATAAGCTGTTTCTCTCCAGCGACGTCTAAAGATGTCCGCTGAACTTCGTTCAGGTTAGTGCTATGATTACTTGACTAATGCCCGTAACATCGGGCTTTTGTTTTGTTATGGCTTCAAGCTATAATAAAAATGAGTCCAACCGTCTGTTTTAAGAAGAGCATGATATGGAATTTGTGTAATATATTTGATATAATTTAAAAAGTATATTTGGAGGTGTGGTTTATGAACGATAAGGAATTTGGACAGCGTGTACGTCAATTACGAGAATCTGCTAGTATGACACGTGAACAGTTTTGTGACGATGAACTGGAACTCTCTGTGCGCCAATTAACTCGTATTGAAGCAGGTGCTTCCAAGCCGACTTTTTCAAAGATTCAGTATATTGCAACTCGTTTAGGTATGGGACTTTACGAGCTTATGCCAGATTATGTATCTTTACCCGAAAGATATTCCAAGCTGAAGTTTGATGTGCTTCGCACCCCAACTTATGGTAATGAAGATTTGGCGGAAAAGCGAGATGCCATGATGACAGAAATCTATGACGATTATTATGATGAATTGCCTGAGGAGGAGAAGATAGCAATAGATGCGATTCAATCACGAATTGATACTTTAGAGTCAGGTACAGCAGGCTTTGGAAAAGAGATACTGGAAGACTACTTTGAACAAATTTTTCGCAAACGAAAGTATGAATTGAATGATTTGTTGATTGTTAGGCTCCATCTTGAATATGTTAGGTTATCTAGCTGTGATTCAGAAATATTTAGACAGTTTTTGAAAATTATAGAGCATTTACATGAGCAAATCAATATCATCAACTCAAATGATTTATTTGTTTTACGAGACACGCTATTATCTTGTGTAAATATATTAGGAAGTAAAAAATATTACGAACCAATACCAAAGATATTTGACAGTGTAGATAAGATTATACAGTCGACACAAGATTTTCAGAAAAAGCCCATTGTTAGTGTATTAAAATGGAAATATGCACTTTTTGTGGATAAGGATCGGGATGAGGCAGAAAAGCATTATCTAGATGCGGTGCTATTTGCAAAATTGATAGAAAATAGAGAGTTAGAACAGAAGATTGAAGAAGATTGGAGAGTTGACAATCAATAAAGTGACATTTTTGTCCTGTTGAAGAATTGTGAAATGCATTATACTAAACTCATAAAGATTAAAGGAGATTAGTAACATGTTTAACTATTTGAAATTTTTTGGTCGTCTTGGCGGTAACTGGGGAACATGGGTTGAAGAATAATATTATTAAAAAGGGAGCGGGAAAGACATCCATGATGGCTCCGCCCTCACCCACAGAATAATGAAAACGAACATAAAGCCCTCACTAGGTGTATAATCTTAGTGAGGGCTTTGTGGTTAACGAGTTAATGATGTTAGTCATCGCGGGAAAAACTAACCCACTCTACTGACGAGCACCCCAAAATATGCGATAGGCATGAGTATAAAAATACGACTACAATTCGGTAGATAAGCTCTCTAATTTTTAGAAGGAGGGAATTATCATGGAGGTTCTCTATCAATCTTGTGCAGGTATTGATGTCCATCAAGCCAATATTGTCGTCTGTATCCTACATGGACCACTCACCTCAACTCGTCCAAAGCGTGAGATGGCTACATTTGATACAACGACTAAAGGCCTACGTGCTTGCCACGATTTTCTCAGTCAATTTCATGTGGAAGCTGTTGGTATGGAAAGCACCGGTGTCTATTGGCGACCTGTCTGGCATGCTCTATGTGATGACTTCGAGTTGATACTCGCTCAACCAGCCCACATGAAGGCTATTCCAGGTCAGAAAACCGACAAGAAGGACGCTCACTGGATTGCCAAATTAACACGGATTGGTCTGCTTCCTCGGAGTTTCGTTCCCGATGAAACCATTCAAGAATTGAGGGAGTTGACCAGACAACGAAAACATTATGTGGAAAGTCGCAATCGAGAAACAAACCGTATCCATAAAATTCTTCAGTCAGGTGGTATCAAGCTAACAACCTATATTGAAGATATTATGGGGCTATCTGGTCGCAATCTCCTTCAGCTACTGGTTGATGGGACGCCTATTACACCTCGCATTGTCCATCAATCAGTTTACACCAGCTTGAAGAAGAAAGTGCCGCAGCTTCTGGAAGCCTTGGATGACTATTTTTCTGACCATCACCGCTTTATGTTAAAGCAGTCCTTAGAGATTTATGATTTTTATCAGAAGCAGATTGAGTTGTTGGAAGAGCGAATGAATGTCTATCTATCACAATATGAAAAACATGTAGAAATATTGGATTCCATCCCAGGCATTGATGTCATTACAGCTTCTGTTATCATTTCTGAGGTTGGAGTTGACATGAGTCAGTTTCCGACATTTGGACATTTAGCTTCTTGGGCTGGACTCTGTCCAGGTAATAATGAGAGTGCTGGTAAAAAACGAAGTACCAAGATTCGACACGGAAATTCATATTTGAAGAAATGTTTATGTCAAGCCGCTTTCGCCGCTAGGAACCAGAAAGGAAGTACCCTAGCAGACCGATTTTATCAGATTCAAAGTCGGCGTGGCTCACAAAAAGCAACCATTGCACTTGCGCATCAACTATTAAAAATAGCCTATATCCTTTTAAAAGAACAGATGACTTATCCTGAATTTTTAGCACAAAAAAGACTACTAGGGACGAGCTAGTAGCCTAATATAAAAATTGTTTCACTTTGATTCTATCATAGGGAGGGAGTTTCTGCATTCTTTTGAGTTTTCGTATAAGAACTCGACTGGTCAAAAAGAGTTCGTCAACAAGTCTTTATTTCTAGTTGTTGAGCTGAAACAGTCTATTCCCAGACATCAATTTATGTGAGCTGACTGCCGTCAGCTTATATCTCCCACTTTAAAAGGTCTCCCAGACCTTTTAAACTCCCACCCCCGTATAGCTCCAACAGTCAGAGTAGTGACTGTTGGAGGTTGGAGATAAGGCGAACTCTGTTCGCATCAGTCGTAATGGTCAGATTTGGAGTGTAAAACACGAACAAATCTACCAATCAACCACTGCGCTGAGATGTTGACACGAATTCTGAGAAGTGTGCTGGCTTGAGCCCAATGTCATTAAGTTAAGCATTTAAACAATTAAAGAAACTATTCCCGTCTGAGCAGTTGATGACAAGACGGGAATAGTTTTTGTATTTAGGGCACACAAAAAGGAAGGTTTTTAACCCAATTTTTTAACTATTATGATATTCTATAAGTGAAGCTTACGGGAGCCTGGCTTTTTATCTTTCTTTGGAAGGTTCGATTGGGTCGGATGATGGATAAATGTTTGGCAATGTAGGTTTCTAATTGGAAGGAAGTAAGTTCTTCTCTAAGAAATTTTCGACAGGCATAAACAGCGTCTGAAAAACAAATTTTATAAGTCTGTTTTAACTTTGATGTTTTAATGGTAACGTGTGAGGTTAGCCATTTACAAACATTAAAGTTGATAAAGCGAGCGTAGATTTCTTGCAGAATCCCTTCCTTCTTTTTCGCATGAAAATGAGTCAACCCAATACTGTATTTTAGGTCACGAAAACTGGTCTCTATGCCCCATCTGTAGGCATAGAGATCTTTTAATTTTTCTGGTGAATAATCCGTATTTGTCACCAAAGTCTCAAAGAAACCTGGCTTGATTTCGAGACGCACCATCCGAAAATGAAGGTCATAAAACTGGAGTGGATCCCTTTTTCGGCTAGAGTTTGGTAAAAAGTCAAAGGATGTGTGATTAGGTAAACAGCGATAGTGATTAGGAAAGTCTCGATACAGTTGTTTCATCTCATTGGTTTGTTTTCGACAGATGTTTAGGTCAAATGCCTCATCAAAACAAGGGGTGTCAGGGAGGTTAAATCCTGACTTCATAGAATGATTCCCGACACGAATACGAATAATATAGGACCAATTTCTTTCTTGACAGTGTACCATGACATTGTAGGATTCATACCCCCTATCCATTATCACCAGAGCTTGTTTGAAAGAAGAGGTCTTCAGCATGTCAATAAAAGCTGCTCGTTCATCAAGATTCCTAGTTAGCTGACTTTTCCGACTAAAATCTTTTTTAGGATGAAGTAAAAACTGGTTTGCGGTGGAAACGATGTCGTTAATACTATCAAGTAAATGAGCTTTAATCTGATCTAGCATGACTTTTCCCCTTTTATTTTTAGTGTACTATAGAAAAAACTAACCTACCACAAAACGTGATAGGTTAGTTAACTTAATGACATTGGGCTTTTTGCCCAGCCTCTTTTTTGTTATACTAGACAGTATGTAGGAGGTGGCTATGTTAGAAAATTGGTTAAACACCAAACAAGGTCAGGTGTTTCATTACAAGATGGAAAAGATTGAGTATGCCCTAGAACTGCTAGGGAATCCCCAGTTTGCAGTTCCGGTCATTCATGTCGCTGGAACTAATGGCAAGGGATCGACCATTGCCTTTATGCGCAAGCTATTTCAGGCACATGGTATGCGTGTTGGAAGTTTTGTATCCCCCCACATGGTGAGTGTACACGACAGGATTTGTATTGACAGCCAGCCCATTTCAGACCATGATTTTCAGCACTATTTACAGAAAGTCTACGATTTGGAGCAGGAAATCGCCACTCGTTATGAGCCTTTTCGCTATTTTGAGGTCATGGTGCTCATTATGTTCCTCTATTTCGAAGCTCAACAACCCGATGTGGCACTAGTAGAGGTGGGCATCGGAGGACTTTTGGATACGACCAATGTCGTGGCCCCAGCCCTAAGCGTTATCACCTCCATCGGCATGGACCATCAGGATTTATTAGGCTCGACTTTAAGGGAAATAGCAGAGCAGAAAGCAGGGATTATCAAGGAAAGCGTACCTGTCGTCCTAGGACCGCTTTCTCCAGAAACCACAGCCATCTGTCGCCAAATTGCCCAAGACAATCAAGCACCTGTCTACCAATTTGGTCAGGAATTCACCTATAAAGCAGGACAGTTCAGCAATCCGGACATCGACCTGTCAGAATTGGTTTTGGGTCTGGCTGGCCATCACCAAGAAGAGAATGCGGCCGTAGCCCTACAAACTTTTCTACTCTATATGACCAATATTCAAAAAGACATTCAACCTCAGTTGATTCAACAAGCCCTTGCCCAAACCAGCTGGCCTGGTCGTTTGGAATTGGTAGTTCAAGAGCCAAAAATCTATTTGGATGGAGCCCACAATGTCCCCGCTATCGAACGTTTGCTTGAATTTATTCAGGTTCAAGAAGAGCCTGTCACCATTCTCTTTTCGGCCCTTCGGCGCAAGGACTTTCAAGAAATGCTTGAATTATTAGAAGAAAAATTGCCACATACTCCACTTGTATTAACCAGCTTTGCCTATGATGGTGCCTTGGCTGAGGAAAACCGACAAGGACGAGATTATGTTGAGAATTATCAGCAATTTATAGAAGACTGGCAATCTAGCAAGCAAGGGATTTTGATTGTTACAGGCTCTCTCTACTTTATCTCAGAAGTTCGTCGGATTTTTAAAAAATGAATATCTTTTTGCGAATAAATAGGTATGACACATGCAGAAAAAGTAGCCTTTTTAAAAGAATTTCAAGAGAACAAACGCCATACTTTTCGCCAATTAGAACAGTTTGCAAAAATTTCCAGAACTCCCGATAGGAAATGACATCGGGAGTGCTTTTTGATATAATAAGGAAAGCAAATCCAAGGAGAAGAAAATGACAGAATTAGATGTAGTTTCGGACGTAGTTACTCATCCTGAGGAAACTTATCGGCGTAGTCGTAGAGCATCACGTAGACAGCAAGTGCAACTGAATGGTGAATTTCATGAAAGAGTATTAAAGACAAAGTATTGGCCAGCTCTTGTTTGGAGCTTAGTTTTAAGTGTTTTTAGCGTAGCCAATCCACTGCTAATGCCATTTGCAACCAATATACAAACTCAAAATTTATATGCAGGGATGGCAATGGCAAATGGACAAATCCCTTATGGTGATTTCTTTGGTACAAGCGGGTTATTATTCTACTTACTTGCTTTCTTAGGTCATCTGGGAGGAACTTTCATTATCTTTGGAATCCTCCAGTTTATAGCATTACTGATAGCGGGAGTCTATTTCTATAAGATTGTAGCTTATTTTAGTCAGTCAGAACACCTAGCGATAAGTTCTAGTCATTGGTTCTATGTATTTATTTTTGCACTTGGTTTTGGAGGGATGTATGCAGAAATGTTTGCTCTTCCGTTTCTTTTGACTAGTGTGTGGTTTCTGGTCCGCTATTTTGAAAATGCAGTGCGTGATGAGGCATTTATCCTCTACGGAATTGATGCGGCATTGGTATTTTTAATTTACCCAAAAAGTCTGATCCTTTGGTTAGTTGCGGGTCTAGTTTTATTTATTTTTAATATCCAACACCGCCAAGTTACTCGAGGAATCTATCAATTATTAGCGACCATTTTTGGTTTTCTTCTGATTCTATATGCGGTAGGTTATTATGCTTTTGAGGCGCAGATTCTGGGGACAGCTATTCAACAAACTTTCCTTTATAACTTACAGTTAGACTTTCACCATTCCTATCTATATTTAGCCTTGGCGATTGTGTCTGTATTTTTACTCTTATCTGGATTCTTTAAAAGTTTCATCCAAATGGTGTTTTCTTTCAAACAAGGAAGACATACCTATATCAAAGTTCTCCTATTATTGACTTTCTTAGTTCAATGTGTCTTTATTATTGGGAATGCAAACTTTCAATGGAGCCAACTCATTCTTCTTTTACCGTATGGTTTTGCGATGTCAGTCGTTTACCTGCGTGATGAGGATGTAGAAGATTATAGTGGGTATTTGCGTCGTCAATTCTTTCTTCCGTTAGCTATTTGCTTGGGTATTATCGCTCAACCTGTTTATCTTTATTTGGTACAGGGAGATTTGAGAACTGACCGTGAACAAGTTGCCAATTACATTGATGAACAAACAAAAGATTCGGATAAGATTTATGTTTGGGATAATAGCGCAAGCATCTATCTTTCAAGTCAACGTTTATCTGCTGCAACGATTACTACAGCAGAACCCTATCTGAATACTGACGACAATAAAAATAGCTTGATGTATGACATCAATAAAAATGAGGCAAAATTTGTAGTCGTCAATAAGAATTTGCCAATTCTAGATGAAATCAAGACAAATTTAGAATCACAGTACCAGTCTGTTCAGACAACGGATTACTTTACGATTTATCAAAAGAATGAATGATTGCTCAGGCAGTCATTTTTTCTTTAGCCTATCTGGGAAAAGGAGGGAAAGTGGATATGTGGTATAATGGAAAAATAAGCATTCGGGAAAAATTATTAAAGAAATGTAGGAGAAATGATGTCACATATTATTGAACTACCAGAAATACTAGCCAACCAGATTGCGGCTGGTGAGGTCATTGAGCGACCAGCCAGTGTGGTTAAGGAGTTGGTGGAAAATTCCATTGACGCAGGGGCTAGTCAGATTGAAATTAGTGTTGAAGAGGCTGGCCTCAAAATGATTCAAATTACGGATAACGGTGAGGGGATTGCCCCTGATGAAGTAGCGCTTGCCCTCCGCCGTCACGCCACCAGTAAGATAAAAAATCAATCGGATTTGTTTCGTATTCGCACCCTCGGTTTTCGTGGAGAAGCCCTGCCCTCCATTGCTTCTGTCAGTCATATGATCATTGAGACAGCTACGGCAGACTCTGCACACGGACTTCATTTGGAGGCCAAAGGTGGTGTCATCGAGAAAGAGGAGCCAGTTAGTCGTCCAGTTGGTACGCAGATTACTGTTTCGGATTTATTTTACAATACCCCTGCTCGTCTCAAATATGTTCGCAGTCAACAGGCTGAATTATCACATATTGTTGATGTTGTAAATCGATTGAGTCTAGCTCATCCGGAAATAGCCTTTGTCTTAGTAAACGAAGGACGAGAATTAATTAGAACTGCAGGGACAGGGAAACTTCGTCAGGCAATTTCAGGGATTTATGGGATTGCTTCTGCCAAAAAAATGGTTGAAATTGAGGCAGAAGATCTGGATTTTCAGATTTCAGGTTATGTTTCCTTGCCAGAGTTGACTCGTGCCAACCGCAACTACATTTCCATTTTTATCAACGGTCGCTATATCAAGAATTTTTTGCTTAATCGAGCGATTTTGGAAGGTTACGGCAGTAAGTTGATGGTTGGACGCTTTCCGCTGGCAGTCATTTCTATAGAAATTGACCCCTATCTTGCTGATGTCAATGTGCATCCGACCAAGCAGGAAGTTCGCATCTCCAAGGAAAAAGAACTCATGACCTTGATTCGAGAGGCGATTAGTCAAGCACTTAAAGAGCAGGACTTGATACCAGATGCTCTTGAGAATTTAGCTCAGTCAAGTACTCGACCAAAAGTAAAAGCAGAGCAAGGCACCTTACCACTCAGAGAGCCAAAAATCTATTATGATACGATTAAGCAAGACTTCTTCTTAAAACCAGACGTGGTCGCTGAGGATGTCAAACCTCTCGAAGAGGATAGGCAAGAGATTGTTGAGTCGCCTGTCGAAAATAGACCTACATCTGTTCAATTTGCAGAACGTCAGTCGGTGGAATCAGAAGATCAGGAGCATCCTAATCTAAGTGCAAAAGAATTGGCAAAACTGGCAGATAAATTAGACCGGGAGGAAACATCGACATTTCCAGAGTTAGAATATTTTGGTCAAATGCATGGGACGTATTTATTTGCACAAGGCAAGACAGGACTTTATATCATTGACCAGCATGCCGCACAAGAGAGGGTCAAATACGAATACTACCGTGAGAAAATTGGACAAGTTGACAATTCAGCTCAACAGTTATTGGTGCCGTATATTTTTGAATTTCCGCAGAATGATGCCCTTGACCTCGTCCACAAAATGGATGCCCTTCGTCAAGTTGGTGTCAACTTGGAAGAATATGGATCTAATCAATTTATTCTGCGTGAACATCCTATTTGGATGAAGGAAGAGGAGATTGAGTCTGGCATTTATGAGATGTGCGACATGTTGCTCTTGACGGATCAGGTGTCAATCAAGCAGTATCGGGCAGAACTGGCCATCATGATGTCTTGTAAACGGTCAATCAAGGCCAATCATGCTTTGGATGATTATTCGGCGCGTGATTTATTGAGACAATTGTCTTACTGCCAAAATCCCTATAATTGCCCGCACGGCCGCCCAGTCTTAGTGCATTTTAGCAAATCGGATATGGAAAAAATGTTCCGTCGCATTCAAGAAAATCACACGAGTTTGCGTGAATTAGGGAAGTATTAACATAGTTGAAAAAGTTGACACTTTAGCAAAGGAAGTATATGTACGACTATATTAAAGGAATTTTAACAAAAATAACTGCAAAATACATTGTGGTAGAAACGCAAGGAGTAGGCTATATCTTGCAGGTTGCTAATCCCTACGCCTATTCAGGACAAGTCCAGCAAGAAGTGACTGTCTATACTCATCAGGTGATTCGTGAAGATGCTCATTTGCTCTACGGATTTGCTACAGAAAATGAAAAATCCGTCTTTCTGAGTCTGATTTCAGTATCAGGTATTGGTCCAACAACAGCTCTGGCTATTATTGCTGTTGATGATAATGATGGACTTGTTCGTGCTATCGAGCAGAAAAACATTACCTACCTGACCAAATTTCCAAAGATTGGCAAGAAAACAGCCCAGCAGATGATTTTGGACTTGGAAGGCAAGTTTGTCATGAGCGAAGAAGCGGGTCCTGTTCAACAAGTAGCACCATCCAGTGAAAATATCGCCCTTGAAGAAGCCATGGAAGCCATGGAAGCCCTTGGTTACCGCCCAGCCGAACTCAAGAAAATCAAGAAATTCTTTGAAGGCACCAACGACACCGCAGAAAACTACATCAAGTCAGCCCTTAAAATGCTGATGAAGTAATAAGATACAAAGGACGTAAAGGACAAAGAGAAAATAGACGGCCGAACAGAAATTTTGCTAGAAATTTAGTTGTGAGACCTCCGCAATGACAACTAGGTAAAAGGCGAGTTTTGACAAAGCCTTTTGCCAGATGTCAACTGCGTTATTCGGTGATATTTAGGATTCAGTTTGACAATTTTTCAAAGTATCGTAGCCGTGTTCAACTAACGTACCAGTATGATGGTTAAAAAGTTTTGTTTTGTTACTCAAAGTTTGAGTCAACATTTCAGCGCAGTGGTTGATTGGCAGATTTGTTCGTGTTCCACACATCAAATCTGGCCTAATCAACTGTGCGGGGGCAGGAAGACGAATTCTTTTTCTGCCTGTCGAATTCTTTCCCGCTCCCACTACAGCAATCGCTATTTGCGACTTGCCTAGGTACCTTACTAACTCGCCACAAAAATAATGTCGATTTTTGTGGCTCATGTCGTGTCCAGATACAAAGGGCGTAAAGGACAAAGAGAAAATAGACGGCCGAACAGAAATTTTGCAAGAAATTTCGTTGTGAGACCTCCGCAATGACAACTAGGTAAAAGGCGAGTTTTGACGAAGCCTTTTGCCAGATGTCAACTGCGTTACTCAGTGATATGTAGGATTCAGTTTGACAATTTTGCAAAGTATCGTAGCCGTGTTTCAGTCTGTTTATCCTGATTCGTACTTTAGTTATTCACGAAAAGGAGTTTCTATGTCCCGTTGTGCTTGGGTCAATCCCAACAATCCACTTTATATTGCTTACCATGATGAAGAATGGGGCAAGCCACTTCACGATGAGCAGTCTTTGTTTGAGTTGCTTTGCTTGGAATCCTACCAAGCAGGACTTTCCTGGGAAATTGTTCTCAATAAACGCCAGGCTTTTCGCTCTGCTTTTTTCAACTATGATATTCAAAAGGTTGCGGCCATGACAGATAGCGAGTTAGATAGCCTTCTGACCAATCCAGACATCATTCGTCATAAGGCAAAGCTGTACGCTACCCGCGCCAATGCTCAGGCCTTTCTTCGAGTACAGGAGGAATTCGGTACGTTTGATACGTATCTTTGGGAATGGGTTAACTTTACATCTATCGACAACCCTGTCAAGTCCTTCCGAGAATTGCCGACCAAGAACGACTTGTCTGAGCGGATTTCAAAAGATTTGAAGAAACGAGGTTTCAAATTTGTAGGGCCTGTCTGTATTTACTCCTATTTGCAGGCTGCAGGTCTGTTGAATGAACACGAAGAAACTTGCGAGATTGGAAAGAAATTACGAACTAATTAGATGAGCGAGCAATCGCACCCTAGACAGAGGAGGAATATGAAAGCAGAACTAATCGCCGTTGGGACGGAGATTTTGACAGGTCAAATCATTAATACCAATGCTCAGTTCCTTTCGGAGAAATGTGCAGAGCTGGGAATTGATGTTTATTTTCATACGGCAGTTGGTGACAATGAAGGCCGTTTATTATCAACCCTTGAAGTAGCCAGCAAGCGGAGTAATATGGTCGTTCTTTGCGGTGGTTTAGGACCAACTGAGGACGACCTGACCAAGCAGACCTTGGCGACCTTCTTAGGTAGAAATCTTGTGTTTGATGAGTTGGCTATGGCAAAATTAGACCGTTTCTTTGCCAGTCGCCCAGGTCGTGTCCGTACACCAAATAATGAACGTCAGGCACAGATTGTGGAGGGAAGTCAGGCGCTACAGAATCCAGCTGGTTTAGCTGTTGGTGGTATGATTGAGCAAGATGGTGTAACCTATATTGTTTTGCCTGGCCCACCAAGTGAGCTCAAGGCCATGTTTTCTGAGAGTCTCTTACCTTTACTGTCCCAATCTCAGCAGCAACTTTATTCGCGTGTCCTACGCTTTTTTGGAATTGGCGAAAGCCAGTTGGTGACTGTTTTGGCGGACGTGATTGATAAGCAGACAGACCCAACTCTTGCTCCTTATGCAAAAGTTGGAGAGGTGACTTTACGCTTGTCCACCAAAGCGACCAGCCAAGAAGAAGCAAATCTACGTTTAAATCAGTTGGAAGAAGACATCTTACAACATGACAAACTGGCAGACTATTTCTATGCCTACGGAGAGGACAATAGTTTGGTCAAAACGGTAGCGACTCGTTTGGCGGAGAAAAGACAAACCATCGCTATCGTCGAACAGGGGACAGGTGGTCTCTTGCAAGCTGAATTGAGCCTGGCTTTGGCTGATCAGCCGTATTTTAGCGGAGGAAAAGTCGTCGGTCAGCTAGGGATAGAATCGGGCTGGCTATCAGAGGAAGCTGACTGCATTCGGCAGGAGCTGCAAGCTGATTTAGGTTTGGCTGTGTCTGTGCTTATCAAACCGGAATCAACAGAGGACAACGTACTTGCAAAAGTATACCTCACTTTGGCTACGCCCTCGGGTATTTCCCAAAAAGAGATAGATTTAGGTGGTTATTCGTGGCAATACCTTCGCCAGCTTGCTTGTCTGCAGGCCTGGGATTTTGTACGAAACACTTTGTGAAATAGCAGATATTTGCTATAATAGTTTGACTAAGAAAAGAGGAGAAAATCATTGGCTAAGAAACCAGGAAAAAAATTAGAAGATATTACAAAGAAATTTGGCGATGAGCGTAAAAAAGCGTTGGATGATGCCCTAAAATCAATTGAAAAAGATTTTGGTAAGGGTGCTGTTATGCGTCTTGGTGAGCGTGCTGAGCAAAAAGTTCAAGTCATGAGCTCAGGTAGCTTATCAATCGACATTGCGCTTGGAGCAGGTGGCTATCCTAAGGGCCGTATCATTGAGATTTACGGTCCAGAGAGCTCAGGTAAGACAACTGTTGCTCTACACGCAGTAGCTCAAGCCCAGAAAGATGGTGGTATTGCTGCCTTTATCGATGCGGAGCATGCCTTGGATCCAGCCTATGCGGCGGCTCTTGGTGTCAATATTGATGAGTTACTATTGTCACAGCCAGACTCAGGGGAACAAGGTCTTGAAATTGCAGGCAAGCTGATCGACTCTGGTGCGGTTGACTTGGTTGTTGTTGACTCGGTTGCAGCCCTTGTACCACGTGCAGAAATTGACGGTGATATCGGTGATAGCCACGTTGGTTTGCAGGCTCGTATGATGAGCCAGGCTATGCGCAAACTCGGTGCATCCATCAACAAAACTAAGACAGTAGCTATTTTCATCAACCAATTACGTGAAAAAGTCGGTGTCATGTTTGGTAACCCTGAAACAACGCCTGGTGGACGTGCGCTTAAATTCTATGCATCTGTCCGTATGGATGTTCGTGGAAACACACAAATCAAAGGAACAGGTGACAAGAAAGATCAAAACGTTGGTAAGGAAACCAAGGTGAAGATTGTGAAGAACAAGGTGGCTCCACCATTTAAAGAAGCTGTTGTTGAAATCATGTACGGTGAAGGAATTTCTCGCACAGGTGAATTGATTGAGATTGGTAGCAACCTCGGCATCATCCAAAAAGCAGGGGCTTGGTATTCATATAATGGAGAAAAAATTGGCCAAGGTTCTGAAAATGCTAAGAAATTCTTAGCAGATAATCCAGCAATCTTTGATGAAATTGACCGCAAGATACGTGTTCATTATGGCTTGATTGAAGCAGATGGAGTTGAAGAAGTTGCGACCGAAGAAGCTCCTGTTGTTGCGGAAGAAATCCAAGATGTTATCCTAGATCTTGATGGCGGTATTGAATTAGAAGATTAATTCCTAACAAAATAGATTTAATATTGAACCATTGATGCATATCTGTTATAGGTGTGTATGAAGTTGTTTAGTATAAGAACGAAAAAGTCTGGAGATTCCAGGCTTTTTTCTAATAAAAACCGAATTTTTACCCCAAAATTTAAAGTTTTTTTAAAAAATAGGTCTGCAGACCGAGGGAATTTATGATATAATAGTCTATAATGTGCTTAATAAAATGTAGCAAAGGAGTGACTACATGATTAAAATTTATACTGTATCTAGTTGTACTTCTTGTAAGAAAGCGAAAAATTGGTTAAATGCTCACCAATTATCTTATAATGAGCATAATCTTGCGAAGGAAGCCATTACTAAGGAAGAAATCCTAAACATCTTAACAAAAACAGAGAATGGTATTGCAAGTATCGTATCGTCAAAAAACCGTTATGCAAAGAGTCTGGACTTCGATATTGAAGAGTTGAGTGTGAACGAGGTCATTGATTTAATTACCTCTAACCCACGTATTTTGAAGAGTCCAATCTTGATTGATGAGAAACGACTTCAAGTGGGCTATAAAGAAGATGATATACGCGCTTTCTTGCCACGTGCAGTGCGCAATGTTGAAAATGCTCAAGCTCGTATGAGAGCAGCTCTATAAGATGTACAAAAGGACTCTTTTGGGGTTCTTTTTGCGCATTTTTTGAGAATAATTAAAATTTGTGATATAATGTAAAAAATAGGGAAAGAAGGTGTAAGTATGGGATTTACCGAAGAAACCGTTCGTTTTCGCCTAG
Source organism: Streptococcus suis S735 (assembly GCF_000294495.1). Taxonomy (NCBI): domain Bacteria; kingdom Bacillati; phylum Bacillota; class Bacilli; order Lactobacillales; family Streptococcaceae; genus Streptococcus; species Streptococcus suis. Next base: position 69,600 of record NC_018526.1, read on the forward strand.
ATGATACAGATAAACAAGAAATCAGCAAGACATTGACTAGTGTTTATCGTTCGCTGGAGGAAAAGGGCTATAATCCGATTAACCAAATCATTGGCTATGTATTAAGTGGGGACCCTGCTTATATTCCTCGCTATAATGATGCCCGCAATCAGATTCGTAAGCATGAACGAGATGAAATCATTGAAGAATTGGTGCGCTACTATTTGAAAGGGAATGGGATTGACCTCTAATGAGAATAATGGGATTAGACGTCGGTTCCAAGACAGTTGGTGTAGCCATTTCAGATCCGTTAGGTTTCACGGCCCAAGGGTTGGAAATCATCCCAATCGATGAAGAAAAGGGCGAATTCGGTCTGGAGCGTTTGACCGAACTTGTAGAACAGTACAAGGTTGATAAATTTGTTGTAGGCTTGCCGAAGAATATGAATAATACTAGTGGTCCACGTGTGGAAGCTAGTCAAGCTTACGGTGATTTATTGACTGAGCGTTACAAACTTCCAGTTGATTATCAGGATGAACGTTTAACAACTGTTGCAGCAGAACGGATGCTGATTGAGCAAGCGGATATCAGCCGAGGAAAACGCAAGAAAGTTATCGATAAATTAGCAGCTCAGCTGATTTTACAAAATTATTTAGATAGAACATTTTAAAGGAGATTCTAATGGCACATCATCATGACCATGAACACGACCACAACCACGACGAACGTGAATTGATTACTTTGGTAGACGACCAAGGTAACGAAACACTTTTTGAAATCTTATTGACGATTGACGGTCAAGAAGAGTTTGGTAAGAACTATGTTCTCTTGATTCCTGCAAGTGCAGAAGAAGATGAGAACGGAGAAGTTGAAATCCAAGCCTACTCATACATTGAGAATGAGAATGGCACAGAAGGCGATTTGCAACCTATCCCAGAAGACGCAACAGCAGAATGGGATATGATTGAAGAAGTCTTCAACAGCTTTATGGAAGAGGAATAAAAAGGTCCGGGTGGACCTTTTTATCATGAGCATGAAAACAAGAAAGCGAATTAAGGTCCAGTGGACCTTTTTATCATGAGCTGAAAATCAAAGAGCGAATTAAGGTCCGGTGGAGTGAAGCAGTCTGGGGGAGACTGTTTCAGCCCGAGTTAAGAAATAGCAAGGGGAGGAATGAATCATGAGCCAGAAAATCAAAAGGGAGGCCAGATGAAAGATAGTTTTACAGAAAGAAGTAAGAAGCTGAGTGAGGAATTAGAGAGGTGTCTACTGGCTGATAAAAATATTTTGGTCATATTAGACATAATGGATAGACTGAATTTATCAGATTGCTGGCTCTGTGCGGGAACTATCCGTAATTTCATTTGGAATCAATACAGTTTTGATGAAGAAACAGATGTTGATCTTGTGTTTTTTGATGAAAATATTTCTTATGAAGAGACAATGGAAATAGAAAGCAATTTATATCAAAACTATCCAGCCTATCAATGGGAATTAAAAAATCAAGTGTATATGCATATCCATAGTCCGAATACTAAACCGTATCAATCATCAAGGGATGCGATTGAAAAATTTCCAGAAAGATGCACAGCGATAGGTATTTGTCGAACAGAAAGAAATAAATTAGAAATATTTGCTCCTTTTGGATTGGATGACATTTATGCTTACCAAGTACGGCCAACACCACATTTCTTAGCGGATCCTAATCGCATGGAATTGTATCGACAAAGAATTCTTAAGAAACAGTGGAAAAAGAGGTGGCTATCGCTAACAGTAAAAGAGATTTAACTCCCACCAAGTAAGTAGGCCAAAAACAGTATTTTTTATAAACTAAAACAATCAACTACGGGAGATTATGTTATGGAATTTGAAACGGTTTGTTTGAAGGTTAGAAACTTAGGTAGGCTATATTGCTACTTCAAAGTTAAATTTAGAACCCATATCGAGGCTATAATTCGTAAACAGGAAAGTCAAAAATGTAAATTTGATCGTCTCCTCCATGAAGATATTCATAGTTTGATTCAATCACCGAGCTTGGGTAATGATGAGTTGCTGATGTTATGGGGTCTCCTGAGAGATTATCGAAAAAATTTAATCAATGACCGACTTGAAAATATGAAAAATTGATAAGCGGACAGAGTTTTACTGGCAGTCAAAAAAATAATTCGAGACTTACAAGGATATTTGAAAAAAAACGTTGATAGTTAACTCAAATAAAAAATAAGTAATGAAGAATCCTGAAATAAAAGTTTTGGGATTTTTTGAATTTTTGAGTAAAAACTCTTGCAATGGCAAGTGGAATCTGGTAGAATGTTCTAGTGCCGTAAAAATTACGGCTGTAGCTTTGATGCAAGAGGTTGCGACACGCTCGGTTGCATTGCCACGCAACACGTGTTGGTTTTCTTGTGGAGCTAGCCTATTATGTTAAATAGACGAAAAGGAGAAAAAGATGGCAAACAAAAAAATTCGCATCCGCTTGAAAGCGTACGAACACCGTACACTTGATACAGCAGCTGCAAAAATCGTTGAAACTGCAACACGTACAGGTGCTCAAGTAGCAGGTCCAGTTCCACTTCCAACAGAACGTAGCTTCTACACAATCATCCGTGCGACTCACAAGTACAAAGATTCTCGTGAGCAGTTCGAAATGCGTACACACAAACGTTTGATCGACATCATCAACCCAACTCAAAAAACAGTTGACGCTTTGATGAAATTGGATCTTCCAAGTGGTGTAAACGTAGAAATTAAATTGTAATCAAGTCGCGAGCAAAACTCAGAATCTTGATTTGAGCATGAAAAACGCTCGTTAAAAACTTTTTAAATACAAAATAAGAAAAGGAATATTTTTCTCATGACAAAAGGAATCTTAGGGAAAAAAGTGGGAATGACTCAAATCTTCACTGAATCTGGTGAATTTATCCCTGTTACTGTCATCGAAGCAACTCCAAACGTTGTTCTTCAAGTGAAAACAGTTGAAACTGATGGTTATGCAGCAGTTCAAGTTGGTTTTGATGACAAACGTGAAGTATTGAGCAACAAACCTGCCAAAGGCCATGTAGCTAAAGCTAACACAGCTCCTAAGCGCTTCATTCGTGAATTCAAAAACATTGAAGGCTTGGAAGTTGGACAAGAAATTACAGTTGAAACTTTCGCAGCTGGTGATGTTGTTGATGTAACTGGTACATCTAAAGGTAAAGGTTTCCAAGGTGTTATCAAACGCCATGGTCAATCACGTGGTCCTATGGCTCACGGTTCTCGTTACCACCGTCGTCCAGGTTCTATGGGTCCTGTTGCACCTAACCGTGTATTCAAAGGTAAAAACCTTGCAGGTCGTATGGGCGGCAACCGTGTAACAATTCAAAACCTTGAAGTTGTACAAGTTGTTCCAGAAAAGAACGTTATCCTTATCAAAGGTAACGTACCAGGTGCTAAGAAATCTCTTATCACTATCAAGTCAGCAGTCAAAGCTGGTAAATAATAAGGAAAGGGGAAATCAGTCGAAATGGCAAACGTAACATTATTTGACCAAACTGGTAAACAAGCTGGTGAAGTAGTTCTTAACGATGCGATCTTTGGTATCGAGCCAAACCAAGCAGTTGTATTTGATGTGATCATCAGCCAACGTGCTAGCCTTCGTCAAGGTACTCACGCAGTTAAAAACCGTTCAGCAGTCTCAGGTGGCGGACGCAAACCATGGCGTCAAAAAGGAACTGGACGTGCTCGTCAAGGTTCTATCCGTTCACCACAATGGCGTGGCGGTGGCGTAGTCTTCGGACCAACTCCACGTTCATACGCGTACAAACTTCCACAAAAAGTTCGTCGCTTGGCACTTAAATCTGTTTACTCAGAAAAAGTTGCTGAAAACAAATTTGTAGCTGTTAACTCACTTGAATTCACAGCTCCAAAAACTGCTGAATTTGCAAAAGTACTTGCAGCATTGAGCATTGATTCTAAAGTCCTTGTTATTCTTGAAGAAGGCAACGAATTCGCAGCTCTCTCTGCTCGTAACATCCCAGGAGTTAAAGTTGCAACTGCAACAACTGCAAGCGTACTTGACATCGCAAATGCAGACAAACTTCTTGTAACTCAAGCAGCTATCTCTAAAATTGAGGAGGTTCTTGCATAATGAATTTGTATGATGTTATCAAAAAACCTGTCATCACAGAAAGCTCAATGGGCCAACTCGAAGCAGGCAAGTATGTATTTGAAGTTGACACTCGTGCACACAAACTCTTGATCAAGCAAGCTGTTGAAGCTGCATTCGAGGGTGTTAAAGTTGCAAATGTTAACACAATCAACGTGAAACCTAAAACAAAACGCGTAGGTCGTTATGTAGGTCGCACAAACAAAGTGAAAAAAGCAATCATCACATTGGCTGCTGATTCAAAAGCGATCGAATTGTTCGCTACAGCTGACGCTGAATAATCAAAGGAGGAATTAACGTGGGTATTAAAGTTTATAAACCAACGACAAATGGCCGTCGTAACATGACTTCTTTGGACTTCGCTGAAATCACAACAAGCACTCCAGAAAAAAGCTTGCTTGTTGCTTTGAAGAGCAAAGCTGGTCGTAACAACAACGGTCGCATCACTGTTCGTCACCAAGGTGGCGGTCACAAACGTTTCTACCGTTTGGTAGACTTCAAACGTAACAAAGATGGCGTTGAAGCAATCGTTAAAACTATCGAATACGATCCAAACCGTTCAGCAAACATCGCTCTTGTACACTACACAGACGGTGTTAAAGCTTACATCATTGCTCCTAAAGGTCTTGAAGTTGGTCAACGCATCGTTTCAGGTCCAGAAGCAGATATCAAAGTTGGTAACGCACTTCCACTTGCAAACATCCCAGTCGGTACTGTTGTTCACAACATCGAGTTGAAACCAGGTCGCGGTGGTGAGTTGGTTCGTGCTGCTGGTGCATCTGCACAGGTTCTTGGTCAAGAAGGTAAATACGTTCTTGTTCGCCTTCAATCAGGTGAAGTTCGTATGATCCTTGGTACTTGCCGTGCTACTGTTGGCACTGTAGGTAACGAACAACATGGCCTTGTTAACCTTGGTAAAGCAGGTCGTAGCCGTTGGAAAGGTATCCGTCCAACAGTTCGCGGTTCTGTAATGAACCCTAACGATCACCCACACGGTGGTGGTGAAGGTAAAGCACCAGTTGGTCGTAAAGCACCATCTACACCATGGGGTAAACCAGCTCTTGGTTTGAAAACTCGTAACAAGAAAGCTAAATCTGACAAACTTATCGTTCGTCGTCGCAACCAAAAATAATCTATTCTTAGTTACATAGCATTCTATATCATCCGCCAACTCGGTAGGGTTTGTTATGGACTGACTATTCCAGCACCTCAGTTTGATTGAAATGCCAGTTTGACGCAGTGGTTGATTGCAGTTTCTAGTAGCTTAGCTACGTCGAAACTTCTAATCAACTGTGCGGGGGCAGGACAACGAACACGGTAACTGGGGTTCTGTCCATCTCCCAAGCCGCTGTGGTACATATTTTAAAGGAGAAAACACTAAAATGGGACGTAGTCTTAAAAAAGGACCTTTCGTCGATGAGCATTTGATGAAAAAAGTTGAAGCTCAAGCAAATGACGAAAAGAAAAAAGTAATTAAAACTTGGTCACGTCGTTCAACGATCTTCCCAAGTTTCATCGGTTATACAATCGCAGTTTACGATGGACGTAAACACGTACCTGTATACATTCAAGAAGACATGGTAGGTCACAAACTTGGTGAATTTGCACCAACTCGTACTTACAAAGGTCATGCTGCTGACGACAAGAAAACTCGTCGTAAATAATTTAGGAGGAAAACACAATGGCAGAAATTACTTCAGCTAAAGCAACTGCTCGCACAGTACGTGTTTCACCTCGTAAATCACGTCTTGTCTTGGATAACATCCGTGGCAAAAGCGTAGCAGACGCAATCGCAATCTTGAAATTCACACCAAACAAAGCTGCAGGCATTATCGAGGGAGTTTTGAACTCAGCAATCGCTAACGCTGAAAACAACTTTGGTTTGGAAAAAGCTAACTTGGTAGTCAGCGAAGCATTCGCAAACGAAGGACCAACGTTGAAACGTTTCCGTCCACGTGCGAAAGGTTCTGCTTCACCAATTAACAAACGCACAGCTCATATCACTGTAGTTGTGGCAGAGAAATAAGGAGGTAAAAACGTGGGTCAAAAAGTACATCCAATTGGTATGCGTGTTGGCATCATCCGTGATTGGGATGCTAAATGGTATGCTGAAAAAGAATACGCGGATTACCTTCATGAAGATCTTGCAATCCGCAACTTTATCAAAAAAGAATTGGCTGATGCGTCAACATCAACAATCGAAATCGAACGTGCTGTAAATAAAGTAATCGTTTCTATCCACACTGCTAAACCAGGTATGGTTATCGGTAAAGCTGGTAGCAACGTTGATGCGCTTCGTGCTCAATTGAACAAATTGACTGGTAAGCAAGTACACATCAACATCATCGAAATCAAACAACCTGATTTGGATGCACACCTTGTTGGTGAGTCAATCGCTCGTCAATTGGAGCAACGTGTGGCATTCCGCCGTGCTCAAAAACAAGCTATCCAACGTGCAATGCGCGCTGGTGCAAAAGGTATCAAAACACAAGTTTCTGGTCGTTTGAACGGTGCGGATATTGCCCGTGCAGAAGGCTACTCAGAAGGAACTGTTCCTCTTCATACACTTCGTGCGGATATCGACTACGCTTGGGAAGAAGCTTTGACAACTTACGGTAAACTTGGTGTTAAAGTATGGATCTACCGTGGTGAAGTTCTTCCAGCTCGTAAAAACACTAAAGGAGGTAAATAACAAATGTTAGTACCTAAACGTGTAAAACACCGTCGTGAATTCCGTGGAAAAATGCGCGGTGAAGCTAAAGGTGGAAAACAAGTAGACTTTGGTCAATACGGTCTTCAAGCAACTACTAGCTCATGGATTACAAACCGCCAAATCGAAGCTGCCCGTATCGCTATGACGCGTTACATGAAACGTGGTGGTAAAGTTTGGATTAAGATCTTCCCACACAAATCATACACTGCTAAAGCTATCGGTGTACGTATGGGTTCTGGTAAAGGTGCTCCTGAAGGTTGGGTAGCTCCAGTTAAACGCGGTAAGGTTATGTTTGAAGTAGCTGGCGTTTCTGAAGAAATCGCTCGCGAAGCATTCCGCCTTGCTGGTCACAAATTGCCAGTTAAAGTTAAATTCGTAAAACGTGAAGCAGAATAAGGAGAAGACATGAAACTTCAAGAAATTAAAGATTTTGTAAAAGAACTTCGTGGCCTTTCTCAAGAAGAACTTGCTAAGAAAGAAAACGAATTGAAGAAAGAACTCTTCGAACTTCGTTTCCAAGCTGCTGCTGGTCAACTTGAGCAAACTGCTCGTTTGAACGCAGTGAAGAAACAAATTGCGCGTATCAAAACTGTGCAATCTGAAACTAAATAATAGATTGGGAAAGGAGAATTTCAATGGAACGCAATAATCGTAAAGTTCTTGTTGGACGCGTAGTATCTGACAAAATGGACAAAACAATCACAGTTGTAGTTGAAACTAAACGTAACCACCCAGTCTATGGTAAACGTATTAACTACTCTAAAAAGTACAAAGCTCATGATGAAAACAATGTTGCTAAAGAAGGCGATATCGTTCGTATCATGGAAACTCGCCCACTTTCAGCTACAAAACGTTTCCGTCTTGTAGAAGTTGTGGAAGAGGCAGTTATCATTTAATCAACCTGAAAGGAGAAAATTGACATGATTCAAACAGAAACTCGTTTGAAAGTTGCTGACAACAGTGGCGCACGTGAAATCTTGACAATCAAAGTTCTTGGTGGTTCAGGACGTAAATTCGCGAACATCGGCGACATCATCGTTGCTTCAGTAAAACAAGCTACTCCTGGTGGTGCGGTTAAAAAAGGTGACGTTGTTAAAGCCGTTATCGTTCGTACTAAGACAGGTGCTCGTCGTGCTGATGGTTCATACATCAAATTCGATGAGAATGCTGCAGTTATCATCCGTGAAGACAAAAACCCTCGCGGAACTCGTATCTTTGGCCCAGTGGCACGCGAATTGCGTGATGGCGGTTTCATGAAAATCGTTTCATTGGCACCAGAAGTACTTTAATCAAATAGTTTTAGGAAATTTGTTACAAACTAACGAAGTCTGTGACGGGTTTAGTAAACTAGAAAACAAACTAAGTCCCCTGGTTAAATCACTAACCAGGGTGCCCATTAGGGCGTAAGAAATTATAGGAGAAATCAAATGTTTGTAAAAAAAGGCGATAAAGTTCGCGTAATCGCTGGTAAAGACAAAGGCGTTGAAGCAGTTGTCGTAACAGCACTTCCAAAAGTAAACAAAGTTATTGTTGAAGGTGTTAACATCGTTAAGAAACACCAAAAATCAAACAGCGAAAACCCTCAAGGCGCTATCGTTGAAAAAGAAGCTCCAATCCATGTGTCAAACGTTCAAGTTCTTGACAAAAATGGTGTTGCAGGACGCGTTGGTTACAAGTTTGTAGACGGCAAAAAAGTTCGCTACAACAAAAAATCAGGCGAAGTGCTTGATTAATCACGAAGGAAAGGAGAAGTATAATGGCAAATCGTTTAAAAGAAAAATATCTTAATGAAGTAGTTCCTGCTTTGACTGAACAATTTAACTATTCTTCAGTTATGGCTGTGCCAAAAGTTGATAAGATCGTTTTGAACATGGGTGTTGGTGACGCTGTTTCTAACGCTAAAAACCTTGAGAAAGCTGCTCAAGAATTGGCTTTGATCTCAGGTCAAAAACCACTTATCACTAAAGCTAAGAAATCAATCGCCGGCTTCCGTCTTCGTGAGGGTGTTGCGATCGGTGCGAAAGTAACTCTTCGTGGCGAACGTATGTATGAATTCTTGGACAAATTGGTTACAGTTTCACTTCCACGTGTACGTGACTTCCACGGTGTACCAACTAAGTCATTTGACGGACGTGGTAACTACACACTTGGTGTGAAAGAGCAATTGATCTTCCCAGAAATCAACTTCGACGATGTTGATAAAACTCGCGGTATGGATATCGTTATCGTTACAACTGCTAACACTGACGAAGAATCACGTGCATTGCTTACTGGCCTTGGTATGCCGTTTGCAAAATAAGAGGGAGAGAATAAATGGCTAAAAAATCAATGATCGCTAAGAACAAACGCCCAGCTAAGTTCTCTACACAAGCTTACACACGCTGTGAAAAATGTGGACGTCCACACTCAGTTTACCGCAAATTCAAATTGTGCCGTGTATGCTTCCGCGACTTGGCTTACCTTGGACAAATTCCTGGCGTAACAAAAGCTTCTTGGTAAGATAAGATGTGAGAGCGTTTAGCAACCAACGCAAAGATAGGAGATTTTACGACGAAGTTTACTTCTAGGAAAATCTATCTTCTTTGCTAAGCTTGTAGCTCGAACTCAATTAAAACATGATACTAAGGGCGTGACGGACAAAGTGAAAATAGGAACTCTAGCGAAGAACGCTTGCGTTCTAGATAGAGTTATCTTTTTCACACAGGCCGTAGCCCGAGTTCAAATGTTAGGATGCAATAGCATCATACTAGCAAATTCAAACTTTGCATTGCCTATCAGGCACACATTAACTAGCAAGTGATCTAATCAAACTGCTAGTAAGAGGAGAAACAACAAATGGTTATGACTGACCCAATTGCAGATTTTTTGACACGTATTCGTAACGCTAACCAAGCAAAACACGAAGTGCTTGAAGTACCTGCATCAAACATCAAAAAAGGTATTGCTAAAATCCTTAAAAACGAAGGTTTTGTAAAAAACGTTGAATTCATCGAAGATGACAAACAAGGCATCATCCGTGTATTCTTGAAATACGGACCAAACGGTGAAAAAGTTATCACAAATTTGAAACGCGTTTCAAAACCAGGTCTTCGTGTTTACTCAAAACGTGAAGATATTCCTAAAGTTCTTAACGGACTTGGTATCGCAATCATCTCAACATCAGAAGGTCTTTTGACTGACAAACAAGCTCGTCAAAAGAACGTTGGTGGTGAGGTTATCGCATACGTTTGGTAATCTTTTAGCTTCCAATTTCGTCATGTGCCTGTGTTAGAGCGTCTTGACATACTCAAGTATGGTCTGCGTCGCTCTGCCTTGTCACATTTAGAAATTGAAACCTAAAAGCATGATACAAATGCGAGAGGACCAGTTCTTCGTGCGTGTTCAAATCTGACTTACTGATTATTTGGTATCATGCAACCAAACTAGAACAAGATTCACTAATTGAACACGCCTACAACTCTTTGAAAAAAGTGAAAAGTGTTTCAGAAATCCTTACCTTGTTCGTCGTAAACGTCTGAACTTTCTCTGGCCTTCGGTCAGGAAAGTCCTAGTCGTTCTGACGAGGGTGCGTCTGCGAAATCAAAGACTTCGGACTTACCGCTTATTTTTCTTCGAGTTGCTTAACGGCTTTGTATCTTGTTCACCCCGTGAAAACTAGTCGCTTGACGGCTTGATAATTTAACAGGAGAATTAAAAAATATGTCACGTATTGGTAATAAAGTAATTACATTGCCTGCTGGTGTTGAGCTTGCTCAAAACAACGGCGTGGTAACTGTAAAAGGACCTAAAGGGGAATTGACTCGTGAATTCCCAACTGCTATTGAAATCCGTGTGGAAGGTGCAGAAGTAACTCTTCACCGTCCAAACGATTCAAAAGAAATGAAGACTATTCACGGTACTAGCCGTGCTAACCTCAACAACATGGTTGTTGGTGTTTCTGAAGGCTTCAAAAAAGAACTTGAAATGCGTGGTGTCGGTTACCGTGCTCAATTGGCTGGTAACAAATTGACACTTGCTGTTGGTAAATCACATCCAGATGAAGTGGTTGCACCAGAAGGTATCACATTTGAAGTTCCAACACCAACACAAATTGTCGTGTCTGGTATCAACAAAGAAGTTGTTGGTCAAACAGCAGCTTACATCCGTAGCCTTCGCGCTCCTGAGCCATACAAAGGGAAAGGTATCCGCTACGTTGGTGAATTCGTTCGCCGTAAAGAAGGTAAAACAGGTAAATAATAGCTTGCTGAGGTGGCTGGACCACCTGGCTGACTATTTCTCAAATTGTTTCGTAAGAAACAGAATCATACATTAAGAGGTGAATATTGTGATTTCAAAACCAGATAAAAACAAAATCCGCCAAAAACGCCACCGTCGCGTTCGCGGTAAAATCTCTGGAACTGCTGCTCGCCCACGTTTGAACATTTTCCGTTCTAATACAGGCATCTACGCTCAAGTGATTGATGACGTAGCGGGTGTAACGCTCGCAAGCGCTTCTACTCTTGATAAAGAAGTTTCAAAAGGTACTAAGACAGAACAAGCTGTTGTTGTAGGTAAACTCGTTGCTGAACGCGCGGTAGCTAAAGGTATTTCTGAAGTGGTCTTTGACCGCGGTGGATATCTCTATCACGGACGTGTGAAAGCTTTGGCTGAATCAGCTCGTGAAAACGGATTGAAATTCTAATAGGGAGGACACTAAGAAATGGCATTCAAAGATAACGCAGTTGAAATTGAAGAACGCGTAGTAGCCATCAACCGTGTTACAAAAGTTGTTAAAGGTGGACGTCGTCTTCGTTTTGCAGCTCTTGTGGTTGTTGGTGACCGTAACGGTCGCGTAGGTTTCGGTACTGGTAAAGCTCAAGAAGTACCAGAAGCTATCCGTAAAGCAGTTGAATCTGCTAAGAAAAACATGATTGAAGTACCAATGGTTGGTACAACAATCCCTCACGAAGTTCGCTCAGAATTTGGCGGCGCTCGTGTATTGTTGAAACCTGCTTCAGAAGGTTCTGGGGTTGCTGCCGGTGGTGCAACTCGTGCCGTAATCGAATTGGCAGGTATCGCAGATGTGACTTCTAAGTCACTTGGTTCAAACACACCAATCAACATCGTTCGCGCAACAGTTGAAGGTTTGAAACAATTGAAACGTGCTGAAGAAGTGGCTGCACTTCGTGGCATCTCAGTTTCTGATTTAGCATAAGAAAGGAGATACTCATGGCTCAAATTAAAATCACTTTGACTAAGTCTCCAATCGGTCGCAAACCAGAACAACGTAAAACAGTTGTTGCACTTGGACTTGGTAAATTGAACTCTTCAGTTGTTAAGGAAGATAACCCAGCTATCCTTGGTATGGTGAACGCTATCTCTCACTTGGTAACTGTAGAAGAAGTTAAATAATCTAACAAATAGACTAAGTCGCATAGAGAAATCTTTGCGACTTCTAGTCCATTTTACATATTTACATACAGCGAGTTTGTGGAGGAAGACTCTTGTACTTCACAGGCGCTAGCATATAAAAGAGGAGAAATAATAATGAAACTTCATGAATTACAACCTGCTACAGGTTCTCGTAAAGTCCGCAACCGTGTAGGTCGTGGTACATCATCAGGTAACGGTAAAACATCTGGCCGTGGTCAAAAAGGTCAAAAAGCTCGTAGCGGTGGCGGTGTCCGCCCAGGTTTTGAAGGTGGACAAACTCCATTGTTCCGTCGTCTTCCAAAACGTGGATTTACAAATATCAACGCTAAAGAGTACGCAATCGTTAACCTTGATCAATTGAACGCTTTTGAAGATGGTGCAGAAGTAACACCAGTTGTGCTTATCGAAGCTGGAATCGTTAAAGCTGAAAAATCAGGAATTAAAATTCTTGGTAACGGTGAATTGACGAAGAAATTGACAGTTAAAGCTGCTAAATTCTCTAAATCAGCTGAAGAAGCAATCACTTCTAAAGGTGGCTCAGTAGAAGTCATCTAAGAGGTGGCAGCCTATGTTTTTTAAACTTTTAAAAGATGCCTTAAAGGTAAAATTGGTACGTAGTAAAATTCTATTTACTATCTTTATCCTTTTTGTCTTCCGCGTAGGAACCCACATTACAGTACCAGGAGTAAACGCAAAGAGTCTTGAGGCCTTGTCAAACCTTCCGTTCTTGAACATGTTGAGTTTGGTTTCAGGAAATGCTATGCGTAATTTCTCAGTTTTCGCACTAGGTGTTAGTCCTTATATTACAGCTTCCATCATTGTTCAACTTTTACAAATGGATATTTTACCTAAATTTGTTGAATGGGGTAAGCAAGGTGAAGTTGGTCGTCGTAAACTAAATCAAGCAACACGCTACATTTCTTTGGTACTGGCATTTGTTCAATCGATTGGTATTACAGCAGGCTTTAATGCTTTGTCCGGTGCAAAATTGACCAATATGCCATTAAATTGGCAAACATATTTGTTGATTGGAGCGATTTTGACAACAGGTTCGATTATTGTAACCTGGCTGGGGGAACAGATTTCTGAAAAGGGCTATGGTAATGGTACATCAATGATCATCTTTGCAGGAATTATTTCATCGTTACCAGGAACTTTTCACGAGATTTACATTGATCGCTTTGTTAATATTGAATCAAGTCGTTTGGGGGAATCAGCAATCTTTGTTGCTGCACTCGTCGTATTAATATTCTTTGTTGTGTATTTTACAACTTTTGTACAACAAGCAGAATATAAATTACCAATTCAATATACAAAACGTGCACAAGGAGCACCTTCTAGCTCATATTTACCCCTGAAATTGAATCCAGCAGGAGTTATTCCCGTAATCTTTGCAGGCTCAATCACTGCAGTTCCAACTTCTTTGATTCAATATTTCGCAAGTCAAAATAAGAGTGCCGGGTGGTTATTGACGGTTCAGGAATACTTTGATTATTCAACTGCTAAAGGTATGATTGTATATGCAGGTTTAATTATTGCCTTTACATTCTTCTACACCTTTGTTCAAGTAAATCCTGAGAAGACTGCAGAAAGCCTTCAGAAAAGTGCAGCCTATATCCATGGAGTTCGTCCTGGTAATGGCACTGAACAGTTTTTGTCAAAATTATTGACAAGATTGGCAGTAATCGGTGCACTCTTCTTGAGTTTTGTAGCTTTGCTGCCTATCCTTGCGCAAAATCTCTTTGGGCTTTCTTCAAGCATTGCGTTCCTTGGTACAAGTTTGATTATCGTAATCTCTACAAGTATCGAAGGCATCAAGCAATTAGAAGGCTACCTTCTTAAGAGAAAATATGTAGGTTTCTTAGAAATTACAGAATAGAATATAGGTTGACCTAGTCAACCTTCTATTTTGTTTTTAGATAAGTTTGTCAATAATGGCAAATTTATGTGAAAACAAAATAAGGAGTTTGTCATGAATCTTTTAATTATGGGTTTACCAGGTGCTGGTAAAGGGACACAAGCGGCCAAGATTGTTGAGAAATTCAATGTTGCTCATATCTCAACAGGAGATATGTTCCGTGCAGCAATGGCCAATCAGACTGAAATGGGTATTCTTGCCAAGTCGTACATTGATAAGGGTGACCTCGTTCCCGATGAAGTTACTAATGGCATTGTCAAAGAACGTTTGGTTCAGGATGACATCAAGGAAAAAGGCTTTTTGCTTGATGGCTATCCTCGTACGATTGAACAAGCCCATGCCTTGGATGAAAATTTGGCTGACTTAGGAATTGAGTTGCAAGGTGTTATCAATATTGAGATTGATCCTTCAAAATTGGTAGAGCGTCTCAGCGGTCGTATTATTCATAAAGAAACTGGAGAGACTTTCCACAAAGTATTCAATCCACCTGTTGGAGACTACAAAGAGGAAGACTTCTATCAACGTGAAGATGACAAGCCAGAATCTGTCAAACGTCGTTTAGAGGTCAATATCGCACAAGGACAGCCAATCATTGATCATTATCGTGCAAAAGGGCTGGTCCATGATATTGAAGGTGACCAAGACATTGACCTTGTTTTCCAAGCAATTGATACAGTACTATCAAAATTGCAATAAACTAATAGATTTGGCTTGCATTTTTTATACAAAGATGATAAAATAGTCTAGTCTGACTTATAATTGTTACCTCTGTGTTCAGAGGACATCAAATCGATATTTAGAGAGGGGTTACTTTTGCATGGCAAAAGAAGATGTGATTGAAATTGAAGGCAAAGTAGTCGATACAATGCCAAATGCTATGTTTACTGTTGAGTTGGAGAATGGACACCAAGTCCTTGCAACTGTTTCAGGTAAAATCCGTAAAAACTACATTCGTATTTTGGTCGGTGACCGCGTAACTGTTGAGCTTAGTCCATACGACTTGACACGTGGACGTATCACATACCGCTTTAAATAGTCGAAATACTTGGAGGGATTAAACATGAAAGTAAGACCATCGGTCAAACCAATTTGCGAATACTGCAAAGTTATTCGTCGTAATGGTCGTGTTATGGTGATTTGCCCAGCAAACCCTAAACACAAGCAACGTCAAGGTTAAGAAATAGAAAGGAGAAAACATGGCTCGTATTGCTGGAGTTGACATTCCAAATGACAAACGTGTAGTTATTTCATTAACTTATGTTTATGGTATCGGTCTTGCAACATCTAAAAAAATTCTTGCAGCTGCAGGTATTTCAGAAGATGTACGCGTGAAAGATTTGACATCAGATCAAGAAGATGCTATTCGTCGTGAAGTTGATGCAATCAAAGTTGAAGGTGACCTCCGTCGTGAAGTTAACTTGAACATCAAACGTTTGATGGAAATCGGTTCATACCGTGGTATCCGTCACCGTCGTGGACTTCCTGTCCGTGGACAAAACACTAAAAACAATGCCCGCACTCGTAAAGGTAAAGCTGTTGCGATCGCAGGTAAGAAAAAATAAAATAGGAGGTAGAAAAATTGGCTAAACCAACACGTAAACGTCGTGTGAAAAAGAATATCGAATCTGGTATTGCACATATTCACGCAACATTTAATAACACTATTGTTATGATTACTGATGTGCATGGTAACGCTATTGCTTGGTCATCAGCTGGTGCTCTTGGTTTCAAAGGTTCTCGTAAATCTACACCATTCGCGGCTCAAATGGCTTCAGAAGCTGCTGCTAAATCTGCACAAGAACACGGTCTTAAAACAGTTGAAGTTACCGTTAAAGGCCCAGGTTCAGGTCGTGAGTCTGCTATCCGCGCTCTTGCTGCCGCTGGTCTTGAAGTAACAGCAATTCGTGATGTGACTCCTGTACCACACAATGGTGCTCGTCCTCCAAAACGTCGCCGTGTATAATCATACATTCCATACACAGCTTTTCGTTTAAGAGGGAGTAAGAAATGATTGAGTTTGAAAAACCAACAATAACAAAAATTGATGAAAATAAAGATTACGGCAGATTTGTAATCGAACCATTAGAACGTGGTTACGGTACAACTCTTGGTAACTCTCTTCGTCGTGTACTTCTTGCCTCACTTCCAGGTGCTGCAGTAACATCGATTAAAATTGATGGTGTACTCCACGAATTCGACACAGTTCCAGGTGTTCGTGAAGATGTTATGCAAATTATTCTTAACATCAAAGGCATTGCTGTAAAATCTTATGTCGAAGACGAAAAGAAAATTGAACTTGATGTAGTAGGTCCAGCTGAAGTAACAGCAGGAGACATTCTTACAGATAGTGACATTGAAATTGTAAACCCTGACCATTATCTCTTTACCATTGCTGATGGTGCCACTTTTAAAGCTGTTTTGACTGTCAATTCAGGTCGTGGTTATGTACCAGCTGAGGATAATAAGAAAGATGATGCACCAGTGGGAACACTTGCTGTAGATTCTATCTATACGCCAGTGAAGAAAGTCAATTATCAAGTTGAACCAGCTCGTGTTGGTAGCAACGATGGTTTTGACAAATTAACACTTGAAATCAACACAAATGGCACCATTATTCCAGAAGATGCTTTAGGTCTTTCTGCACGTATTTTGATGGAGCACTTAGGTCTCTTCACTGACTTGACTGAAGTTGCAAAATCTGCAGAAGTGATGAAAGAAGCTGAAGTGGCTTCAGATGATCGTATGCTTGATCGTACGATTGAAGAATTGGATCTATCTGTTCGCTCATATAACTGTCTGAAACGTGCAGGCATTAACACTGTATTCGACTTGACAGAGAAAACTGAGCCAGAAATGATGAAAGTGCGCAATCTTGGTCGCAAGAGTCTTGAAGAAGTTAAAGTTAAATTGGCTGATCTTGGTCTAGGATTGAAAAAAGATAAATAATATAGGAGGAAATCATGGCATACCGTAAACTAGGACGCACTAGCTCACAACGTAAAGCAATGTTGCGCGATTTGACAACTGACCTTTTGATCAACGAATCAATCGTTACAACTGAAGCTCGTGCTAAAGAAATCCGTAAAACAGTTGAAAAAATGATCACACTTGGTAAACGTGGTGATTTGCACGCACGTCGTCAAGCAGCAGCATTTGTTCGTAACGAAATTGCATCTGAAAACTATGATGAAGCAACTGATAAGTACACTTCTGCTACAGCACTTCAAAAATTGTTCTCTGAAATTGCACCTCGTTATGCAGAACGTAATGGTGGATATACTCGTATCCTCAAAACTGAACCACGTCGTGGTGATGCTGCACCAATGGCAATTATCGAACTTGTATAAGATCATCAATTTTGTTGAGTGTTATGATGATGGAATCCTATTCTGATTCTTAGTCTAGCTCTGGTCTACCGCTGAGCTTGTCTCAGCGGTAACACTCATCATGTTGATTGGACGCTTGTTTACGAAATTACTCTAAGATAGAATAATTTCGTAAGCAGGCGTTTTTATTTTACTCAAAAATTTTGATATACTGGAGGCATACGAAGAAAATATACAATCTCCGATTAGTATGCCTCTCAGTTTTTCGCCAAATTTCATAAAAAAATCCAAAAAACCGGTTGACAATGTATATAAGTCGTGATAGAATAAATGAGTTGTCTCTTGAGGGACTAGTTAACAGAGGAACGAAAAAAGTTTCGAAAAAGTGTTGACAAGACCATCAGAAGATGATAGACTAATGGAGTTGTCTCTTGAGGGACTGGTTAACAGAGGAACGAAAAAAAGTTTCAAAAAAGTGTTGACAAAGTTCACAAGAAATGATAAACTAAGATAGTTGTCGCGAGAGCGCGATAACGACAAGACCTTTGAAAATTAAAGAAGACGAACCAAACGTGCAGGGTGATTTATCTAAAGATAAATCGTCAATGACAAAACAAAACAATAAAACGGAAAGCTAGCAATAGCTTGAGTTTGAATCAAAACTTTTTATGAGAGTTTGATCCTGGCTCAGGACGAACGCTGGCGGCGTGCCTAATACATGCAAGTAGAACGCTGAAGTCTGGTGCTTGCACTAGACGGATGAGTTGCGAACGGGTGAGTAACGCGTAGGTAACCTGCCTCATAGCGGGGGATAACTATTGGAAACGATAGCTAATACCGCATAACAGTATTTACCGCATGGTAGATATTTGAAAGGAGCAATTGCTTCACTATGAGATGGACCTGCGTTGTATTAGCTAGTTGGTGAGGTAACGGCTCACCAAGGCTTCGATACATAGCCGACCTGAGAGGGTGATCGGCCACACTGGGACTGAGACACGGCCCAGACTCCTACGGGAGGCAGCAGTAGGGAATCTTCGGCAATGGGGGCAACCCTGACCGAGCAACGCCGCGTGAGTGAAGAAGGTTTTCGGATCGTAAAGCTCTGTTGTAAGAGAAGAACTGTGAGAAGAGTGGAAAGTTTCTCACTTGACGGTATCTTACCAGAAAGGGACGGCTAACTACGTGCCAGCAGCCGCGGTAATACGTAGGTCCCGAGCGTTGTCCGGATTTATTGGGCGTAAAGCGAGCGCAGGCGGTTTGATAAGTCTGAAGTAAAAGGCTGTGGCTTAACCATAGTACGCTTTGGAAACTGTCAAACTTGAGTGCAGAAGGGGAGAGTGGAATTCCATGTGTAGCGGTGAAATGCGTAGATATATGGAGGAACACCGGTGGCGAAAGCGGCTCTCTGGTCTGTAACTGACGCTGAGGCTCGAAAGCGTGGGGAGCGAACAGGATTAGATACCCTGGTAGTCCACGCCGTAAACGATGAGTGCTAGGTGTTGGGTCCTTTCCGGGACTCAGTGCCGCAGCTAACGCATTAAGCACTCCGCCTGGGGAGTACGACCGCAAGGTTGAAACTCAAAGGAATTGACGGGGGCCCGCACAAGCGGTGGAGCATGTGGTTTAATTCGAAGCAACGCGAAGAACCTTACCAGGTCTTGACATCCCGATGACCGCCCTAGAGATAGGGTTTCTCTTCGGAGCATCGGTGACAGGTGGTGCATGGTTGTCGTCAGCTCGTGTCGTGAGATGTTGGGTTAAGTCCCGCAACGAGCGCAACCCCTATTGTTAGTTGCCATCATTCAGTTGGGCACTCTAGCGAGACTGCCGGTAATAAACCGGAGGAAGGTGGGGATGACGTCAAATCATCATGCCCCTTATGACCTGGGCTACACACGTGCTACAATGGCTGGTACAACGAGTCGCAAGTCGGTGACGGCAAGCTAATCTCTTAAAGCCAGTCTCAGTTCGGATTGTAGGCTGCAACTCGCCTACATGAAGTCGGAATCGCTAGTAATCGCGGATCAGCACGCCGCGGTGAATACGTTCCCGGGCCTTGTACACACCGCCCGTCACACCACGAGAGTTTGTAACACCCGAAGTCGGTGAGGTAACCTTTTAGGAGCCAGCCGCCTAAGGTGGGATAGATGATTGGGGTGAAGTCGTAACAAGGTAGCCGTATCGGAAGGTGCGGCTGGATCACCTCCTTTCTAAGGAAATGGAAACCTGTACGTCAGTCTTCTTTAATTTTGAGAGGTCTTGTGGGGCCTTAGCTCAGCTGGGAGAGCGCCTGCTTTGCACGCAGGAGGTCAGCGGTTCGATCCCGCTAGGCTCCATTAACAACGGAAGTTGTTAAGATTTTGTCCATTGAAAATTGAATATCTATCAAACATTCCTAAACGTATGTAAAAGTACGTATAGAAATAGTAACAAGAAAATAAACCGAAAACGCTGTGAATATTTAATGAGTTTTCTAATTTTTGAAAAAATTAGGTTAAAACAAGTTACGAAGACGTTAAGGAAAACGTATGATTTTAGGAAATCATCGCAGTAGTCTAAGGACTACAAGAGGATTTGTCTAAATCACTAGTTTTCTAGTCTGAGTACGATTATAAGGTTAAGTTAATAAGGGCGCACGGTGGATGCCTTGGCACTAGAAGCCGATGAAGGACGTGACTAACGACGAAATGCCTTGGGGAGCTGTAAGTAAGCAATGATCCAGGGATGTCCGAATGGGGGAACCCGGCAGGTAATGCCTGTCACTCACTACTGTTAAGGTAGTGAAGAGGAAGACGCAGTGAACTGAAACATCTAAGTAGCTGCAGGAAGAGAAAGCAAAAGCGATTGCCTTAGTAGCGGCGAGCGAAACGGCAGGAGGGCAAACCGAGGAGTTTACTCCTCGGGGTTGTAGGACTGCAATGTGGACTTAAAGAGTATAGAAGAACTACCTGGGAAGGTAGGCCAAAGAGAGTAATAGCCTCGTATTTAAAATATTTTTTATACCTAGCAGTATCCTGAGTACGGCGAGACACGCGAAATCTCGTCGGAATCCGGGAGGACCATCTCCCAACCCTAAATACTCTCTAGTGACCGATAGTGAACCAGTACCGTGAGGGAAAGGTGAAAAGTACCCCGGAAGGGGAGTGAAATAGAACCTGAAACCGTGTGCCTACAACAAGTTCGAGCCCGTTAATGGGTGAGAGCGTGCCTTTTGTAGAATGAACCGGCGAGTTACGATATGATGCGAGGTTAAGTTGAAGAGACGGAGCCGTAGGGAAACCGAGTCTTAATAGGGCGGATTAGTATTATGTCGTAGACCCGAAACCATGTGACCTACCCATGAGCAGGTTGAAGGTGCGGTAAGACGCACTGGAGGACCGAACCAGGGCACGTTGAAAAGTGCTTGGATGACTTGTGGGTAGCGGAGAAATTCCAAACGAACTTGGAGATAGCTGGTTCTCTCCGAAATAGCTTTAGGGCTAGCGTCGACATTTGAGAATCTTGGAGGTAGAGCACTGTTTGGATGAGGGGGCCATCTCGGTTTACTGATTTCAGATAAACTCCGAATGCCAATGATTTATGGTCGGCAGTCAGACTGCGAGTGCTAAGATCCGTAGTCGAAAGGGAAACAGCCCAGACCACCAGCTAAGGTCCCAAAATAATTGTTAAGTGGAAAAGGATGTGGGGTTGCACAGACAACTAGGATGTTAGCTTAGAAGCAGCTATTCATTCAAAGAGTGCGTAATAGCTCACTAGTCGAGTGACCCTGCGCCGAAAATGTACCGGGGCTAAAACAATTTACCGAAGCTGTGGATAACACTTTAGTGTTATGGTAGGAGAGCGTTCTATGTGTGAAGAAGGTATACCGTGAGGAGTGCTGGAACGCATAGAAGTGAGAATGCCGGTATGAGTAGCGAAAGATGGGTGAGAATCCCATCCACCGTAAGACTAAGGTTTCCAGGGGAAGGCTCGTCCGCCCTGGGTTAGTCGGGACCTAAGGAGAGACCGAAGGGTGTATCCGATGGACAACAGGTTGATATTCCTGTACTAGAGTATGAAGTGATGGAGGGACGCAGTAGGCTAACTAAAGCGGGCGATTGGAAGTGCCCGTCTAAGCAGTGAGGTGTGATATGAGTCAAATGCTTGTATCTGTAACATTGAGCTGTGATGGGGAGCGAAGTTAAGTAGCGAAGTTAGTGACGTCACACTGCCGAGAAAAGCTTCTAGCGATGTATCATACTCTACCCGTACCGCAAACCGACACAGGTAGTCGAGGCGAGTAGCCTCAGGTGAGCGAGAGAACTCTCGTTAAGGAACTCGGCAAAATGACCCCGTAACTTCGGGAGAAGGGGTGCTGGCTTAAAGTCAGCCGCAGTGAATAGGCCCAAGCAACTGTTTATCAAAAACACAGCTCTCTGCTAAATCGTAAGATGATGTATAGGGGGTGACGCCTGCCCGGTGCTGGAAGGTTAAGAGGAGGGTTTAGCGCAAGCGAAGATCTGAATTGAAGCCCCAGTAAACGGCGGCCGTAACTATAACGGTCCTAAGGTAGCGAAATTCCTTGTCGGGTAAGTTCCGACCCGCACGAAAGGCGTAATGATTTGGGCACTGTCTCAACGAGAGACTCGGTGAAATTTTAGTACCTGTGAAGATGCAGGTTACCCGCGACAGGACGGAAAGACCCCATGGAGCTTTACTGCAGTTTGATATTGAGTATCTGTACCACATGTACAGGATAGGTAGGAGCCTACGAAGTCGGGACGCCAGTTTCGACTGAGGCGCTGTTGGGATACTACCCTTGTGTTATGGCTACTCTAACCCGGATAGGTTATCCCTATCGGAGACAGTGTCTGACGGGCAGTTTGACTGGGGCGGTCGCCTCCTAAAAGGTAACGGAGGCGCCCAAAGGTTCCCTCAGAATGGTTGGAAATCATTCGCAGAGTGTAAAGGTATAAGGGAGCTTGACTGCGAGAGCTACAACTCGAGCAGGGACGAAAGTCGGGCTTAGTGATCCGGTGGTTCCGTATGGAAGGGCCATCGCTCAACGGATAAAAGCTACCCTGGGGATAACAGGCTTATCTCCCCCAAGAGTTCACATCGACGGGGAGGTTTGGCACCTCGATGTCGGCTCGTCGCATCCTGGGGCTGTAGTCGGTCCCAAGGGTTGGGCTGTTCGCCCATTAAAGCGGCACGCGAGCTGGGTTCAGAACGTCGTGAGACAGTTCGGTCCCTATCCGTCGCGGGCGTAGGAAATTTGAGAGGATCTGCTCCTAGTACGAGAGGACCAGAGTGGACTTACCGCTGGTGTACCAGTTGTCTTGCCAAAGGCATCGCTGGGTAGCTATGTAGGGACGGGATAAACGCTGAAAGCATCTAAGTGTGAAACCCACCTCAAGATGAGATTTCCCATAACTTTATGTTAGTAAGAGCCCTGAGAGATGATCAGGTAGATAGGTTGGAAGTGGAAGTGTGGCGACACATGTAGCGGACCAATACTAATCGCTCGAGGACTTATCCAAAGAAATAAACTAGAGTCAATATTGACAAGCGATCGGTTTCTTGTTAGAATATAGATATTCAATTTTGAGTTGACAAGACTCAGTAGTTAAGTGACGATAGCCTAGGAGATACACCTGTACCCATGCCGAACACAGCAGTTAAGCCCTAGAACGCCTGAAGTAGTTGGGGGTTGCCCCCTGTTAGATACGGTAGTCGCTTAGCAAATTGGGAGTTTAGCTCAGCTGGGAGAGCATCTGCCTTACAAGCAGAGGGTCAGCGGTTCGATCCCGTTAACTCCCATATAAGCGGGTGTAGTTTAGTGGTAAAACTACAGCCTTCCAAGCTGTTGTCGCGAGTTCGATTCTCGTCACCCGCTTTGAACATAGTTCATACCCAAACTTGGTTTGGGCGCGTAGCTCAGATGGTTAGAGCGCACGCCTGATAAGCGTGAGGTCGGTGGTTCGATTCCACTCGTGCCCATTATATGGTCCGTTGGTCAAGGGGTTAAGACACCGCCTTTTCACGGCGGTAACACGGGTTCGAATCCCGTACGGACTATATTATTCGGAGGATTACCCAAGTCCGGCTGAAGGGAACGGTCTTGAAAACCGTCAGGCGTATAAAAGCGTGCGTGGGTTCGAATCCCACATCCTCCTTACTATTATCGCGGGATGGAGCAGCTAGGTAGCTCGTCGGGCTCATAACCCGAAGGTCGTAGGTTCAAATCCTGCTCCCGCAATTTCTTTAAGAATTTGGCTCGGTAGCTCAGTTGGTAGAGCAATGGATTGAAGCTCCATGTGTCGGCGGTTCGATTCCGTCTCGCGCCATTAATTTAATATTATATTTCGGAGAGATAGCGAAGAGGCTAAACGCGGCGGACTGTAAATCCGCTCCTTCGGGTTCGGGGGTTCGAATCCCTCTCTCTCCATACCTTTACGGGCATAGTTTAAAGGTAGAACTAAGGTCTCCAAAACCTTCAGTGTGGGTTCAATTCCTACTGCCCGTGTTATATGGCGGGTGTGGTGAAGTGGTTAACACATCAGATTGTGGCTCTGACATTCGGGGGTTCGATTCCCCTCACTCGCCTATTTTAATATTGGGGTATCGCCAAGCGGTAAGGCAAGGGACTTTGACTCCCTCATGCGTTGGTTCGAATCCAGCTACCCCAGTTCAACTATATGCCGGCGTGGCGGAATTGGCAGACGCGCTGGACTCAAAATCCAGTGTCCGCAAGGACGTGCCGGTTCGACCCCGGCCGCCGGTATAGTTTAAAAGACAAGGTTTCTAAGCCTTGTCTTTTTGTTTTGAGGTTATAAAATTTTCAGTTGAGTTACTAAAAATTACTTAATGTTTTGTTGTATAATAAGTTATATAAGCAAGAGGAGGAGCCATTATATGAAGACACTTTATCATTATACAACAGTTGAAACATTGCTTCTGATATTAAATTATAAAACATTGAGATTCAAAAGTTTACTTTATGTTGACGATCCATTAGAACCTTCAACTTCAGACTTTGGTAATCTAGGTGGATTTAAGTATGTGTCTTGTTGGACTGATACTCCTAATAGTATTCCACAATGGACAATGTATTCTGATAATATGACAGGAGTGTGTATAGGAATTAGTTTTGACAAAGAAACTGATGTCTTTTTAACGGAAAAATTTTCTTTATCTGAATCTTCTGAACCAATTGATATGGTAAATGCATTACATCCTTTAAAATCAGGCTTATTAGTTACAAATAATAAATATGTGCCTTCTTTGGAACAAATAAGGTATACTGATGATATTTCATTGATCACTCCTCGAGTAGTTTCTTCAGATGATAAATCCACAACTATTAATTTAGCTTCAAATGGTATCTATAAGACAACTGATTGGAGTTTTCAAAATGAGCAAAGATTTTCTTTTCAAATTTTTCCATTACCAATAGATTTAGTTTTGGAATTAATGAATGCAAATAAAGGAGATTTGACTGAAATAATTAATAGTTTTATTTCTGTTAAACCTAAAGAATACTTTGATTTAGATTTAAATCCGACTATATTCAGTAATATGACAATTACGTTTGGTAAAAGATGCTCTGCTGAAGATAAGTTGAAAGTATCAAAATTTTTAGAGGATAATAAATTCCATATTCCTTTATTTGATAGTACTGTAAATATAAAGCCTTAAATTAGGTCATCTAATTTATCTGCTAAATCTTTTTGCTTGCTTGGATACAAGTGAGAATAGGTATCGATTGAAGTTGTTATAAAAGCGTGTCCTAGCCTTTCTTTCACAACTAAATAATCTTCCCCTCGATTTATCAATAGAGAAGCGTGTGAGTGCCTAAAATCATGTATGCGTATCTTTTTAAGAGCCGCATCACGTTCAAGAATTTTTTTGTACTGCTTTTCTATTGAATTTTTTGTAATCGTAATGGGACTACTTTGAAACACTGACATCGAACAGACATTAGCTAGAGGGCTGGCTGGACTACAGTTACGAATTGAACAAATTATTCTGGCTCATAACTTACGCTATTTTGAAATGAACTAGCACCACGGGTGGCTTATACCTTTATTAACGTATACAGACTTTGTGATATGAATTGTATTGCTCGAAAGGTCAATGTCTTGCCATGTTAGTGCGAGTGCTTCTCTAAGTCTTAGATCTGTAAAGAATAGGACTGTAAAGAGTAATTTTTATTTACCATTTTCAACTAAACTCTTTAATTCTAAATGTACTTTATTGTTCTCAAGTTCTACCTTATTTTTTCGTCTCAGTCTAGTTTCTAGTTCTCGAGTCAGACTAGTACTTACTTTGAGAATTTAGCTTTTAAATATTTTCCTTGTTTTTTTGTTTTCTATGTGGTATACTTAACAAGTTAATTAAAAGGTTAAGGGGATGCCTATGAATCGTATTGCATTAGAAATTGAGAAGTACCTGCACGAGATTGTTTTGAGTTCGGAGAATCAATTAGAGATTTTGGTTGGTTCTTGTCAAAGCACGGTGAAGTTGACGAATACGCAGGAGCATATTTTGATGCTTATTGAAAAGGCTGCATATACTAATACTGAGATTGCTAAGGAGTTGAATGTTAGTCAGGCTGCGATCACGAAGGCTACAAAGTCATTAGTTGCTCAGGGGTTATTGGTGGCGGTTAGAGATGATAAGGATGCTCGTATTGTTCGCTTTAGTTTGACTGAGGCTGCTAAGCCTATTGCTGCAGAGCATGCTCATCATCACGCGCATACCTTGGAAGCTTATGAAGAGCTTTTGGAAAATTATAGTCTTGAAGAGCAGGAGTCAATTGCTCGATTCTTAAGTGAGTTAGTGGAGAAGATTAGAAAATAGATGAGATATATTACTGTGGAAGACTTGTCGTTTTACTACGACAAAGAACCGGTTTTAGAACATATTCATTATTATCTTGATAGTGGGGAATTTGTGACTTTGACTGGTGAGAATGGCGCAGCCAAGACAACCCTCATTAAGGCGACTTTGGGGATATTGAAGCCCAAACAAGGGAAGGTTTCTATTGCTGAGAAGAGTATAAAGGGGAAGAAGTTGAGAATGGCCTATTTACCTCAGCAAATTGCAAGTTTTAATGCTGGTTTTCCGAGCACGGTTTACGAATTTGTAAAATCAGGGCGTTATCCTCGACAAGGTTGGTTTCGTCGTTTGACAGCTCATGATGAGGAACATGTTCGGATTAGTTTGGAATCAGTTGGAATGTGGGAACATCGGGATAAGCGCTTAGGTGCTTTGAGTGGTGGGCAGAAGCAGCGTGCGGTCATTGCGCGTATGTTTGCCTCTGATCCAGATATTTTTATTCTGGATGAACCGACAACAGGGATGGATGCAGGGACCAAGGATGCTTTTTACCAACTCATGCACCATTCGGCTAAGAAGCATGGAAAGTCGGTTTTGATGATAACTCATGATCCTGATGAGCTGAATAAGTATGCTGATCGAAACATTCACTTGGTTCGTGATCAGCAGTCTCCTTGGCGTTGTTTCAATGTTCATGAAGCGGATGAGGAGGTTGCCCATGTTTGATCTATCTGTATTTCATTATGACTTTATGCAGCGTGCTTTCCTGGCAATCATTGCGATGAGTCTGTTCTCGCCCATTTTGGGGGTCTTCTTGATACTCAGGCGGCAAAGTTTGATGTCGGATACTCTTAGTCATGTTTCGTTGGCGGGGGTTGCATTTGGTTTGGTATTGGGGATTTCACCAACGCTTTCGACTGTTCTTGTCGTTATTGTGGCAGCTGTATTTTTAGAGTATTTGCGGACAATTTACAAGAATTTTATGGAAATTGGGACGGCTATCCTCATGTCGACTGGTTTGGCTATTTCGCTCATTGTCATGAATAAATCTGGTGGGAAATCAGGGCTTAGCCTGGAACAATATCTGTTTGGTTCGATTGTGACGATTAGTCAGGAGCAGGTAATTGCTTTGTTTACGATTGCTGTGATTGTCATCGTGCTGACATTGTTGTTTTTACGTCCGATGTATATTCTTACCTTTGACGAGGATACGGCATTTGTAGATGGGTTACCTGTGCGAGCAATGTCCATTGCCTTCAATGTGGTGACTGGTGTCGCCATTGCCTTAATGATTCCTGCGGCAGGTGCTTTGCTGGTTTCAACAATTATGGTTTTGCCTGCTTCTATTGCATTGCGACTTGGTAAGAGCTTTAAAGCTGTTATCTTTACTGGGATGGGTATTGGCTTTTTTGGAATGGTTATGGGGTTGCTGACTTCTTACTATGCAGAAACCCCAGCGAGTGCAAGTATTACCTTGATTTTCATTAGTATTTTCTTACTGGTGAATGTTGTTCAAAAATTTAAAAAATAAGGAGTTAAGATGAAAAAAGTTGGTTTATTATTCTTGTCTGTCTCAGCTTTGCTTTTGGGTGCTTGTGGCAATAGCACAGCTTCTGAAGATGGGAAGTTGAATATTGTAACGACCTTTTATCCTGTTTATGAGTTCACCAAGCAGGTGGCAGGTGATGAGGCAAATGTTGATCTGTTGGTTAAGGCTGGGACAGAGGTTCATGGTTATGAGCCGTCAGCCAAAGATATTGCTCGTATCCAAGAGGCAGATGCTTTTGTTTATGAAAATGAAAATATGGAAACATGGGTCCATGATGTTGAAAAATCACTTGATACAACAAAGGTTAATGTGATTAGTGCGACGGAGGGGATGTTGCTTTTGCCTGGTGGTGAGGAGGAACATGAAGGTCACGACCATAGTGAGGAGGGGCATAGCCATGCTTATGACCCGCATGTATGGTTGTCTCCTGAGCGTGCCATCACACTTGTAGAAAATATTCGTGATAGTTTGGTAGCTAAATACCCAGAAAAGAAAGATGCTTTTGAAACAAATGCGGCAGCCTATATTGAGAAATTAGATGCTTTGGATGCTAAATATTCTGAAACATTATCTGCTGCGAAACAGAAATACTTTGTTACACAGCATACTGCATTTGCATATTTGGCTTTGGACTATGGTTTGAAACAAGTTTCTATTACAGGTGTTGCTGCAGATGAGGATCCAACTCCATCACGTCTAGCAGAATTGACAGAGTATATTAATAAATATGGTATTAAGTATATCTATTTTGAAGAAAATGCGTCAAAATCTGTTGCAGAAACACTTGCCAAAGAGACTGGGGTTCAGTTGGACGTTCTTAATCCTCTTGAAAGTTTGACGGATGAGGATATGAAAAATGGTAAGGATTATATTTCTGTTATGGAAGATAATCTGATTGCCCTTGAAAAAACAACTTCCCAAGAAGGTTCTGAAATTTTGCCAGAAGAAGGTGCTGAGACTGCGCAAACTGTTTATAACGGTTATTTTGAAGATAGTGCCGTAAAAGATCGTACTCTTTCAGATTATGCAGGTGAGTGGCAATCTGTTTATCCATACTTGCTTGATGGTACACTAGATCAGGTCTGGGATTACAAGGCTAAGATCAAAGGTGGTATGACAGCTGAAGAGTACAAGACTTATTACGATACTGGCTACAAAACAGATGTTGATCAAATTAACATTACAGATAATACCATGGAATTTGTAGTGGGAGATAAGAAAGAAAAATTCACGTATAAGTATGTGGGTTATAAGATTTTGACCTACAAAAAAGGAAATCGTGGTGTTCGTTTCTTGTTTGAAGCAACTGATGCAAATGCTGGTAACTATAAGTATGTTCAATTTAGCGACCACAATATCGCCCCTGTTAAAACAGGTCACTTCCATATCTATTTTGGTGGAGAGAGCCAAGAAAAACTCTTGGAAGAGTTGGAAAACTGGCCGACATACTACCCTGTTGGTTTGACTGGTTTGGAAATTGGTCAGGAGATGCTGGCTCACTAAGAATAATGAGAAGACTGGGCAAGGTGTTCAGTCTTTCTTCTTGACAATTTTTGACTACAAATGTAAACTGAAGTTAGAAAATTATTGTTGGGAGGTGAATGTGTGGAGCAGACAATTTCTGCTGCGGAGTGGCAGGTCATGCGGGTTCTGTGGGCCCATCCTGGTGCGACTTCTCAGGAAATTATTCAGGCCTTGCAGGAAGGCTTTGATTGGCAGGCGACGACTATTAAGACACTTTTAGGGCGGCTGCGGAAGAAAAACTATTTGAGAATGGCTAAGGAAACTAGCAAGTACCACTATTATCCGCTGATTAGTGAAGAGGAACATTTGCAGGGGCAGGTGGAGCTCTTACTAGCTGCCATATGTTCCACAAAACAGGGGCAACTGGTTGAAAAACTGCTAGACACAGGGACATTTTCCAAAAAAAGCCTAGAAAATCTGGCCAGCAAAATCTCGCAGTTACAAAGGACTGCACCTGAGCAAATCGCTTGTCGGTGCTTGGCTGGGCAATGTACCTGCGGGCATCATCATACTCTTCGAAAATCAACCTCAGACGTTGTTGACTTGACTTGATGAGTGTAAAGCTCCTGTGGAGCTTTACAGCCTACTACCTGAAAATGCGAAAGTAGTAGGGTTCTATCTGCTCTTGGAGAAACGAAGACGTTCGCTTTATTTCCAACCTTCAAAGGTTCCCCGAACCTTTGAAGCTAGTCTGAATCTGATTTTCATTGAGTATAAAAAAGGAGAAAGAACATGAAGCAAACTTTGAAATTGAAAAACTTATCGTGCCAAAACTGTGTCAAGCATGTGACCAATCACCTCTTGGACTTGGATGGGGTGGAAGAGGTGAAAATCCAGCTGGAAGAGCAGTTGGCGGAGGTGGCAACCTCTGTGGCCTATGACTTGGAACGGTACCAAGAGGTGCTGGAAGATACTATCTATGAAGTGGAAGAGTTGGTATAAGCGAAAAAGCAGCCGTCGGGCTGCTTTTTATAATGCTTTGAGAAAATGAGTCAGGTCTAGTTGCGCTTGTGCAAGTGAAATTTGGTCCCAGAAGCCGTCTGATCGAAAGCGTGGAATTAGGTGGACATGGAAATGGGTGCCAGCATTAAACAAGCGATCGTTGCAGGCTGTGGTCACACCGTCAATTGCCAATGTTTGACAGAGTTTTTCAGTCAAAAATACTTCCAAGTCCGATAGTTCATAGCGAATAGTAGGTGGGACTTGACTGAGTGTGTCATAGTGGTCTTTGCTGATAATCAACAGATGCCCAGTTTGAATAGGGTCAATGTCCCAGACCACCTTGAAATATTCTGTCTGGTAGAGAATATCTATTTCTTCAATCTGATGGCAAAAAATACAGGTCATAGCTGTTCTCCTATTGATAGAACAAAAGGAAATCATGGTGGATTTCCTTGAAAAATCTTAATAAGTCAACACAGAATACTTCTTCTTCCCACGACGGATAACGGTTAACTCGCCGTCAATCTTGTCACTGTCAGAAAGGGTATAGTCCAAGTCTTGCACACGCTCACCATTGACATAAATGGCACCATTTTGTACATCTTCACGAGCTTGGCGTTTTGAATTGACAATACCAGAGGTAACTAGAAGTTCCACGATGTTAAGGTTGTCTTCAGCCTGTACAGCGTAGTTTGGAACGTTGCTGAGGCCTTGTTTGAGTTCTTTTGCGGATAGGTTTTTGATATTGCCAGCAAACAATTGCTCGGTGATGTTAAGGGCTTGGTTATAGGCTTCTTCACCGTGGACCAATGTCACGACTTCCTTGGCCAAAATCTTCTGAGCCAGGCGTTCATGACGGGCAGCGTCAAATTGTTTCTCGATTTCAGCAATCTCATCTAATGACAAGAAAGTAAAGATTTTCAAGAAACGAACGGCATCGTCGTCCATGACATTGAGCCAGAATTGGTACATTTCATACGGAGAAGTCTTGTCGGCATCCAACCAAACGGCGTTGCCTTCAGACTTACCAAATTTCTTACCTGTTGAGTCGGTGATAAGTGGCACAGTCATCACGTGACCAGACTTGTCAGCCTTGCGGCGAAGCAATTCAGTACCTGCAGTCATATTGCCCCACTGGTCAGAACCACCGATTTGTAGGGTCACATTGTGCTTGTCATTGAGCTCGTAGAAGTCATAGCCCTGCATGATTTGGTAGGCAAACTCGGTGTAGGAAATCCCTGTTTCAATCCGTTTTTTTACAGAGTCTTTGCTCATCATGTAGTTGACCGTGTAGTATTTACCAACATCACGAAGGAAGTCGATAAAGCTGATGTCTGAGAACCAGTCGTAGTTGTTGACCATTTCAGCCTTGTTGTCACCATTTTCAAAATCCAAGAAGCGAGAGAGCTGACCTTGGATTTTTGTTACCCAGCCGTCCACGGTGTCTTTGGTTTGCAAGCTGCGCTCCGCATCCTTGAAGGAAGGGTCGCCAATCAGACCAGTTGCACCGCCAACTAGGGCATAAGGCTTGTGGCCTGCTAACTGCAAGCGACGGCTAGTTAAGATAGCAACCAAGTGCCCCAAGTGTAAACTATCTGCTGTTGGATCGTATCCTGTGTAATAAGAAACCTGTCCTTCTGTCAATGCTTTTACCAAGGCTTCTTCGTCTGTCGTTTGAAAGACCAAGCCACGAGCTTTTAGTTCTTCAAAAATGTTCATGTGGGCTGTCTCCTTTAGGTTTAATATACAGGACCATAAACCATTTTATATGATTTTTGGACCGAACTTCATTTTAAAAAATTCCTCCCTATTATACCACGAAATTGCGGAAAATAAACAAAATTTGGTATAATGGAACGATAAGGAGTTAATATGGCGACTAAATCAGATAAGCAAGATTTTAAAAAGAAAATCAGTGCCCTAGGCTTAGGGGATGTAGTAGGAGTTTTCCTTCGGACGCTGAAATTATTATTCAATTCAGTAGCTGTCTTGGTGTTCCTATTCGGTCTTTTTGGTGCGGGTATAGGAATTGGTTTCGTGGTTAGTCTTTTTGATGACGTTAAGATTCCCAAAACAGAGGAACTGGTAGCGAAGGTTTCAGAAGTTAGTCGGATTTCCACCGTTACCTATTCGGATGGTAGCTTGGTGTCGGAAGTTAATTCAGATCTGCTTCGTGTACCTATTACTTCGGAAGAGGTCTCTAATTATCTAAAACAGGCTGTAATTGCGACAGAGGATGAAACATTTGAAACCCACAATGGGGTTGTGCCTAAGGCTGTTTTGCGTGCGGCACTGGGATCAGTTGGTCTAGGTTCATCTAGCGGTGGTTCAACCTTGACGCAGCAATTGATAAAACAGCAACTTGTCGGAGATGCTCCAACCTTTACGCGTAAGGCTAATGAGATTGTTTCGGCTTTGGCATTAGAGCGGAATATGACCAAGGAAGAGATTTTAACCATTTACTTAAATGTTTCTCCATTTGGTCGAAATAATCAGGGACGAAATATTGCAGGGGTAGAAGCTGCGGCTCAGGGAATTTTTGGTAAACCAGCGAAAGACTTGACTGTTCCTCAGGCTGCTTTTATTGCAGGCTTACCGCAAAGTCCGATTGTTTATTCTCCCTATGCATCAGATGGAACACGTAAATCAGATGAAGATATGGTTTACGGTATTGAACGCTATCAAGATGTTCTCTTTAATATGTATCGGGCGTCATTCTTGACCAAGGAAGAATACGAAACCTATAAAGCCTACGATATTAAACAAGATTTTATTGCTCCAGCTCCTGTAATGGCGGATACGAAAGATTATCTCTATTACAAGGTCATGGAAGAAGCGCAAGAGGTTATGTTTGATTACCTGGTGAAACGTGACAAGGTTTCTAAAAATGACTTGAAAAATGATGAAACAAAGGCATCCTATGAGGAGTTGGCCAAGCAAGAATTGAGCCAAGGTGGCTACACGATTAAGAGTACCGTTGATCAAAAAATCTATGCGGCGATGCAGTCTGTTGTGGCAAACTATGGATCTGTTTTGGATGATGGAAACGAATATGTCGAGACAGGTAGTGTGTTAATTGATAATGCCACAGGGGCCATTTTAGGATTTGTGGGTGGTCGCGACTATGCAACCAACCAAAATAACCATGCCTTTGATACCCTTCGTTCGCCAGCGTCAACCATCAAGCCTCTGTTAGCTTACGGTATTGCGATTGATCAAGGTTTGATAGGTTCTGCCAGCATCCTTTCAGATTATCCAACGAACTTTTCAAGTGGACAACCGATTATGTATGGTTCAGGACGTGGTACTGGTATGATGAACTTACAGACGGCTATTGACCGTTCTGTTAACATTCCTGCTTTTTGGACCTATAAGATGATGAGAAATGCAGGTGTAGATGCCAAAGCGTACATGGATAAAATGAATTATCATATTCCTATGTACGATATTGAAAGTGTACCGTTGGGTGGTGGTGTTGAAATTTCAGTATTGACAAATACCAATGCCTATCAAACTTTGGCAAATGGTGGCGTTTATAACAAACATTACATTGTTGAAAGCATTACTGCCTCTGATGGAACAGTAGTGTATCAGCATGAAGCGACTCCGGTTCAAGTCTATTCTAAAGCAACTGCAAGTATTATGAACCAGCTTTTGAGACAGGTTGTCAACTCTGGTTATACTACGACGTTCAAGAGTCGATTGAGTGGTTTAAACCCACAGGCAGCATCATCTGATTTCGTCGGTAAGACGGGAACAAGTAATGAAGTCAATGACGTGTGGCTCATGCTATCAACCCCTAGAGTAACTTTAGGTACCTGGGCTGGGAATGATGATAACTCAGAAATGTATGTCTGGACAGGCTACCACAATAATTCACAATATGTGGCCCATATGGTTGATGCGCTTTACAATGTTAATGCGGATATGTTCGCAGGAAAATTTGAATTAGACAGTAGTGTTATTGCTTCTAGCGTCGTTGCTTCTACAGGTCAACGTGCAGGGACAACACAGGTAAATGGGCGCCAAGTAACAGTTGGCGGTGCGATGACAACTAGTTATTGGGCTAAAAATGGTGCACCGGTAACGAGCTATAACTTCATGGTTGGGGGGACAGATAGTGATCGAGCACAGGCTTGGAATACAATTATCGGCTCCCAAACGGCAACATCAAGTAGCTCAACCCAACGAAGCAGTTCGACTCGGAGTAGCACGAGTTCTTCAGCTAATAACACGAACCAGTCATCAGAAACGCAAACAGCAACTAGTGAGCAAGCGAATAATGATTCACCTTGATTTTTCCTAGTACTTGTGCTATAATGGTATAAATTATTTGTCGTGTGTCTTGTTTGAAATATTGTCCAAACAAGGCTTGCAGCAGTTAAATCAAACTTTTTCAAAGGAAGATTTAGCTGCTCTTTTTGTGTCTATGAGGAATTTTTTTGAGAATTGTTACCTATTCTTAAAGATTCTAAAAATTCAGAAAAAGGATGAATGTTGGTCATCACATGGCTGTATATAATTGAACTCGGGCTACACTCCTGTAGAACTTTGACTTTGTTTACCCCTTGGCGTCGTAAACGTCTGAACCTTCTTCGACATTCTGTCTAGAAAGTCCTAGTCGTTCTGACGAGGGTGCGTCAACGAAATCAAAGATTTCGGACTTACCGCTTATTTTCTTTTGGAGTGTTAAACGCCCTCGTATCTTTAATTGAACTCGACCTAAAACCTGTGTGAAAAAGTGTATGAAATATTTACTTTGGTTTGTCACTCCCAACGTCGTAAACGTCTGGTCTTTCTTCGACATTCTGTCTAGAAAGCCCTAGTCGTTCTGACGAGGGTGCGTTAACGAAATCAAAGATTTCGGACTTACCGCTTATTCTCACTTTGGTTTTCACGGTCTCGTATCTTATTACAAAGGAGAAAACTTTTGGCAGGACATGAAGTTCAGTACGGTAAGCACCGTACCCGTCGTAGTTTTTCAAGAATCAAGGAAGTTCTTGATTTACCAAATTTGATTGAAATTCAAACGGACTCTTTCCAAGACTTTTTAGATTACGGTTTGAAAGAAGTCTTTGAAGATGTACTTCCAGTTTCAAACTTTACGGATACCATGGAATTGGAATTCGTTGGTTATGAATTGAAAGAGCCTAAATACACATTGGAAGAGGCGCGTGCGCATGATGCGAACTACTCAGCTCCAATTTATGTAACTTTCCGTCTGGTGAATAAAGAAACTGGCGAGATCAAGACACAAGAAGTCTTCTTCGGTGAGTTTCCAATCATGACTGAAATGGGTACCTTCATCATCAACGGTGCAGAGCGTATCATCGTTTCTCAGTTGGTTCGTTCACCAGGTGTCTACTTCAATGATAAAGTAGATAAGAATGGTAAAGTAGGTTATGGATCAACGGTTATTCCTAACCGTGGAGCTTGGCTGGAATTGGAAACAGACTCAAAAGACATTGCCTACACTCGTATTGACCGTACGCGTAAGATTCCGTTCACAACGCTTGTTCGTGCGCTTGGTTTCTCAGGCGATGATGAAATCTTTGACATCTTCGGTGATAGCGAATTGGTTCGCAATACCATCGAAAAAGATATTCATAAAAACCCAGCAGATTCTCGTACGGATGAAGCGCTTAAGGAAATCTATGAGCGCCTTCGTCCAGGTGAACCAAAGACAGCTGAAAGCTCTCGTAGTCTTTTGACAGCTCGTTTCTTTGACCCACGTCGTTACGACTTGGCACCTGTTGGTCGTTATAAGATTAATAAAAAACTCA
Organism: Streptococcus suis S735; assembly: GCF_000294495.1. NCBI lineage: Bacteria > Bacillati > Bacillota > Bacilli > Lactobacillales > Streptococcaceae > Streptococcus > Streptococcus suis. Next base: position 105,716 of record NC_018526.1, read on the forward strand.
ACCTTCGTACTCGTTTGCTCAACCAAACACTTGCTGAGCATGTGATTAACGGTGAGACAGGCGAAATTGTCTTGGAAGCTGGTACTGTCTTGAGCCGTGACGTGCTTGAAAAAGTAGAAGCACAATTCGATGAGCTCAACTTGGTAGAATACATTCCAAATGACAATGCTGTTCTTCTTGAGCCAGTTCTTTTGCAGAAATTCAAGATTGTAGCTCCTAAGGATCCAGAACGTGTTGTGACGGTGATTGGTAATGCTAATCCTGCAGAAAACGTACGTACAGTAACACCTGCGGACATCTTGGCTGAAATGAGCTACTTCCTCAACTTGGCTGAGGGTCTTGGTCGTGTAGATGATATTGACCACTTGGGTAACCGTCGTATTCGTGCCGTTGGTGAATTGCTTGCTAACCAAGTACGTATCGGTTTGACTCGTATGGAACGTAACTTGCGTGAGCGTATGTCTGTTCAAGACAATGAAGTATTGACGCCACAACAAATCATCAATATCCGTCCTGTTACAGCCGCAATCAAAGAATTCTTTGGTTCATCTCAGTTGTCACAGTTCATGGACCAACACAACCCACTTTCTGAGTTGTCTCACAAACGCCGTTTGTCAGCCTTGGGACCTGGTGGTTTGACTCGTGACCGTGCTGGTTATGAGGTTCGAGACGTTCACTACACTCACTATGGTCGTATGTGTCCGATTGAAACGCCTGAGGGACCAAACATCGGTTTGATCAACAACTTGTCTTCTTATGGTCACCTCAACAAGTATGGCTTCATCCAAACACCATACCGCAAGATTGACCGTGCAACTGGTACAGTTACAAATGAGATCGTTTGGTTGACAGCCGATGAAGAAGATGCTTATATTGTAGCCCAATCAACATCGCCACTTGATGAAAACAACCGTTTCGTTGATAAGATTGTTATGGGACGTCACCAAGGTAACAACCAAGAGTTCCCAGCAGATTCAGCAGATTTCATGGACGTTTCACCTAAGCAGGTAGTTGCCGTTGCGACAGCATGTATTCCTTTCTTGGAAAACGATGACTCCAACCGTGCCCTCATGGGTGCCAACATGCAACGTCAGGCTGTTCCATTGATTGATCCAAAAGCACCTTACGTTGGTACTGGTATGGAATACCAGGCTGCTCACGACTCAGGTGCGGCAATTATCGCTCAACACGATGGTAAGGTTGTTTACGCAGATGCGGACAAGGTAGAAGTGCGTCGTGAAGATGGCTCGCTTGATGTCTACCACATTTCTAAATTCCGTCGTTCAAACTCGGGTACTGCCTACAACCAACGTACCCTTGTAAAATTGGGCGACATCGTAGAAAAAGGCGACTTCATCGCAGATGGACCTTCTATGGAAAATGGGGAAATGGCTCTTGGTCAAAACCCTATCGTTGCCTACATGACGTGGGAAGGTTACAACTTCGAGGATGCGGTTATCATGTCTGAACGCCTTGTGAAAGATGATGTCTATACATCTGTTCACTTGGAAGAATACGAATCAGAAACACGTGATACTAAGTTAGGCCCTGAAGAAATCACTCGCGAAATTCCAAACGTTGGTGAAGATGCCCTTCGCAACTTGGACGAAATGGGGATTATCCGTATTGGTGCCGAAGTTAAAGAGGGCGACATTCTTGTTGGTAAAGTCACACCAAAAGGTGAAAAAGATCTTTCTGCTGAAGAGCGTCTCTTGCACGCAATCTTCGGTGACAAGTCACGTGAAGTACGTGATACCTCTCTTCGTGTACCTCACGGTGCCGATGGTGTCGTTCGTGATGTGAAAATCTTTACTCGTGCCAACGGTGATGAATTGCAATCAGGTGTTAACATGTTGGTTCGTGTTTACATCGCTCAAAAACGTAAGATCAAGGTCGGAGATAAGATGGCCGGTCGTCACGGTAACAAGGGTGTCGTTTCACGTATTGTACCTGTTGAGGATATGCCATATCTTCCAGATGGAACACCAGTTGACATCATGTTGAACCCACTCGGGGTGCCATCACGTATGAACATCGGTCAGGTTATGGAACTTCACTTGGGTATGGCGGCTCGCAACTTGGGCATCCATATCGCAACACCAGTTTTCGATGGTGCAAGTTCAGAAGACCTCTGGTCAACTGTTAAAGAAGCAGGTATGGACTCAGATGCCAAGACCATTCTTTACGATGGACGTACAGGTGAACCATTTGACAACCGTGTATCTGTTGGTGTCATGTACATGATCAAGCTTCACCACATGGTTGATGATAAACTTCACGCCCGCTCAGTCGGACCATACTCACTCGTTACCCAACAGCCGCTCGGAGGTAAGGCTCAGTTTGGTGGTCAGCGTTTCGGTGAGATGGAGGTTTGGGCCCTTGAAGCCTACGGTGCTTCAAACGTCCTTCAAGAAATCTTGACTTACAAGTCAGATGATGTGACAGGCCGTCTGAAAGCCTATGAAGCCATCACCAAAGGTAAACCAATTCCAAAACCAGGTGTTCCAGAATCATTCCGCGTTCTTGTCAAAGAATTGCAATCACTTGGTTTAGATATGCGTGTCCTTGATGAAGACAACAACGAAGTAGAATTGCGTGACCTTGATGAAGGTGAAGATGATGACATCATCCACGTAGATGATCTTGAAAAAGCACGTGCAAAAGCCGCAGCTGACGCAGCCGCAGCCTTTGCAGCAGAAGAAGCAGAAGGCAAAGAATAATTAGAATGGATGGAACAAGTTGGTCCAAACCTCAGAACTGAAAGAGATAAGGGCCAACGGTCTTCCACCGTCTGATTTATAGAAAAATAGCTTACCAGCTATCCATTCTGCTGATTATTGTTCAAGAATTTGAGGTATGGGAATCCATCCTCTCACAAGAAAAGAAAGGGATTATTAGTGGTTGACGTAAATCGATTTAAAAGTATGCAAATCACGTTAGCTTCACCAAGTAAGGTTCGTTCATGGTCTTACGGTGAGGTTAAAAAACCTGAAACAATCAACTATCGTACACTTAAACCAGAACGTGATGGACTTTTTGACGAAGTCATCTTCGGTCCAACAAAAGACTGGGAGTGTTCATGTGGTAAATACAAGCGTATCCGTTATAAAGGGATTACTTGTGACCGCTGTGGTGTAGAAGTGACTCGTGCAAAAGTACGTCGTGAACGTATGGGACACATTGAGTTGAAAGCACCAATTTCACACATTTGGTATTTCAAAGGTATTCCAAGTCGTATGGGCTTGACCTTGGATATGAGCCCACGTGCGCTTGAGGAAGTTATCTACTTCGCAGCTTACGTGGTGATCGATCCGAAAGATACACCGCTTGAGCACAAGTCAATCATGACAGAGCGCGAATACCGTGAGCGTTTGCGTGAATATGGTTATGGTTCATTCGTTGCCAAAATGGGTGCAGAAGCGATCCAAGACCTCTTGAAACAAGTCGATCTTCCAAAAGAAATCGCAGCTTTGAAAGAAGAATTGAAAACAGCTTCTGGTCAAAAACGCATTAAAGCAGTTCGCCGCTTGGATGTATTGGATGCTTTCTATAAATCTGGTAACAAGCCTGAGTGGATGATTCTCAATATCCTTCCAGTTATTCCACCAGATTTGCGTCCGATGGTTCAGTTGGATGGTGGCCGTTTTGCCGCATCTGACTTGAACGAACTCTACCGCCGTGTTATCAACCGTAACAACCGTTTGGCTCGTCTCTTGGAACTTAATGCTCCAGGTATCATCGTACAAAACGAAAAACGGATGCTCCAAGAAGCTGTGGATGCTTTGATTGACAACGGTCGCCGTGGTCGTCCAATTACAGGACCAGGTAGCCGTCCACTTAAATCACTCAGCCACATGCTTAAAGGTAAGCAAGGACGATTCCGTCAAAACTTGCTTGGTAAGCGTGTTGACTTCTCAGGCCGTTCCGTTATCGCCGTTGGTCCAACTCTTAAAATGTACCAATGTGGTGTACCACGTGAAATGGCTATCGAGCTCTTCAAACCGTTTGTCATGCGCGAAATCGTTGCCCGTGATATTGCTGGAAACGTAAAAGCTGCAAAACGTTTGATTGAGCGTGGTGATGATCGTATTTGGGATATCTTGGAAGAAGTGATCAAAGAACACCCAGTTCTTTTGAACCGCGCACCTACCCTTCACCGTTTGGGTATCCAGGCTTTTGAGCCAGTTCTAATCGACGGTAAAGCCCTTCGTTTGCACCCGCTTGTCTGTGAAGCCTACAACGCCGACTTTGACGGTGACCAGATGGCGATTCACGTTCCATTGTCAGAAGAAGCACAAGCAGAAGCACGTATCCTTATGCTTGCGGCAGAACACATCCTTAACCCTAAAGATGGTAAACCTGTCGTAACACCATCTCAGGATATGGTTTTGGGTAACTACTACTTGACCATGGAAGATGCTGGTCGTGAAGGTGAAGGTATGGTCTTCAAGGATGCGGATGAGGCTGTTATGGCTTACCGCAATGGCTATGTTCACTTGCATACTCGTGTTGGTATCGCAACAGATAGCCTCGATAAACCTTGGAAAGACAACCAAAAACACAAGGTCATGATGACAACTGTCGGAAAAATCTTGTTCAACGCAATTATGCCAGAAGGTCTTCCATACTTGCAAGAGCCAAACAATGCTAACTTGACAGAAGGAACTCCTGATAAATACTTCTTGGAACCAGGATCAGATATTAAGGCTGCCATTGCAGAATTGCCAATCAACCCACCATTCAAGAAGAAAAATCTTGGTAACATCATCGCTGAAATCTTCAAGCGTTTCCGTACAACTGAAACATCAGCCCTTCTTGACCGTTTGAAAGACTTGGGTTATTATCACTCAACACTCGCTGGTTTGACAGTGGGTATTGCCGATATCCCAGTTATCGACAACAAGGCTGAAATCATTGAAGAATCTCACGAACGTGTAGAACAAATCAAGAAACAATTCCGTCGTGGTATGATTACTGACGATGAGCGCTATGCAGCTGTTACAGATGAATGGCGTTCAGCTAAGGAAAAATTGGAAAAACGCCTGGTTGAAAAACAAGATCCTAAGAACCCAATCGTTATGATGATGGACTCTGGTGCCCGTGGTAACATCTCCAACTTCTCCCAGTTGGCCGGTATGCGTGGTCTGATGTCAGCTCCGAACGGACGTATCATGGAATTGCCAATCTTGTCTAACTTCCGTGAAGGTCTTTCAGTATTGGAAATGTTCTTCTCAACTCACGGTGCCCGTAAGGGTATGACGGATACGGCCTTGAAGACAGCCGACTCAGGTTACTTGACTCGTCGTTTGGTTGACGTTGCCCAAGACGTTATTATCCGTGAAGACGACTGTGGAACAGACCGTGGTCTTGACATCCGTTCAATCACAGATGGCAAGGAAATGATCGAGCCACTTGAAGAGCGTTTGCAAGGTCGTTACACTAAGAAAACTGTTAAACATCCTGAAACGGGTGCCGTTATCATTGGTCCAAACCAATTGATTACGGAAGATATTGCCCGTGAAATTGTCAATGCAGGTGTTGAACAAGTAACCATCCGTAGCGTATTTACATGTAACACTCGTCACGGTGTCTGCCGTCATTGTTATGGTATCAACTTGGCGACAGGTGATGCGGTTGAAGTGGGTGAAGCAGTTGGTACAATCGCTGCCCAATCGATCGGTGAGCCTGGTACACAGCTTACAATGCGTACCTTCCACACGGGTGGTGTAGCCTCAAACAGCGATATTACGCAGGGTCTTCCTCGTGTCCAAGAGATCTTTGAAGCCCGTAACCCGAAAGGGGAAGCGGTTATCACTGAGGTTAAAGGTGAAGTTATCGCTATTGAAGAAGATGCTTCTACTCGTACCAAGAAAGTCTTTGTTAAAGGTAAAACTGGCGAAGGCGAATATGTGGTTCCATTTACAGCCCGTATGAAGGTTGAAGTTGGGGACCAAGTCGCGCGTGGAGCAGCCCTTACCGAAGGTTCTATCCAACCAAAACGCTTGCTTGAAGTCCGTGATGTCTTGGCGGTTGAAACTTACCTTCTTTCTGAAGTTCAAAAAGTTTACCGTAGCCAGGGTGTAGAAATCGGCGACAAGCACATCGAGGTAATGGTTCGTCAAATGCTTCGTAAAGTTCGTGTCATGGATCCAGGTGACACAGATCTTCTCATGGGTACCCTCATGGATATCACAGACTTTACAGATGCCAATGCGGAAGTGGTTATTGCGGGTGGTATTCCGGCAACAGCTCGTCCAGTTCTTATGGGTATCACGAAGGCTTCCCTTGAAACCAACTCATTCTTGTCTGCCGCATCCTTCCAAGAAACAACTCGCGTTCTTACAGATGCAGCTATTCGTGGTAAACGTGACAACCTTCTCGGTCTTAAAGAGAACGTTATCATCGGTAAGATTATCCCAGCAGGTACAGGTATGGCCCGCTACCGTAATCTTGAACCACAAGCCATCAATGAAGTTGAAATCATTGAAGACACAGTAGCAGAAGAGCTTGCTGCAGAAGCAGAGCTTGAAGCTGTAACTGAATAAATTAAGATGGCACATCTCTCTCTTTGAGGGATGTGTTTTTGATATTCGGAAAGAAACCATATATATGACTTGATAAGGAATTAACAAGCAGAATGTTTTCTTAAATCATACAATTTCGATATAATGTGTACGAAAAAGGAAGTAATATTATGTATCAAGTTATTAAAATGTATGGAGATTTTGAACCCTGGTGGTTCTTAGATGGTTGGGAAGAGGATGTTACCAGTAGGGCTGCTTTTGATCGCTATGAGGATGCACTGAATGCCTTTCAAAAAGAGTGGGTACGGCTATCAGAGGATTTTCCAATGAAGAAAAGTAAGAATGGAACGATGGTGGCTTTTTGGGATGAATCAGACCAGCATTGGTGCGAGGAATGCGATGAATATTTGCAGCGGTATCATTCGCTGATGTTGGTAGAAGCGAGAGAAAATTTACCGGCTGGTTTTATTAAGCAACCTACGCAACCTCGTGTACGCCCCTGCAAATTAAAACAAAATAATTGCGTAAATGAATAATAAAAGAGGATTGACCTTTGCGGGTCAATCCTTTTTAGCTGAATCTGATAGTAAATGCTTCCGCATCAAGTTCAACATGCTCGCCAATCCGAATGGTAAACAGAGGCTGGGTATGGGCAAAGTCCAAATCATAGAGAACAGGGCTGGTTTTGAGAGTAGGGTGCTTGTCCAAAATCGCCAGCAAAATCTCCTCCGTCATCTTGGTCTCTTTAGGAAAACGACCGAAGACAAGAGCCTGTGGATTTGGATAGGCTTGTAAAAGTGCAGTCAAGTGACGAGCGATAATGAGATAATCGTCGTCTTCCGCCTCCTCTAAAAATAGAATATATTCGTCTGGTCTGGGAGCAAACTCTGTTCCAGTCAGTAGGTTGAGATATTTCCACCAATGGCAATACCAGAGGCCTGGCCTGGATTGTAGACTTTCCATTCTGTTGGGTAAAAGGTGCGAGGGGCGTCTGGTAGGTACCAAGCGTCGCTAGACCATTCTGGACTCGGGGTCAAGTCAAAGGAGTCTTGTGTCACAGCCTTGAGCCAGGCCTGAGTCTGGTAATCTTGTCCCTCACGCATCTTAAAGCTGCTATAGAATGGTCCCATGTAAGTCTGTATACCTGTTTTGGCATAGATGGCATTGAGCAGGGCAGTTGTGTCCGAATAACCACAGAAAATCTTTGGATTGCGGGCAATTATGTCAAAATTCAAATAAGGTAATAGCTCATTGCAGTTGAAACCACCAATGGTTGTCAAAATGGCATCGACCGACTCATCCGCAAAGGCTGCTTCCAAGTCCGCAACACGACTGGCAATCGGAGCCGAATCGAACATATCATTTTCAAAATAATGTTCTGAGAAAGAGAGTTTGAAGCCCAGATTTTCTAGTTTTTCCTTGGCGGCAAGATTGGCCTCAAAACCACCAACTCTTTCGATAGAAGATGACGGGCTGACAATGCGAATATGGTCGCCTTTTTTTAATTTTTTCATAGGAAGCTCCAAGCTTTTTTATTATTTTAACAAAAAAGTATGGAAAATCAAGTCTCCTTACGAATTGATAGGGTGAGGAGGTTGTATGATTCAAGAAAAAGCAAGAAAGATGATTGAAGAGGCGGTGGCGGATAGGGTCAGTGACATTTATCTGGTTCCTCGTGGTGAGTGTTACCAAGTCTATCATCGTATCATGGACGATCGGGAATTTGTGCAAGACTTGGCTGAGGAGGAAGTAACAGCCATCATCAGCCATTTCAAGTTTTTAGCAGGTTTAAATGTTGGCGAAAAACGCCGTAGCCAGCAGGGTTCCTGTGACTATGATTATGGGAGCGGAGAGATTTCACTTCGCTTATCAACTGTCGGAGATTATCGTGGCAAGGAAAGTTTGGTTATCCGCCTGCTCTATGACAATGACAAGGAACTCAAGTTCTGGTTTGAGGCGGCCGAGCGGCTTGCAGAAGAAATCAAGGGACGAGGGCTCTACCTTTTTTCGGGTCCAGTCGGCTCTGGTAAGACCACACTTATGTACCATCTTGCTAGGCTGAAATTCCCAGACAAGCAGATTTTGACCATCGAGGATCCTGTTGAAATCAAGCAGGAGGACATGCTGCAACTCCAGCTCAATGAAGCCATCGGAGCCACCTACGACAATCTGATCAAACTGTCCCTCCGTCATCGACCAGACTTGCTCATCATCGGTGAAATTCGGGATGCGGAAACCGCTCGAGCAGTCATTCGAGCCAGCCTGACAGGAGCTACCGTTTTCTCAACAGTTCATGCAAGGTCTATTTCGGGTGTCTATGCTCGTATGTTGGAATTGGGTGTCGGTCCTGAGGAGTTAAACAATGCCCTTCAAGGTATTGCCTATCAACGTTTAATCGGGGGAGGAGGTGTGGTAGATTTTGCAAAGGGAAATTACCAAAACCATTCCGCAGACCAGTGGAATGCGCAAATTGATCGGCTTTTTGCAGCAGGACATATCAGTCTTCGGCAGGCAGAAACAGAAAAAATTACCCTTGGCTCGCCAGCGTAAGGTCATTGAGCTTTTCAATAATCTTTTTGCCAGTGGTTTTCATCTGGGGGAGATTGTTGATTTCCTCAAACGCAGTCAGCTTCTGGCAGATCCCTATACCCAGGTCTTGTCAGACGGGTTGCTGGCAGGCAAACCCTTTTCGAGTTTGCTGGCAGATTTGCGATTTTCAGATGCGGTGGTCACACAGGTGGCTCTAGCAGAAGTTCATGGTAATACCAGCCTGAGTTTGATTCATATCCAGTCCTATCTGGAAAATGTCAGCAAGGTTCGTAAAAAGCTGATTGAGGTGGCGACCTATCCGATTATATTGCTTGGTTTTCTGCTTTTGATTATGCTTGGCTTGAAAAACTATCTTCTGCCCCAGTTGGAGGAAGGCAATGCAGCGACAGTGCTGATTAATCATCTACCGACCATCTTTTTATCTCTAAGTGGACTTAGTTTGGTGGCGGTCTTAGCTGGTATGGTTTGGTTTCGCAAAACCAATAAAATTAAGGTCTTTTCCTGCTTGGCAGCTCTGCCATTTTTCGGAAAACTCATCCAAACCTACCTGACGGCCTATTACGCCAGGGAGTGGGGGAGTTTGATTGGGCAAGGCTTGGACCTGCCGCAGATTGTGGGCTTGATGCAAGAGCAGCAGTCGCAGCTTTTTCGGGAGATTGGCCAGGACCTGGAGCAGTCGCTTTCCAATGGTCAGAGTTTTCACGAACACATTAAGACCTACGCCTTTTTTAAGCGGGAGCTGAGTTTGATTGTCGAGTACGGTCAGGTCAAGTCCAAGTTGGGTAGCGAGTTGACAGTTTATGCGGCTGAATGTTGGGAGGATTTTTTCTCTCGGGTCAATAGAGCCATGCAGCTAATCCAACCGCTGGTCTTTCTCTTTGTGGCCTTAATGGTCGTTCTCATCTACGCAGCCATGTTGCTGCCGATTTATCAAAATATGGAGTTGTAAAATGAAAAAATTAGTTGAAATGAAGGTAAAAGGGTTCACTCTGGTGGAAATGTTGGTCGTTTTAGGGATCATTAGCCTGCTCTTGCTCCTCTTTGTGCCAAATTTGAGCCAGCAGAAGGATGCTATTCAGAAGAAGGGGGATGCGGCTGTTGTCAAAGTAGTGGAGAGTCAGATGGAGCTCTATGAATTGGAACATGACGAGGAAGCAACGGTGGCAGATTTGCAGGCGAAAGGTTATATTACTGAAAAACAAGCAAAACAGTATGCTACGGCGAAAAAATAAGGCTTTTACCCTGTTTGAAAGCCTGCTGACCTTGTTGGTTGTCAGTTTTTTAGCTGTTTCCTTATCAGGAACAGTACAAACGGTCTTTCGGTCTGTTCAGGAAGAAATTTTTCTCTGGGAATTTGAGGCCATCTATAAAGACAGTCAGAAATTAGCAGCCAGTTCCCACAAAAAAGTGAACCTTGCTATCGGTGGACAGGAGGTTACAAATGGTTATCAGGCTGTAGAGGTGCCCAGAAACGTAGAGGTCTTAGAGGAGAAAACTATTCAGTTTGAAGAAGATGGTGGAAATTCTTCTCTGACCAAGATTCGTTTTCACCTTAGTCAAAAAATAGTCACGTATCAATTATATATAGGGAGTGGTCGCTATAAGAAAACAGAAGAATAAGGCTTATATTTTGCTAGAAAGTCTGGTTGCCCTTGCGACTCTAGTGACCATTTGCAGCTTGATTTTATCAGCTGTGGATGCAGGTCGTAGGCGACAGGTTTGGGAATTGGAACAACAGGAGGTTTTCAACTTAGCACAGATGGCTGTCCAGACAAAACAAGATGACCTAGCCTTAAACGGAGTTGCAGTTCAGGTTCAACGAACTGCGGAAAGAGTTGCGGTTTTCCATGAAGGAAAGGAGGTTTTATCGGTTGTTAAAAAGTAAAATTCCTGCTTTTACACTCTTGGAATGTTTGGTGGTTCTAGTCATTCTGTCAGGTAGCCTCTTGATTTTTGAAGGCTTATCCAAATTACTAGTCCAGGAAGCGCATTATCAAGGTCAGACCGTTCAAAAGGAATGGTTGGTCTTCTCTAGCCAATTGCGGTCGGAGTGGGACCAGGCTGAATTGGTCAAGGTTGAAAATGGCAAGGTCTATGTCAACAAAGGTGAACAGGCTTTGGCCTTTGGCAAGTCATGGTCGGATGATTTTCGGAAAACAAATGATAGAGGCCAGGGTTACCAACCCATGCTCTATCAGGTGGATAGCGCAGCCATTTCCCAAGAAAACCAGCTGGTGCGCATCGACTTTAGCTTTAAAAACGGAGAGGAGCGAACCTTTATCTATGCTTTTAAAGAAAAAAGTTAAGGCTGGCATCCTACTCTATGCCCTTTTGATGCTGGCTGTTTTTAGTCTCTTGCTTCAGTTTTATCTCCACCGCCAAGAGGCTGAGAGTCGCTTGGTACAGGTGGCAAGGCAAGAAACGACTGCTTATATCATGGCTCAGATGGTCTTGGACAAGGTCGAGCAGGACCTGCAAGTAGAAAAAATAGTTACGGGAGCGGTAGTGAATGAAAAGGAAGCAAATTTAACCACAGGTTCTAAGCAGAAGGAGAATAGAGGAAGGGTCTCCTTTCAAGAGGGACAGGCTCGTTATCAACTTAAAGGAGACCAACTATTGGTTACAGTTGAGTTAACAAGTGATGGTCTGTATACCTATCAATTTCCTTTTGGGCTATCATCAGAAGGAGGGTGAGTTGACTCGTTCTCCTTTTTAGTGCAAAGTCTGTGAAATTTTGATAAGATAGGAGTATGAATTTTGAAAAGATCGAACAGGCTTACGACCTGCTATTAGAAAACGTACAGACTATCCAAAACCAGCTAGGTACCAATATCTATGATGCCATGATTGAGCAAAATGCTACTTACGTAGCTGGTCAGCATGAGACGGATCTTGTTGTCAAAAACAATCAGACCTTGAAACAACTAGATTTAACCAAGGAAGAATGGCGTCGTGCCTATCAATTCTTGCTCATCAAGGCCAATCAGACTGAGCCCATGCAGTACAATCACCAGTTCACACCAGACTCTATCGGATTTATCCTATCTTTTCTAGTAGACCAATTGGTGCCGACTCAAAAGGTGACGGTTCTGGAAATTGGTTCGGGGACAGGCAATCTAGCTCAGACCATTCTCAACGCCAGCCAGAAAGAATTGGATTATTTGGGGATCGAAGTGGACGACCTCTTGATTGATTTGTCGGCAAGTATTGCGGATGTCATGCAGGCAGATATTTCTTTTGCTCAGGGAGATGCGGTACGTCCGCAGATTTTGAAGGAAAGTCAAGTAATTTTGGGAGATTTGCCTATTGGCTACTATCCAGATGACCAGATTGCTAGCCGTTATCAGGTCGCCAGTCCAAAGGAACATACCTACGCCCATCATTTGCTCATGGAACAATCCCTCAAATATCTGGAAAAAGATGGCTTTGCGATTTTGTTGGCTCCAAATGATTTATTGACTAGTCCGCAAAGCGATTTGCTGAAAGGTTGGTTACAGGAGCAAGCCAATATTGTTGCCATGATTGCCCTGCCACCAAATCTCTTTGGGAAGACTGCTATGGCCAAGTCTATTTTTGTCTTGCAAAAGAAAGCTGCAAGATCGTTGACGCCGTTTGTTTATCCCTTACAAAGTCTTCAAGAACCAGAAGCTATTCAGAAGTTCATGCTCAATTTCAAAAATTGGAAGCAAGAGAATGCAATTTAAGTGAAAATCTGTTATACTAGTTAGGAAAACGCTTTAAAAGAGGTAAGATATGTCAAAAACAATTGCAATTAATGCAGGTAGTTCAAGTCTAAAATGGCAACTTTATCAAATGCCAGAAGAAACAGTATTAGCGGCAGGGATTGTTGAGCGCATCGGTTTGAACGATTCCATCTCAACAGTTAAGTATGATGGGAAGAAAGAAAGTGAAGTTTTAGATATTCCTAATCATACGGTTGCGGTTAAGATCCTCCTAGAAGACTTGCTTAAACACAACATCATTGCTGCTTACGAGGAAATTACTGGCATCGGACACCGTGTTGTTGCAGGTGGAGAGATTTTCAAAGAATCAGTTGTTATTGGACCAAAAGAGGTTGAGCAAATTGAAGAACTAAGTGCTTTGGCACCGCTTCATAACCCAGCACACGTGGCGGCGATGCGCGCATTTGAGGAAGTACTACCAGAAGTTTTGAATGTAGCTGTTTTTGATACAGCCTTTCACACTACGATGCCAAAGCATGCCTATCTTTATCCGATTCCACAAAAGTACTATACCGACCACAAGGTTCGTAAGTATGGAGCGCACGGAACTAGCCACTACTATGTAGCGCATGAGGCAGCAAAAGTTTTGGGGCGTCCAATCGAAGAGTTAAAATTGATTACGGCACATATCGGAAATGGTGTATCCATCACTGCTAACTATCATGGTGAATCTGTGGATACTTCAATGGGCTTCACACCACTAGCTGGTCCAATGATGGGAACTCGTTCAGGGGATATTGATCCTGCTATCATTCCTTATTTGATTGCGAATGTTGAAGAACTGAAAGATGCTGCAGATGTTGTGAACATGTTGAATAAACAGTCAGGCTTGTTCGGTGTATCTGGCTTCTCAAGTGATATGCGTGATATTGAAGCAGGCATCCAAGCTCACAATCCAGATGCAGTGTTGGCCTACAATATTTTCATTGACCGTATTAAGAAATTTATCGGTCAGTATCTTGCAGTTTTAAATGGGGCAGATGCTATTGTCTTCACGGCTGGTATGGGTGAAAATGCACCGCTTATGCGCAATGACGTAGTAGAAGGCTTGTCTTGGTTTGGTATTGAGTTGGACCCAGAAAAAAATGTATTTGGCAACTATGGTGACATTTCAACGGCAGAATCAAGGGTTCGTGTCTTGGTTATTCCGACGGATGAAGAATTGGTTATTGCGCGTGAAGTTGAACGTTTGAAATAAGAAAAACTAACTGGTAGTCGGAGACTGCCGGTTTCTCTTATAGTTTATACCTTTAGAAAGGTATAGTTTTTAGCAAGTGGTCAAAATATATAGTGTGTGATACAATAGACTAGCAAAGAAATTTGCACAGAGTAGATGGTTTGCGTCAAGTGTATGTGGATGGGATGTTGCCACATAACGAAGCTGATCTTTGCTTGCATCTGATGTCTCCTAGAGTAGGAACATTGGATCTGGCTGAGAGTAGCGCGGTAAACCATTGCATCCGCTGTCGAATACACACGACAGCTCCATTTTTTGAAAAGGAGCATTTTTTATGGAAAAGAAGATTCCAAAACTAACGGTGCAGTTGTTGGCTGCTATTGCGATGACTCTTGCCTTGGTCATGATTGCGGAGAACCATTTTTCTGTTCGTCTTTCTGATACCTTGCAGGTCCAGTTTACCTTTATCCCTAATACTATTTTAGGTGCGATTGCTGGTCCTGTTTGGGCTGCTGTATTTGCGGCGATTTCAGACCCAGCTTTTGTCTTGTTTAGTGGACAGAGCATGCTTTTTAGTTTTATCTTGATTGAGGCGGTATCGGCTTTTATCTATGGCTGGTTCTTCTATCGAAAACCGCTAGACACCAAGAACAAGGCTGATTGGCTCTATGTTGCAGGGGTTGTTGTCTTGATTCAGGTTGTGATTTCCTTTATCATGACACCGATTGCCCTCCATTTCCATTTTGGAACACCTTGGATTGTTCTGTATAGCAGTCGCTTGATTAAGGCGGTTTTTGAAATTCCATTACGCATTGTCGTGACTATGCTTGTCTTACCAAGTTTACAAAAAATACCTGAATTGGCTAAGTTAATGGGCATTAAATAAAACAGTATCAAGCAACAGGTCATCCCCCTGTTGCTGCTTTTGTAGAGAGGGAATCATGAATTATCAAGAAACTCGCCGGTGGCTATCTAGTCGTCCTGCATCAGATTTAGAAAATGGCGTTGCACGTGTCAACTGGATTTTGGAACGCTTGGACAATCCCCAGCTTCAAGTGCCGACCGTTCACTTCGTAGGTACAAATGGCAAGGGCTCGACCCTCAACGCCTTACAGTCTATCTTACGGTCTTCGGATTACACCGTCGGTCGCTTTACCTCACCGTCTATCATTGATTTTCGAGAGCAGATTGTATTTGAGCAGGAGATGATTTCGGAGGAAGATTTTGCAAGGATTGTGACAGACTTGCAACCCTTGATTGAGGACTTGGACCAGACGGCTGGACTGGATGCCATCTCGGAGTTTGAGATTGTAGTAGTGGCTATGTTTGTCTACTTTGCCCACTACCAGCGTCCCGACATTCTCTTGGTGGAGGCGGGCATGGGTGGTTTGCAGGATGCGACCAATGTCCTTGCCCCATTGGCAGTAGTTTGCCCGTCCATCGGCTTGGACCATCAGGCTTTTTTGGGAGAGACCCACGCTGCTATAGCCCGTCACAAGGTTGCTGTCTTGCGTGAGCGGGTTCCCCTCCTCTATGCGACCGACCAGTCAGAAGTGGTGGCAGCATTTGAGGATCACGCCAGTCAGCTTCAGAGTCCGACCTATGCGGTGGGACGGGAGATTCTTTTGGAAAATAGCAGAGCAGGCTTTGCTGTTTCAAGTACTCTCGGCCGTGTGGAAGAGTTAACACTGCAGATGCAGGGTCGTCACCAGGAGGTCAATGCAGCCTTGGCAGTGACAACAGCTCAGCTTCTCAGCCCTGATTTTCCAACAATTACCAATGAAACCATCCGCCAGGGCTTGTCCCAAGCCATCTGGCCGGGCCGCTTAGAGTTGATTAGGCCTAATCTCATGATTGACGGTGCCCACAATAATGAAAGTATCGCCGTCCTGACACAACTCTTGGAAGAAAAGTATGCTGACAGGGATATTGAAATCCTCTTTGCGGCCATCAATACCAAGCCAGTGGACCAGATGTTGTCCCAGCTTAGCCAATTTGGACCTGTTAGCGTGACGACCTTTGACGATTTCAGAGCGGTACAGTTAGGAGATTATCCGTCAGGCTATGAACGAGTTCAGACCTATCAGGAGTGGTTGGAGCAGGTGGACTTGGACAATCCCAAACAACTCTACCTGATTACAGGCTCGCTATATTTCATTACCTATGTGAGGAAGTACATTTTAGAAGAACTTGTATAGAAAAAAGGCTTTGCCGGGCATTCAACCCAGCAAAGTCTTTTGTTTTAATAATTTTTAATCAAATCAACCGTTGAGCGGTCTAGTTTTTTAACGATGGTCTGCAAGAAGGCTTGGGCCTCTAAGAAGTCATCCATGCTGTAGAGAGTTTGATGTGAATGGATGTAGCGAGCGCAGACACCGATAGTTGTTGATGGAACACCATGGTTTTTCAAGTGGGCTGCACCGGCATCTGTTCCACCTTTACCACAGTAGTATTGGAATTTGACACCTGCTTCTTCGGCAGTTGTGAGGAGGAAGTCTTTCATGTTTTTTAGCATGATGTGGCCTGGGTCATAGAAACGAAGCAGAGTTCCGTCACCAATTTTTCCTTGGTCGCCATAAATATCACCTGCGGGCGAGCAATCAACAGCGAGGAAAATGTCTGGATTGAACTTGGTTGTAGAGGCATGAGCACCACGAAGACCAACCTCTTCTTGCACATTGGCCCCAGCAATCAACTGATTTGGCAAAGCTTGACCAGATAGGCTTTCTAGTAGTTCGGTCACCATAAGGACACCGAAGCGGTTGTCCCAAGCCTTAGAAATGACATTTTTTCCGTTGGCTGTTAGAATGGTTTCATTTTTGGGAATGAGGACATCCCCCGGACGAACGCCGAACGCCCAAGCTTCGTCATAATTGGCAAAACCAGCATCGAAAATAATATCAGCAATGGCAGGCATGCCAGGAGCGTTAGCCCCTCGTGAAAGGTGAGGTGGTACTGAGCCTGAGATGGCTGGAATGGTACGACCGTCCTGCAACTGAAGAGTGAAGGCTTGGCTAGAAACAACCAGAGGATTCCAGCCACCTAGCTCAACAACACGGAAAGTACCGTCAGGCTTGATTTGGCTAATCATAAAGCCAACTTCATCCATGTGGGCGACCACTAGGATACGAGGAGCATTTTCAACAGCCGTATCCTTGATACCAAAAATTCCACCTAGCCCATCTGTTTCAATGCGGTCTACATGTGGCGTGATTTTCTGGCGGATGTGGTTGCGAACCTGTCCTTCAAATCCCGGTAAGCTTTGTAATTCGGTAACTTCTTTAATTTTTCCAAAAAGAGTCATTCTTCTTCCTCCATGACATGATTACTACTATTTTATCACGAAGAGCTAGACTTGTCTTGAAAATATAGAAAAATATAGAAAAATATGGATAGTATTGACAAGAATGATTGAAGTTTGCTAGGATAGAAATGCCCCTCAAAATAGAGAGGGGAGTGATTGTTAAGTGTGGGAAGCATTTATCGTCATTTAGTTTTTCTTTTATTACTTCGTTAATTCGCCTTGCCTAACTTCAGTTATGTCTGCGGCTCATTGCCTCGTACTAAAAGTAAACTAAAAGACTATATCACAGTTTTTCTTGTATCTTTGTTCGTCAGTTTTCTAACAGTTTTGTTTGAAAGATGGCTCAACAATCGTGACAATAGAGTGGGATTTATGACTTAGAGTTTGTGTCAACATCTCAGCGCAGTGGTTGATTGGTAGATTTGTTCGTGTTTCACACTCCAAATCTGACCTAATCAACTGTGCGTGGGCGAGACAACGAACTCCTTTGTTCTGTCTCGCTCCAAAAGAAAACCCTCAACGCTGGTAACGTTGGGGCATTTTGATTGCCAAGTGTTGACAAACATTTATCACTGTAAGACCATTCTATCTATTTTTAAGTCTTTTGTCAAGTGGTGCGAGTTTGTCTCAACTGTCACAAGTCCAATGGCATTTTTGGGAAAAATCCTGGGAAATATGATAAAATAGTCAACATGAAAAAGAAAAAGACAGCCTTGCTAGCAGGCTTATTGGGGGCAGGTGTGCTCACCGCTAGTGCTCAATTTTACCGTAAAATCCAAGAAGACCGTAAAAAAGCACAGGCCTTGCAGGAGGTGCGTGACTTTTTCGCTGATTTAGGAGAGATTGCCACGGTCTATGTGGATGAAACGGCTTCTACGCAGACCACTCTTATCGGAGGGGTTGTGATGGAGGCAGGACAGGTATTTTTGTTTGAAAATACCAAAGGTTCTATTCAATACAGGGAGGAAGAAAGATGATTTTTCCAACAAATCATGAAGAAGTAGCTGCCTTGATTGAAGATGGCAAGCCAACTGTTTTTCTATTTGTGACGACTTGGTGTGGAGATTGCCACTATATTAAACCGCATGTGCCAGCTATCGAAGAAGCTTTTCCAGATCTCCGTTTTGTGCAACTGGATCGAGATGACTTTATGCCTTTGGCACAGGAATGGGCTATTTTAGGCATTCCAAGTCTGGTTGTTTTGGAAAATGGTAAGGAAATCGGTCGTTTTGTCGATAAGAATCGCAAGACCAAGGAAGAAATCATGAACTTCTTATCTGGACTGGGTAGATAAATTAGCAGAGAAGCTCTGCCATTTCCCAAAAGAAAGGAAAGAACATGAAGAAATCATTAGGAAAAATCCTTCTAGCACCTGTGGTGCTGGGGTTGAGTTTGAGTCTTGCTCCCTTGGTGCAGGCTGAGATTCAAACAGATGTTATCAATGAAAAATGGGGCAAGCCAACACTAGTCTACGGTGGAGGTTTGTCAGATGCGCAGGCGACAGAGGTTAACAATCTATTTGGTATTTCGGATGTCAATAATGTCAGTCGTCAGGTGGTTGTTGGTACGGATATGGACCAATATTTAGGTACATCTGAAGCGGACACAGCCTCCCTCTATTCATCTGTCTTGGTGCAAAAGCAGGACGCTGGCAAAGGGGTTGTGGTGGATATTAAGACGCCACAGAACATCACCTTGATTACCGAAACGCAGTATGCCAATGCGGCTATTACAGCTGGTGCGACAGATGTCTTGATTGATGTAGCTTCTCCGATTCAGGTAACGGGGGAGTCTGCTTTGACAGGTGTTTACAAGGCTCTCGCAGCCAATGGTGAAACAGTTGATACAGCCCGAACTGAAGTAGCCCAACAAGAGCTAGAGACAGTCAATGAAGTGGCGACGGCTCATACAGGTGACACTAATTTTGATAGTTCGGCCTTGGATAAGGCAGTGGCGGAAATCAAGACTGCTCTTGCCGACTACAAAAAGTCCAATGGTCAGGTGGCTTCTGAGGCTGACATCAACACCATCATCAATGATGTTTTGGCCCAAAACGGTTTGGAAAATGTCATCACAGCAGATGAAGTTTCAAAATTAGTTACCTTTGCCAAAGCTTATCAGGAAACCTCTGCTATTGATTCGGCTGAGGTTGCTGCCCAGCTCAACCAGTTCAAGCAACAGGCGGAGCAACAAATTTCAGAAGCCTATAAGAATCTACAAGATTCAGGGATTTTAGAAAAAATCGGTGCCTTCTTTGAAAATCTTTGGAAAGGCTTGACCGGTCTATTTGCATAAAGGAGAAATGAAAAAGAAATGATTTTTACATATAATAAGGAACATGTCGGCGATGTTCTTATGGTGATTGTTGCGGAGGACAAGGGACAGGCTGTCCAGTTTGAACGCAAGGGTCAAGTGGCGCGTGTTTTCCTAGAAGAAACAGGAAAAACAGTGGCCTGGAATATTTTTGAAGCATCAAGTTTGGTTGAACTTGATGGAAATGGTCAAGTTTTCTTGACAGATGAACAAGTTGCGACCTTGAATGCTGAATTGGCTAAGGAAGGTTTTACTGAAAGCTTGGTTAACGACAATGCTCCAAAGTTTGTAGTCGGTCAGATTGTGGAATTGGTTCCTCATCCAGACAGCGACCACCTCAATATCTGTCAGGTCAATGTTGGTGACAAAACAGTGCAAATCGTAGCTGGTGCCCCAAATGCTGCCCAAGGATTGAAAACTATTGTGGCTCTTCCGGGGGCAATGATGCCGAGCGGTAGCCTGATTTTCCCAGGAAAATTGCGCGGTGAAGATAGCTTTGGTATGATGTGTAGTCCGCGTGAATTGGCACTGCCAAACGCACCACAAGTCCGTGGTATTATCGAATTAGACGACTCCGCAGTGGTCGGAGAGGCCTTTGATCCAGCTAAACACTGGAAGGGGTAGAAAAAGAAGAATTGGTCAGGTGGCCAATTCTTTTATGCTGGTTCAATTTTTCCTTCAATAGCCTGTTCGATTTCTTCGGTCGAGGCCTGTTGTGATTTGAGTTGGAAATAAAGACTGGACAGGAAATGCTGGAGATTGAGCCACCGGAAGTAGTCTACTGGTTCTTGATTTGGAAAGTCCAGCTTGCTAATCCATTCCGTCAGCTCTTGGCTTGACACTTTTTCATTCAGCAGGAGGTAGACAGGGATTTGTGCCAGACGGATTTCCTCGCCAGCTGAGAAAACTTTACTTTGTTTAGTTAGACAAGTGACAATAGTTTGCCAGACTTCTTTGCTTTTTTCAGCGGGAAATTGATCATGACAGCTTGTGGCCAGAAGAAAATCTGCTCCGTGGGCAGCGGTATGGATCCAACCGAGTTTTTCATCGTAGCCAGACCAGTCATTTTCAATCGTCAAATAATCCAAGGCCTGCTGGAAGAGTAGCTCATGGTCGTCAGTGCTTAAAAATGCATGATAAATAGACTCTGGCTCATTATCGACAGACAGCAACAGACAGTAAAGTAGGCAAGTAAAACTTCGTTTTTGTGTGGGGCCTTCTAGGGAAAATGGCTTGGTTTCTTGAGAGAATTGCAGTAGCGACTGTGCTTGTTCTCTTGTAATCAAGCCCTCCAAAAAGATATGGCAAAAACTAGCATAGACCAGTTCGTCGCGTATAGTAGGGTCTGGATGGCCGATGTTTTCCAACAACCAATCCAGTTCGGCATTGGTATATGGTTGGGAGGTCTGTATCTTTTCCATCAAAAATTCTTTCATGATTTTCGCTCCTTTTCTAATCCTTCTACGAATAGATAAGTAGGAGGATATAATATGTATAATAAAACAATTTTAATCGGTCGCTTGACGGCCCAACCTGAACTCACTCAAACACCAACTGGCAAAAATTTGACTCGTGTAACTGTCGCAGTCAATCGCCGATTTAAGACAGAAAATGGTGAGCGTGAAGCAGATTTTCTCAATGTTATTTTCTGGGGCAAACTGGCGGAGACACTTGTTTCTTATGGCAGCAAGGGTAGTCTGATTTCTATTGATGGTGAGTTGCGAACGCGAAAATACGAAAAAGACGGCAGCAACCACTATGTGACAGAGATTCTAGGCCAATCTTTCCAATTACTAGAAAGCCGTGCTCAACGTGCCATGCGTGAAAATAATACTGGTGATGACCTAGCTGACTTGGTCTTGGAAGAGGAGGAATTACCGTTTTAAAGCAATATCAGTCCCAAGACCGATGGAGTGTATTGAAAAATAGGCTATACTATAGTCAATCCTAAATATTTTTCATATCTCCTTAAAAACACCGACGAAAGTTGGTGTTTTTGGCTACTTATTTTCTATATTTCCACCATTCTATCAGCATGATAATTAGAGAAAGTAGGAGAACTCCGTAGAAGAAAAAGATGATGTAATGAGGGTGGGAAAAGAGAAGCCACCAGACTAGCCAGAGTAGGTAGGCGAATATCATTTTCCCCCAAAAGCCTAATTTACGTTTTAAAAACCATTCTGCAAAACTTTCGTAGGCTGAAAATCGGCTTTCAAGGTAATCAATTTTTAAATCTCTAAAAAATTTCATGAATACCCCCTAACTTTTTAAAAATAGTATAGCATAATTTAGCGGTAATGGATAGGCAAGTTCTGTCTCGGTCTCAAGATGGATTTTCATGAAAAAGGGATAGAATGTTCTTGACTATTTTTGACCAAGTGATACAATAGGAAATGTGAATTAGCACTCGAATACAAAGAGTGCTAAAAAGACCAGGAGGTAATACCATGTTGAAACCATTGGGCGATCGTATCGCCGTAAAAATTGAAGAAAAAGAACAAACAGTTGGTGGCTTTGTCCTAGCAGGCGCAAGCCAAGAAAAGACAAAAGAAGCAAGTGTCCTAGCGATCGGACAAGGGATTCGGACCTTGAACGGAGACTTGGTTGCCCCAGCGGTGGCAGTTGGAGATACTGTTTTGATTGATGCTCACGCAGGATTGGAAGTCAAAGACGGTGATCAGAACGTTCACATCATCCGTGAAACAGATATTTTGGCAATTGTAGAATAGAGGTAGAAAAATGGCAAAAGAAATCAAATTTGCAGCAGATGCGCGTGAAAGCATGGTCCGTGGTGTCGATATTTTGGCTGACACAGTCAAAGTAACCTTGGGTCCAAAAGGTCGTAATGTTGTCTTGGAAAAAGCTTACGGTTCACCACTCATTACAAACGACGGTGTAACCATTGCTAAAGAAATCGAGTTGGAAGATCATTTTGAAAATATGGGTGCTAAGTTGGTATCCGAAGTGGCTTCAAAAACCAATGACATTGCCGGTGACGGGACAACAACTGCTACTGTCTTGACCCAAGCTATCGTACGTGAAGGCTTGAAAAACGTAACTGCAGGTGCCAACCCAATCGGAATTCGTCGCGGGATTGAAGCCGCGGTTGCGACTGCGGTTGAAGCCTTGAAAGCACAAGCAAGTCCTGTATCCAATAAAGCTGAAATTGCTCAGGTAGCAGCCGTGTCTTCACGTTCTGAAAAAGTTGGTGAGTACATTTCAGAAGCTATGGAGCGCGTGGGAACAGACGGCGTTATTACTATCGAAGAATCTCGCGGTATGGAAACAGAATTGGATGTGGTTGAAGGTATGCAATTCGACCGTGGTTATCTGTCACAATACATGGTAACAGATAATGAAAAGATGGTAGCTGAACTTGAAAATCCATTTATCTTGATTACAGATAAGAAGATTTCTCATATCCAAGATATTTTGCCACTCTTGGAAAGCATTCTTCAGGCCAACCGTCCGCTTTTGATTATTGCTGACGATGTGGATGGCGAAGCTCTTCCTACACTTGTTCTCAACAAGATTCGTGGTACATTCAACGTTGTTGCAGTCAAAGCTCCAGGCTTTGGTGACCGTCGTAAAGCCATGTTGGAAGATATCGCTATCTTGACAGGTGGTACAGTCATTACAGAAGACCTTGGTTTGGACTTGAAAGATGCGACCATTGAAGCCCTTGGTCAAGCTGCCAAGGTTGTGGTCGACAAAGATGGTGCAACCATTGTTGAAGGTGCTGGCAATCCTGAAGCCATTGCCAACCGTGTGGCTGTTATCAAGTCACAAATTGAGGTAACCACTTCAGAATTTGACCGTGAAAAATTGCAAGAGCGCTTGGCTAAATTGTCAGGTGGTGTCGCAGTTATCAAAGTCGGTGCCGCGACGGAAACTGAGTTGAAAGAAATGAAACTCCGTATCGAAGATGCCCTCAACGCAACACGTGCCGCAGTTGAAGAAGGAATCGTTGCCGGTGGTGGTACAGCACTTGTAAATGTTATCGATAGCGTAGCGAAATTGGAGTTGAAAGGCGACGATGAAACAGGACGCAATATTGTCCTTCGTGCCTTGGAAGAACCAGTTCGTCAGATTGCCTATAACGCAGGCTATGAAGGTTCAGTTATCATTGATAAATTGAAGAATTCTGAGCTTGGCACTGGCTTTAACGCTGCGACAGGCGAATGGGTCAATATGATGGATGCAGGTATTATTGACCCTGTTAAGGTGACTCGTTCGGCCCTTCAAAACGCAGCTTCTGTAGCCAGCTTGATTTTGACGACAGAAGCAGTTGTTGCCAACAAGCCAGAACCAGCTGCTCCAGCTATGCCACAAGGTATGGATGGAATGGGTATGGGCTACTAAGAAATAGCAAAATGACACAGCTACTTGGCTGTGTTTTTTTCTTGAAAATTTCAAACATATCTATTTGACAATGGTTTTGGGATGTGGTACTATATTAGACGGTACTTTTTACTTTTGGTCTCTCAAGAGTGTACAGGGACGTGCTGACAAATGTTGCAAAAGTACACACAGATAGGGGTTGTCACCAATGCCCTATCACCAAAAATAAAAAATATATACAGGAGAATGTAGATGCCTACAATTAACCAGTTGGTACGTAAACCACGTAAGTCTAAAGTAGAAAAATCTAAATCACCAGCTTTGAACGTTGGTTACAACAGCCGTAAAAAAGTTCAAACAAACGTTTCATCACCACAAAAACGCGGTGTTGCAACTCGTGTCGGAACAATGACACCTAAAAAACCTAACTCAGCCCTTCGTAAATTTGCTCGTGTACGTTTGAGCAACCTTATCGAAGTTACTGCTTACATCCCAGGTATCGGTCACAACTTGCAAGAACACAGTGTGGTTCTTCTTCGTGGTGGACGTGTAAAAGACCTTCCAGGGGTACGTTACCATATCGTTCGTGGTGCACTTGATACTGCTGGTGTAAACGATCGTAAGCAAGGCCGTTCTAAATACGGTACTAAACGTCCAAAAGGCTAAGAAGGGGGAAATATAAATGAGTCGTAAAAATCAAGCGCCTAAGCGCGAAGTATTGCCAGATCCATTGTATAACTCAAAATTGGTAACTCGCTTGATTAACCGTGTTATGTTGGACGGTAAACGTGGTACTGCTGCATCAATCGTTTACGGTGCCTTTGATCAAATCAAAGAAGCAACTGGTAACGATGCACTTGAAGTATTTGAAACAGCAATGGAAAACATCATGCCTGTACTTGAAGTACGTGCACGTCGTGTCGGTGGTTCTAACTACCAAGTCCCAGTTGAAGTTCGTCCAGAGCGTCGTACAACACTTGGTCTTCGTTGGTTGGTAACAATCGCTCGTAACCGTGGTGAGCACACTATGATCGATCGCCTTGCGAAAGAAATCATGGATGCAGCAAACAACACAGGTGCAGCTGTTAAGAAACGTGAAGATACTCACAAAATGGCAGAAGCAAACCGCGCATTCGCACACTTCCGCTGGTAAGATAGGATATTTTAGCGTTAAACAAATGCTAGCCAAAATAGGAAAATTGACGCAGAAACTTCAGTTTCTAGGAGATTTTATCTTTTTGGCAGACATTTGTAGCTAAAATTCAACTAAGATTAAGATACGAGGGCGTCAAGCAACTCCTAGACAAAATAGGGAAGCGAAGCAGATTGCTGTGCAATCAATGAGGTTCATCTTTTTGTCAGCGAGTTGTAGCCCGAGTTCAATTAGGATGTAAGGACGTTAAGAAAATTCAAGGAAAAATAGGAAATCAGACGATGGACCTTAAGGTCCAAGGAAGATTTATCTTTTTTCCAGAATTTTTAGTTCGAACTCAACTAATTAAGATGTGAGGACGTTAAATCAGTTCTACATAAATCAATTGAGATTATGGTAGCAACTTATCGTTCAACCATCACAAATCGGATTGAGGCTTGCCTCGTCCACTTCACACCATTAGTAAGAACTTAAGCGGGTGGGATTTGCCCACTCGCTTTTCTTAAAATATGGTATAATCAGAATAGAAATCTAAAAATATAGGAGAACAAACCTCATGGCACGCGAATTTTCATTAGAAAAAACTCGTAATATCGGTATCATGGCGCACGTTGACGCGGGTAAAACAACGACAACTGAGCGTATTCTTTACTACACTGGTAAAATCCACAAAATCGGTGAAACTCACGAAGGTGCATCGCAAATGGACTGGATGGAGCAAGAGCAAGAGCGTGGTATCACTATCACATCTGCTGCGACAACAGCTCAATGGAACAACCACCGTGTAAACATCATCGACACACCAGGACACGTGGACTTCACAATCGAAGTGCAACGTTCACTTCGCGTTCTTGATGGTGCGGTAACCGTTCTTGACTCACAGTCAGGTGTTGAGCCACAAACTGAAACAGTATGGCGTCAAGCAACTGAATACGGTGTTCCACGTATCGTATTCGCTAACAAAATGGATAAAATCGGTGCTGACTTCCTTTACTCAGTAAGCACACTCCATGAGCGTCTTCAAGCAAATGCTCATCCAATCCAATTGCCAATCGGTTCTGAAGATGAGTTCCGTGGTATCATCGACTTGATCAAGATGAAAGCTGAAATCTATACTAACGACCTTGGTACAGATATTCTTGAAGAAGATATTCCAGCTGAATACCTTGAGCAAGCTGAAGAATACCGTGAAAAATTGGTTGAAGCAGTTGCTGAAACTGATGAAGAATTGATGATGAAATACCTTGAAGGTGAAGAAATCACAAATGACGAATTGAAAGCTGCTATCCGTAAAGCAACTATCAACGTTGAATTCTTCCCAGTATTGTGTGGTTCAGCCTTCAAAAACAAAGGTGTTCAGTTGATGCTTGATGCGGTTATCGACTACCTTCCAAGCCCACTTGACATCCCTGCTATTAAAGGTGTTAACCCAGATACAGATGCTGAAGAAGAGCGTCATGCATCAGATGAGGAGCCATTTGCAGCTCTTGCCTTCAAGATCATGACTGACCCATTCGTAGGTCGTTTGACATTCTTCCGTGTATACTCAGGTGTCCTTAACAGCGGTTCATACGTATTGAACACTTCTAAAGGTAAACGTGAGCGTATTGGACGTATCCTTCAAATGCACGCAAACAGCCGTCAAGAAATTGAAACTGTTTATGCAGGTGACATCGCCGCTGCGGTTGGTTTGAAAGATACTACAACTGGTGACTCATTGACAGATGAAAAAGCAAAAATCATCCTTGAGTCAATCCACGTTCCAGAACCAGTTATCCAATTGATGGTTGAGCCTAAATCTAAAGCTGACCAAGACAAGATGGGTATTGCCCTTTCTAAATTGGCTGAAGAAGATCCAACATTCCGCGTTGAAACAAACGTTGAAACTGGTGAAACAGTTATCTCTGGTATGGGTGAGTTGCACTTGGATGTCCTTGTTGACCGTATGCGTCGTGAATTCAAGGTTGAAGCAAACGTAGGTGCTCCTCAAGTATCATACCGTGAAACATTCCGCGCTTCTACACAAGCTCGTGGTTTCTTCAAACGCCAGTCTGGTGGTAAAGGTCAATTCGGTGACGTTTGGATCGAATTCACACCAAACGAAGAAGGTAAAGGTTTCGAGTTCGAGAACGCTATCGTCGGTGGTGTGGTTCCACGTGAATTCATCCCAGCGGTTGAAAAAGGTCTCGTAGAATCTATGGCTAACGGTGTTCTTGCTGGTTACCCAATTGTTGACGTTAAAGCTAAGCTTTACGATGGTTCATACCACGATGTCGACTCATCTGAAACAGCCTTCAAAGTGGCTGCATCTCTTGCCCTTAAAGAAGCGGCTAAATCAGCTCAACCAACTATCCTTGAGCCAATGATGCTTGTAACAATCACTGCACCTGAAGATAACCTAGGTGACGTTATGGGTCACGTTACTGCACGTCGTGGTCGCGTTGATGGTATGGAAGCTCGTGGTAACACACAGATTGTTCGTGCTTATGTACCACTTGCTGAAATGTTTGGTTACGCAACTGTTCTTCGTTCAGCAACACAAGGTCGCGGTACTTTCATGATGGTATTTGACCACTACGAAGATGTACCAAAATCTGTACAAGATGAAATCATTAAGAAAAACGGTGGCAATGCATAATTGTCTATCTACACCTACCTTCGGGTAGGTGTTTTTTTGGTACGACGGATATGTCACACATCTGAGCGTGATACTCATACTCTTCGAAAATCAAAATTATCCGTTGTCAACTTGCCTTGATGAACTCCAGTTCTATCTTCGGCTTCGTTTCCTAGGCTACTTTTGATTTTCATTGAGTATCAGTAGTTTATCTTTGATTGCTTCGACGAGCGAGGAAACTTCGTTTCCTTATTTCCAACTTCAAACACTTCACTGGAGTATTTGAACTCGCTTTGTCGTACTTTACAGAAGTGATTTGCGAGGCAAGTCTTATTTCCAACCTAGAACAGCCTTTAGGCTGTTCTAGCAACTTGCAGCTATTGAGACGAACTTGCTTCGCCCTATCTCCAGCCTTCAAAGGTTTCCCGAACCTTTGAAGCGAGTACTAAAAACAAACTAAACGACTACACTATATAAAACAGATATCCGCCAGATTCATTTTGGAAATATACAATGAGAAAGCTACAATTTATAAAAAATTACCCTAATTTAGGTGTGGATGGCTAACAAAAGATCAGGGTTTGCTATTTTGGGATTTCATTGGGTATAAGTTCCTGTTGTCGATGAACTCAACAGTGACTCCCAGGTCCGACTACTGTGAAATAAACGGATTAAAACAGTCTGGGGTTAGACTATTTCAGCTCAACAACTAGAAATTAGGAATTGTTGCCGAACTCTTTTGATCGTTCGAGTTCTCGCCTACTCACACTTAATCAGCTAAAATAAATGTTTTAAATTATTTAGAATTACTTTGTTTGGGAATGGTTATAAAAAATAAGAGAATTAATAGATAGGCTACAGAAGAAAAGCAGATATAAATGTTAGAATCCTTATAAGGTAGATCGATGAAAGAGTAGTTTAGGACCGCTAATTACTAAAGGAGGATGCTTGTATGGTGATGAAATAGTGGTACTAAGCACATTAACAATAAAAAGAAAGGACAGAAACCATGAGAAAAAAACTAAAATTTTTATTAGTAGCAGTCGCCTGTGCGACATTTTTGACAGCCTGTGGCACAAGTAATTCCTCGGCTCCCAAAGCAGGTGAAGCAACACCACAGACGGATTTTCATTCTTATATCAATGCGCAATGGTTGAAAAATACAAAATTAGGTGCCGGTGAATCGCAAATAGATAATCTGAGTCAACTCTCTGAGAAAACGCAAGAAGCGATACAGGAGATGATTGACCAGCTGGATATGGACTATTCCAAGCTGCAAGCTGGTAGTGATGAGAAAAAACTTATTGATTTTTACCGATTGGCAGCCGATTTTGATACTCGCAACAAATTGGGGTTAGAGCCTATTAAGCCTTATCTAGAGGAGATTAAAAAAGCCTCTACCATGGAAGAACTCAACAAGATTCTGGTGGCCCTATACGGCAAAAACATCCGCAATTTGCTTCATATAAACGTTACTCAAGATATAAAAGACAGTAACAAAAACACCATCTACGTTGACCCTCACGAGTTAAGTTTTCCAAAAGAAAATTATGATGGCACAGATGAATTTTCATTGAAAAATCAAAAAGCCTTTAAAGCCTATCTGCAGGAAGTATTTAGCTTGTCAGGAGAAACCTCAAAAGAAGCCTCTTCTAAGGCAGATCTCCTCTTTAATTTGGAAAAAGAGATGGCTGCAGTGCAACGGCCAAAAGAAGAAGCCAATAACTTTGAAGCCATGTATAACGAGAAGACTTGGGATGAGGTCAAAGCACTGGTTCCCAACCTACCGATTGCTGAGTTGGTTTCTGAGTTAGGACTTCAGAATGCCCCAACGACAGTCGTATCAGATCCAGATGCTCTAAAAAAATTAAATGAACTCTATCAAGAAAAGAATTTAGACGCTCTTAAGGCTCTGCTCCAATATCGTGTGATTGCCCATTACAATGCTTATCTGTCAAGCAATTTAATCGAGGCAAAAGCGAAATACGACGGCGTAGCAACCGGTGCGGTAGATACTCCGAGTCAGAAAGAAGTTGCTCAAGCGGCCATTGATGCAAATTTCTCCGATATGATTGGCAAAGTTTACGTTAAACACCATTTTTCAGAAGAATCCAAGGCTAATATCCTATCTATGGTTCAAGAGATTAAAGCGACTTATGCAGAGCGAATCAAAGCAGTGCAGTGGATGTCTGAAGAAACCAAGATGCGGGCCTTGAAAAAACTAGATACATTGGTTGTTAAAATCGGCTATCCAGACCAGTGGAAGGATTACTCACAACTTGCTATCCAATCCAAGGAAGAAGGGGGGAGTCTTCTTTCTAACTTCGATATGGTAAAAACACTTGAATTGCGTGAAGAGATGGGGCAATTTGGCAAGCCTTTTGATAAGTCGCAGTTCGGCATGCCTTCTCACACGGTGAATGCCTATTACAGCCCAACTAACAACGAAATTGTCTTTCCAGCGGGGATTTTACAGGCTCCTCTCTACGATCCAAAAGCTAGTCCCGAAGAAAATCTAGGTGGAATCGGGGCTGTTATCGGTCATGAAATTTCCCATGCCTTTGATAAGGCTGGTTCTCAATTTGATGAAAAGGGGAACCTTGTCAACTGGTGGAAACCAGAAGACCTTGAAAAATTTAATAAAAAGGTTCAACAGGCAGCAGATATCTACTCTAAATTGGAAGTGGCTCCGGGCTACTATGTCAATGGCGAAATTTCAACCGGTGAAATCATGGCGGATCTCGGTGGTTTAACGGTTGCCATTGATATTGCTCAGAAAAAAGGCTACGATACGAAGAAAGTCTTCGAGTCTTATGGTAAAGCATGGCGTGAAGTCACCACCAAAGAATTTGCTATTGCCAACATCAGCGACGAACATCCACCAGCTAAATATCGGGTTAACAACATTGTCAACCAAATTGATCAATTCTATACAGACTTCAATGTCAAAGAAGGGGATCCAATGTATGTGAAACCAGAAGACCGCCTACGAGTGTGGTAAAAGATTATAGAGGTGTCTGCGGTCCAAAATGGGCGGTAGACACCTTTTTAGGTAAAAAATAGAAGTAGCGGTAAACCAAGAATCGGTAAAAAATGTGTCGAGGTATGGCAATGCTATTAAGTTAAGTATTTAACCAGTCATAACCACCCGAGAAAACGCATGGCTATGATTTTTAACTTTTATTTTTTGGCCTTCTATTTTTTACATAAGATGAACCGGTAAGCAGTTGCAATTTTCGGTAAATAGTTATATAATAAAAACGTTGAAAAGATGCTTGTAGGCTTACAAGTTAATATTTTCACAAAAGGATTAAAAGGCTTGCCTTTTAAAATAAAGAACTCGATTTTCATAAGGAGGAAATCATTCATGGTAGTTAAAGTTGGTATTAACGGTTTCGGACGTATCGGTCGTCTTGCTTTCCGTCGTATCCAAAACGTAGAAGGTGTTGAAGTTACTCGTATCAACGACCTTACAGATCCAGTAATGCTTGCACACTTGTTGAAATATGACACAACTCAAGGTCGTTTCGACGGTACTGTTGAAGTTAAAGACGGTGGTTTCGAAGTTAACGGTAAATTCGTTAAAGTTTCTGCAGAGCGCGAGCCAGGAAACATCGACTGGGCTACTGATGGCGTAGATATCGTTTTGGAAGCTACAGGTTTCTTTGCTTCTAAAGAAAAAGCTGAGCAACACATCCACGCTAACGGTGCTAAAAAAGTTGTTATCACTGCTCCTGGTGGTAACGATGTTAAGACTGTTGTTTTCAACACTAACCACGACATCCTTGATGGTACTGAAACAGTTATCTCAGGTGCTTCATGTACTACAAACTGTTTGGCACCAATGGCTAAAGCTCTTCACGATGCATTTGGCGTTCAAAAAGGTTTGATGACTACAATCCACGGTTACACTGGTGACCAAATGGTTCTTGACGGACCACACCGTGGTGGTGACCTTCGTCGTGCACGTGCTGCTGCTGCAAACATCGTTCCTAACTCAACTGGTGCTGCTAAAGCTATCGGCTTGGTAATCCCAGAATTGAACGGTAAACTTGACGGTGCTGCACAACGTGTTCCAGTTCCAACAGGTTCTGTAACTGAATTGGTTGCAACTCTTGACAAGAAAGTAACTGCTGAAGAAGTAAACGCTGCTATGAAAGCTGCTGCTACTGAATCATTTGGTTACACTGAAGACCAACTCGTATCTTCAGATATCGTAGGTATCTCATTCGGTTCATTGTTTGATGCAACTCAAACTAAAGTTATCGAAGTTGATGGCGAGCAATTGGTTAAAGTTGTTTCATGGTACGACAACGAAATGTCTTACACTGCACAACTTGTTCGTACTCTTGAGTACTTCGCAAAAATCGCTAAATAATCCTTAGTGAAAATCGAAGAGGCTTCGGCCTCTTTTTTGTTTTGATTGCTGAAATATAGCTGTTTCCTTATGCTAAGAAACAAGGATGGTATAAGTTGTTTCTGATTTGGCAACTTTAGAATTTGAAAAATCTGATTACGAGGCGATAGTTTTTAGATTTCATAACATTTGTGAAAAAAATATCTTTATGCAAGAAAAAATACAGAAAATATGATACAATGGTAAAGTAAATATAATTTAAGGAGTTCTTATCTAATGGCAAAATTGACTGTTAAAGATGTAGAATTGAAAGGCAAAAAAGTTCTTGTTCGTGTGGACTTCAACGTGCCTTTGAAAGATGGCGTTATCACTAACGATAACCGTATTACAGCAGCTCTTCCAACTATCAAGTATATTCTTGAGCAAGGTGGACGTGCAATTCTTTTCTCTCACCTTGGTCGTGTGAAAGAAGAAGCTGACAAAGAAGGTAAATCATTGGCTCCTGTAGCAGCTGACTTGGCGGCTAAATTGGGTCAAGACGTTGCTTTCATCGCAGGTGCTACTCGTGGTGCTGAATTGGAAGCAGCTATCAATGCTTTGGAAGATGGACAAGTTCTCCTTGTTGAAAACACTCGTTTCGAAGATGTTGATGGTAAGAAAGAATCTAAAAACGACGAAGAACTTGGTAAATACTGGGCTTCACTTGGTGATGGTATCTTCGTTAACGATGCATTTGGTACTGCACACCGTTCACACGCATCAAACGTTGGTATCTCAGCAAACGTAGAAAAAGCAGTAGCTGGTTTCCTTTTGGAAAACGAAATTGCTTACATCCAAGAAGCTGTTGAAACTCCAGAGCGCCCATTCGTGGCAATCCTTGGCGGTTCAAAAGTATCTGATAAGATCGGTGTTATCGAGAACCTTCTTGAAAAAGCTGACAAAGTTCTTATCGGTGGTGGTATGACTTACACATTCTACAAAGCTCAAGGTATCGAAATCGGTAACTCACTTGTAGAAGAAGACAAGCTTGATGTGGCAAAAACACTTCTTGAAAAAGCAAATGGTAAATTAATCTTGCCAGTTGACTCAAAAGAAGCAAACGCATTTGCTGGATACACTGAAGTTCGCGATACAGACGGCGAAGCAGTTTCAGAAGGCTTCCTTGGTCTTGACATCGGTCCTAAGTCAATCGCTAAGTTTGACGAAGCTTTGACTGGTGCGAAAACAGTTGTTTGGAACGGACCTATGGGTGTATTTGAAAACCCAGACTTCCAAGCTGGTACAATCGGTGTAATGGACGCTATCGTGAAACAACCAGGCGTGAAATCAATTATCGGTGGTGGTGACTCAGCGGCAGCTGCGATCAACCTTGGCCGTGCAGACAAGTTCTCATGGATCTCAACTGGTGGTGGTGCATCAATGGAACTCCTCGAAGGTAAAGTGCTTCCAGGACTTGCAGCTTTGACTGAAAAATAGGCGGTAAGTCAGGAATCTATGATTCCGTAGACGCACCCCCGCAAGGCTGAATAGGTTGGTCACAAGCGTAGCAAAGTGAACTGCCATTCAGCTACTGCGTATGAAAGATGAACGATGAAAAGAGTTGGGAGACCAACTCTTTTCTAGTACAAAGGCTAGATTTTCTGTGAACGTAGTGAGTTTAGAAAATCAGCCTAGGTAAAGGCTAAAATGCAACGGATTTCCGTTGCATTTTGTGCATCGCGTAGAGTTTCTACGAAGCTAAGCGAGTTAGAAAGTCTAGCAAGGTGTAAAGTGCTTCCAGGACTTGCGACGGCACGGAGTGCCTAGTGCCATGCCTAGTCTTTCTGGGAAGTGTGACCTAGAAAGACTGGCTAGGTGCTGCCTTGACTGAGAAATAGGCGGTGAGTCAGTTCAACATATCTCCCAGATATGTTGAGGTTAGAAATAGAAGAAACGAAGCTTCTGTCAAAAATGATTCCGTAGATTGTTACTTTGATTTTTCTTGGTGACAACTTCAAATAGTCCACTGGGCTATTTGAACCCCGCAAGGCTGAATCTTGGTCACAACTCCCATTCAGCTACTGCGCTAAAATATAAATGTAAAAAAAGACGTTGTTTTTTGCAGCGTCTATTTGTTTGTCTTACTTCTGGGTTCCTTCTTGCAGCTGATTTAAAGTGGCAGATTATTGGTTTTTCGAAAAGCTGGCGTGAACAGGAGGCTTTTCCAGTCGAGCTTAGGAGAAAAGAAAAGCTGGGCAGGTATTTGCTATTCTATTTTCCGAAATCATGTTAGAATAGAGGCATGTTTAAAAAATATACATTTGATCCAAAGAAATTTCGGTTGGGGATGCGGACGTTCAAATCGGGTTTGGCAGTTTTCCTAGTTATTCTTTTGTTTGGTTTTATGGGCTGGCAAGGGATTCAGATTGCGGCTTTGACGGCTGTGTTTAGTTTACGAGAAGACTTCGATCAGAGTGTCCATTTTGGAGCTTCTCGGATTCTGGGCAATTCTATTGGTGGTTTTTATGCGCTACTTTTCTTTATTTTGGATAGGTTATTCTTAGATCATTTTTGGGTAACTGCGGTTTTTGTTCCGATATTTGTCATGTTAACGATTATGACAAATGTGGCGATGAATAATAAAGCGGGAATTATTGGTGGAGTATCAGCTTTATTAATTATTACATTGTCTATTCCTGCTGGTGATACGATTCAATATGTGTTTATTCGTGTGTTTGAAACCTTTATCGGAGTTTTCATTGCGATTCTAGTTAATTATGATGTGAATGTTATAAAAAAACGTTTTCAGGATAAATGATGTTATAAAATATAACATCACCTATTGACCTCAAAAAAAAATTCTCCTATAATGGTAGGCAGAAAGGAGTTCATTATGAGAGAAAAAGAGTTTCGTCGTTCCTTAGCTATCTTTCCGATCGGTAGTGTGATGAAGTTGACAGATTTAACTGCTCGTCAAATTCGTTACTATGAAGATCAAGGCTTGATTAAGCCCGATCGCAACGAAGGGAATCGTCGCTTGTATTCTCTAAACGATATGGACTTACTTTTAGAAATCAAGGATTTTTTGGATGAAGGTTTGAATATTGCTGCGATTAAGAAGGAATATGCAAATCGGGAAGCGAAAGCTAAGGTCCAAAAACAGCAGAAAACCTTGACTGATGAAGATGTCCGTCGTATCTTACATGATGAATTCAGTCGTCAGGGACGATTTTCAAGTCCTAGTTCCATTTTCCGTTCGTCGTAATTAGCTTTTAAAATAGAGGAGAAAAATAATGACATTCACAGTGGCAGATATCAAGCGCGATATCAAAGAGAAAAACGTTACCTTCCTACGTCTTATGTTTACAGACATCATGGGAGTGATGAAAAACGTAGAAATTCCAGCAACTGATGAGCAGGTCGAAAAGGTTTTGTCAAATAAGGTCATGTTTGATGGTTCATCTATTGAAGGATTTGTTCGTATCAATGAATCAGATATGTATCTTTACCCAGATTTGGATACATGGACTATCTTCCCTTGGGGTGATGAAAATGGCCGTGTAGCTGGCTTGATTTGTGATATTTATACAACAGATGCTAAGCCTTTTGCTGGTGACCCACGTGGAAATTTGAAGAAATCGCTTCGTCACATGGAAGAGGCAGGTTTCTCTTCATTCAACCTTGGTCCAGAACCAGAATTCTTCCTCTTTAAGATGGACGAACAAGGAAATCCAACGCTTGAAGTAAATGATAAAGGTGGTTACTTTGACCTCGCACCAACGGACTTGGCTGATAATACACGTCGCGAAATCGTCAATGTCTTGACAGAGATGGGCTTTGAAGTTGAAGCGAGTCATCACGAAGTGGCAGTAGGTCAGCATGAAATTGACTTCAAATATGCGGATGTCTTAAAAGCTTGTGACAATATTCAAATCTTCAAGTTAGTTGTTAAAACAATTGCTCGTAAGCATGGCATGTATGCGACCTTTATGGCCAAGCCTAAGTTTGGTATTGCTGGCTCAGGTATGCACTGTAACATGTCCCTCTTTGACAAGGATGGAAACAATGCCTTCTTTGATCCAGAAGATCCTCGCGGTATGCAACTGTCTCAAACTGCTTACCATTTCCTTGGTGGTTTGATTAAGCATGCTTATAACTATACTGCTATTACAAACCCGACAGTGAACTCTTACAAGCGTTTGGTTCCAGGCTTTGAAGCTCCTGTGTATATTGCTTGGGCTGGTAAAAACCGCTCACCATTGGTTCGCGTACCTGCATCACGTGGAATGGGAACTCGTTTGGAATTGCGCTCGGTTGATCCAACTGCCAACCCATACTTAGCTATGGCAGTTCTATTGGAAGTTGGCTTGGAAGGTATTCAAAATAAAATTGAAGCACCAGCACCAGTAGAATCTAATATCTATGCAATGTCTGATGAGGAGCGTCGTGAAGCAGGTATCACTGATCTTCCTTCAACTCTTCACAATGCATTGAAAGCTCTTCGTGAAGACGAGGTAGTTCGTGCAGCTCTAGGTGATCATATCTATACGAATTTCTTGGAAGCTAAGAAAATCGAATGGGCAAGCTACGCAACCTACGTTTCTCAATGGGAAATCGACAACTATTTGGATATGTATTAAACAAAGGACCCCGACGGGTCCTTTGTTCACGAGCCGAGAAATTGGAAATCGGGTAATGGTCCAGTGGAGTGAAGTGGTCTGGAAAGAGACTGTTTCAGTCTGAGCTAATAAATAGCAGGGCGAGGGGATAGACATGAGCTTGAAATCTGTCTTTTTTCAAGCTGGGTTATCTTGTTAATATAAAATAAATCCCAGAGGTTTCACCTCTGGGATTTTAGTGTGTTATCGGTCAGGCGTCAGAATCATTGGGATAATGATTGGTTCACGCTCTGTTTTTTCGTATAGGAATGGTCGTAGGGCGTTAACAATGGCGCCGTTGACTGTTTGGATATTTGCGTCTTTGTTGCGCATGGCGATGCGGATAGCGTTGAAAAGGACGCGTTGGCTTTCGCGAATGAGCTCGCCAGATTCTCTCATATAGATAAAGCCACGGCTGAGGATGTCTGGTCCTGCTAATATCATCTTAGAATTAAAATCGACAGTGGCTACTGCAAGGACAACACCATCTTCTGAAAGATCGCGGCGGTCTTTTAGAACAGCTGCGCCGATTTCACCGATGCGGTTTCCATCAACATAGATGTCTTGGGCGTTGAATTGACCTGCGAGACGTGCAGAATCTTTTGTCAGAGCAAGGACATCTCCGTTTTCCATGATGAAGATATTATCTTTGGGAACGCCTGTATCAACAGCTAGGCTGGCATGGATTTTTTGCATGCGGTATTCACCATGGACAGGCATGAAGTATTTGGGTTTGATCAAGCGGAGCATGAGTTTTTGCTCTTGTTGACCACCGTGTCCAGAGGTATGGATGTTGTTGATCTTGCCGTGAATAACATCGACACCGGCTTCAATCAAGATATTGATGAGCTTGTTGACACCTGTGGTATTTCCCGGAATAGGACTGGACGAGAAGATAACCGTGTCGCCTGGCTGGAGTTGCACCTGACGGTGGGTACCGTGGGCGATGCGAGAGAGTGCGGCCATAGGCTCACCCTGGCTACCTGTACAGAGAATCATGATCTCGCTGGCAGGGTATTCTTTGATCTCGTTTGGCTCGATGAAGGTATCCTTAGGCACCTTGATGTAGCCGAGCTCGATACCGTTAACAATGGCTTTTTCCATGGAACGTCCAAAGACAGCGATCTTGCGTCCGGTCTTAACCGCTGCATCAGCCGCCTGTTGGAGACGGAAGATGTTGGAGGCAAAGGAAGCAAAGATGATGCGTCCGTGAATGCCTTCAATCAGCTTCATAATGGACTGACCGACCACTTTTTCCGAGTTGGTGAAGGTTGGGACTTCAGCATTTGTCGAGTCGGAAAGGAGGCAGAGAACGCCTTCTTCACCCAGGGCGGCCATGCGGTGAAGGTCTGCTGGCTCACCAACAGGAGTGAAGTCGAACTTGAAGTCACCGGTACAGACGATTTTCCCTTGAGGTGTATCAACGACGATACCGAGAGGTTCTGGAATGGAGTGGGTGGTACGGAAGAAGCTGACTTTGAGGTGCTTGAAGGTCAACTCTGTATTATGATTGATTTCATGCAAAGTCGCATCACGGAGCAGACCGTGTTCTTCCAATTTGCCTCGAATAAGGGCGAGGGCTAAAGGTCCAGCATAGATTGGGACATTGGCCTGCTTGAGTAAGAAGGGAATGCCTCCGATGTGGTCTTCGTGCCCGTGGGTAATAACCAGACCTTTAACGCGGTCTAGGTTTTCAACGATGTAGGAGTAGTCTGGGATAACGTAGTCGATACCCAATAGGTCATCTTCTGGGAACTTGATACCGGCATCGACGATGAGAATTTCATCCTTATACTCGATACCGTAGGTGTTTTTCCCGATTTCTCCCAAACCACCGATGGCGAAAACGCCAACTTCATGAGGTTTTAGATTGACTGATGACATGGATTAAAACTCCGTAATTTTGAAATCTGCGTGCTCTTTCTCGTATTCAAGATGATTGTCTGATAAGAGGTCGATAAATTCGATATTGTATTCAGGGCGGTTGGTTTCCACCAATTCACGCGCGATAATACGACCTTCCAATTCTGATGCAGCATCGATGTCTAGATAAAGAGCACGTGTCTGCTCGCGACGTGGGCTAATTTTTGATTCTTGATAGAATACTTTATAAATCATGTGTAGTATAGTTCCTTTCTTTTTGACTGGCAACTATGAAAAAAGCCTCAAACAGTTGGGTCTGTCTGGTAATATCTATTCAATTTTCTCGAGTTGTCAATTTATTCAGTCTAAATGTACTCTTCATTATACCATAAAATATGCTGATGGTAAAAGGGTTTGGTAGGAAAATGGAAAAGTGTCATGATTTTCAGAAATTCGGTATTTCAGAAGGGTATAAATCAAAGAAATGAGTTAGGATTCCGAGTGTGTTGGGATTACTAAGACTAAGTTCAATTGTGCTGAGAAATGCCTATCAACTGCCAGATAGTGATGTGACTTACTAGAATGACAAATCGGTTCGATCCATTAACCTACTAGAAATCACACCCCAGTCTTTTCCATTATTTGAAAAAATATCCAAGATAGCTTACAATAGAGAGTAGCATTTAAAAGTCTTTCAGTTTGCTTTTAGTACTAGGCAACGAGCTGCGGGCTGTACTGGAGTACGGCACAGGGAGTTCAAACAATACAGTGTATTGTTTGAAGTGGGAAATACGGAAACGAAGTTTCCTCAAGTGTTGAAGTAATAAAAGCAAACCGAATGACGTAAAGAAAGAGAAACTTATGAAAATACTAGCTTTGGACAGCTCCAATCAGGCCTTATCGGTTGCCTTGGTGGAGGACGGTCGTTTGCAGGCGGAAACCCTGTTGGCTGTCAAGAAAAATCATAGTATCAGCCTCATGCCTGTGGTTGATTTTTTGGTAGCGCAGGTGGGCTGGACACCCAAAGACCTGGATCGGATTGTGGTCGCTCAGGGACCTGGCTCCTACACGGGCCTGCGGGTGGCGGTGGCGACCGCCAAGACCTTGGCCTACACCCTCAAGATCGACTTGGTGGGGCTATCTAGTCTTCAGTCTCTGGTTCCTCCTAGCCTGACGGGTCTGGTGGTGCCTCTCATTGATGCCCGCCGTAACTGCGTCTATGCAGGTGTTTATGAAAATGGCAGAGCAGTCGAGCCAGACCGCTACTGGTCTTTTGAAGACTTGCTTTCTAGCCTGTCTGGTAAGGAAAATATTACCTTTGTCGGAGAAGTAGAAAACTTTATGGAGCAAATCGAACAAGCTCTACCGACTGCTCAGTATCAAGCTAGTCTGCCGTCTGCCTATCAGCTAGCAGTAATCGGTCAAGACTTGCCAGCAGTAGATGTGACGAGCTTTGAGCCCAACTATCTCAAGCATGTAGAGGCAGAAGAAAACTGGCTCAAGGACAACCAAGTTGGCTCAGAAAGTTATATCAAGCGTGTATGATAGAGATTAAACACTACGACGGTCAGGAAAATCTGGCGGAGGCTGTGTTGGCAGTTATGCAGTCCGTCTATGATCAGTCACCTTGGACCTTGGAACAGATTGTTTCAAGCATGACCAGTCAGTATGAGGATTATTATTTGGCCTATGAGGGTCAGGAATTGGTCGGATTTTTGGCTGTGCAGACGGTGCTGGATGAGATGGAAATCTTGCAGATTGCTGTCAAGACTGATTTTCAGAGGCTGGGAATCGCCAGTCAACTGATGGCTGCTGTGATGGACTGGGATGGGGATATTTTCCTCGAAGTGAGAGAGTCCAATAGCGCAGCTCAGGCCCTCTATACACGCCAGCATTTTACCAAAATAGGAAAACGAAAAGACTACTACCGCCATCCTGTCGAGGACGCGGTGATAATGAAGAGAGAACGTGATGAAAGATAGATTGATTTTGGCGATCGAGACCTCCTGTGACGAGACCTCGGTGGCTGTTTTGCGAAATGACGCGGAGCTTTTATCCAACGTCATTGCCAGCCAGATTGCCAGCCACCAGCGGTTTGGTGGGGTGGTGCCCGAGGTGGCCAGCCGTCACCATGTGGAAGTGATAACGGCCTGTATCGAGGAGGCCTTGTTGGAGGCGGAAGTGACGGCAGAGGACCTGACGGCTGTGGCTGTGACCTATGGGCCTGGCTTAGTTGGTGCCCTGTTGGTCGGGATTTCAGCTGCTAAGGCCTTTGCCTGGGCTAACGGTCTGCCGCTCATTCCTGTCAACCACATGGCAGGGCATTTGATGGCGGCGCGGGCGGTCAAGGAGTTGGAGTTTCCGCTCTTGGCTCTTTTGGTCAGCGGTGGGCACACGGAGTTGGTCTATGTGTCAGAGGCAGGTGACTACAAGATTGTCGGTGAAACGCGAGATGATGCGGTCGGCGAAGCCTATGATAAGGTGGGTCGGGTCATGGGCCTGCCCTATCCAGCTGGTCGGGTGATTGACGAATTGGCACATGAGGGGCAAGACATTTATGACTTCCCTCGGGCTATGATTAAAGAGGATAATTTGGAGTTTTCTTTCTCTGGTTTGAAATCCGCCTTTATCAACCTCTACCACAATGCCCAGCAGAAAGGGGAGACCTTGTCCAATGCGGACTTGTCAGCCTCTTTCCAAGCCTGTGTTATGGACATTCTCATGGCTAAGACCAAGAAGGCCTTGGAGCAATACC
Source organism: Streptococcus suis S735 (assembly GCF_000294495.1). Lineage (NCBI taxonomy): Bacteria > Bacillati > Bacillota > Bacilli > Lactobacillales > Streptococcaceae > Streptococcus > Streptococcus suis. The sequence goes on from NC_018526.1 coordinate 147,050, forward strand.
CTGTCAAAACCTTGGTGGTAGCGGGCGGTGTGGCAGCTAATCAGGGCTTGCGAGAGCGGTTGGCTGCTGAAATTACCGATGTGGAGGTTATCATTCCCCCGCTTCGCCTCTGCGGTGACAATGCAGGTATGATTGCCTTAGCAGCGGTCAGTGAGTACAATAAGGAAAACCTTGCTGGCTGGGACCTCAATGCCAAGCCTAGTCTGGCTTTTGAGAATTTATAGAATAAAAACCTCTTACGTCAAGGATACGTAAGAGGTTTATTTGTGGATTTTTCGCCAGCGATTTGGAGAAATTTGGTAATGTCTTTTAAAAGCAGTTGAAAAATTGAATTGGTTGGAGTAGCCGATTTCTTCAGCAATTTCCTGTAGTGTCTTAGTAGTGTTTTTTAAGAGTTCGCAGGCTTCGCTGAGTCGGTATTGGATGATAAATTGTTGAGGTGAGATGTTCATTTGCTCCTTGAATAGCCGACTGAAGTAGTGGCGATTGAGGTTGCACACTTGTGCCAAATCATCGACGGATATAGCTTTCTCATAATTTCGTTCTACGAAGTTGATAGCTTCTCGTATATAAAATTCCTTGTTTTCATCGTGTTTGCTACTTGTTTTGGTTAGCGAACAGTCAATGAGGCAGGAGATAAAGAGGTAAAGGTGTCCGAGAACTAGAGCGCTTTTTTGATGATGGAGCGCGAGAATTTGTTTCATTTCATGGTAGACAGGGCTAGAGGTGGGCATTTCTCGTTGTGAAAAGATAGGTTGTTCTTTCGAGAGCCCTGCCTGTCTGAGAAAATGCTCAGTTTTCAGACCGTCAAATTCAAGCCAGATATAGGTCCAGGGGTCCTTTTCGTCTGCTTCGTAGCTACAGATGGCGTCTGGGGAGATAAGGAAGCCCTGTCCTGCGGTTAGGTGGTATTCACGTTGGTCGGAGGTATCGTAAAAAGTACCTGAACCAGAGATGATGTAGTGAAACAGGTAGTGTTGTTTCATAGTTGGGCCGAATGAGTGAAGTGGCTTACAGGCTTCCATGCCAAATTGGATGGGGTAAAAATCTACATAGGATCTGTTATTAAAGACGTAAAATTCAGGTTGTATTTTCATCGTATTCTCCATACCAAAAGTGTAAAGGCTTACAATTAGTATAGCATATTTATATGTAAATGTGACATTTTATTTGAAAAAATTAAAAAATATCCCAAAATCATATGGAATATGTCAAATATTCCTATTTGATTATAAAGCGCTTACATGTTATAGTTATAGTAGAAATAACAAAGTTCGTCGACGTATTCGACAAAAGAAAAGGAGTATTATCATGAAGAAAATTGGTCGCTATGTTACCTTGCTTGCGGCTGCAGGCCTGCTGGCAGCGTGTTCTACTTCGACTGAGTCTAGCAAAACTACGGGAGGAAGTAGTTCAGGAAAGACAGAAATATCCTATGCTATTTGGGATTCTGGTCAAGAGCCTGGTTTGAGAAAGATTGCGGATGAGTTTGAGAAAAAGAATCCAGATATTAAAATCAATATTCAAGTATCGGACTGGGATTCCTACTGGACCATGTTAGAAGCTGGTGCGACAGGTGGTTCATTGCCTGATACCTTCTGGATGCATTCAAATGAGATTTATCGCTATGGTTCCAATGAAATGCTATTGCCATTGGATGAATACTTAGCCAAGAGTGAAGATGCCAAACTAGCTAATTTCCCAGATGGTTTGAATGAAATCTACAACATAAATGGTAAGCAGTACGCTATTCCAAAAGATTTCGATACAATCGGTCTTTGGTACAATAAAAAATTATTTGACGAAGCAGGCATTCCATATCCAGATGATACTTGGGATTGGAATAAGTTGAAAGAAGTAGCGAAGAAATTGACCAAGCCAGATGGTAGTCAGTATGGTTTCGGTGCTGGTTTGAGTAACCAAGAGGGCTACTACAACTTTATCTATCAAAATGGTGGTAAGGTTATTACTGATGATTTGAAATCAGGCTATGCTGATCCTAAGACCATTGAGGCTTTGGATTACTACTTTAGCTTTGTCAAAGAAAAAATTTCACCGGCTATTACAGTAGATAAAGAGCGGGCCGAAGCATTCCAAAACGGTCAAGTGGCTATGAGCGTCTTCGGTTCTTGGAATTTATCTGGTTTCACTGCTAATGACTACATTCGTGAAAATGCTGATGTAGCTGTTTTGCCAAAAGGTCCAGATGGAACTCGTGCAACCATCTTTAATGGATTGGGTCATGCCATTGCTGCTACCACTAAACATCCAGATGCTGCTTGGAAATGGGTTGAATACCTCAGCTCAAAAGAGGCACAAGAAATGCAGGCAACACTTGGTGTGGCAATCTCGGCTTATAAAGGCGCGGCAGATACTTGGGTAGATTCAAACAAAAACTTTACTATCAAGAATTATGTTGACATGGTGGATTATGCACAGATTCGTCCATATTCACAAACAACCATCAAGTGGGAAGATAAGGCTTATGAGCTATTGAAACCTGCTTATCTTGGAGAAAAAGCAACTGAAGAAGCTGCCAAAGAAACAGCTGATATGATGAATGCTGAATTAGCAACTGAAAAATAGGTAGGAGGTCTTGGGAAGTTGATTCTTCCCCGGACCTTCTTATTAAAATGAAGAAGGATGGGGATAAGATGTTCCGAAAAAAAGGAAGTTTAAATGAGGCAATTTGGGGATGGGGAATGGTAGCACCGACCATTATTGGATTAATCGTGCTCAATATTATTCCTATTTTCCAAACCATGAAGATGAGTTTTCATAAGAGTGGAGATTTCGGCAAAGGTGACATCTTTGTCGGCTTGGCAAATTACCAACGCATGTTAGGGGATGCGCAAGTGTGGCAGGCGACATGGAATACCTTGAAATATACGATTCTAGTTGTTCCGGCTACCGTTGCCTTGGCCATGTTGCTTGCAGTTTTGCTTAATTCTAAGATTAAAGGTAAGCATATTTATCGAACCATTTTTTTCTTGCCTATGGTGGCAGCACCAGCCGCGGTGACCATGGTTTGGAAATGGCTCTACAATACGGACTTCGGCTTGATTAACTATATCTTGCGTCGTTTGGGACTGGGTGCTGTGAACTGGATTGAAGATCCAAAGATTGCTCTATACTCAATCGCTTTGATTGGAATTTGGAGTACGGTTGGCTATAGTATGATTTTAATTTTAGCTGGTTTGCAAGAAATTCCAACGGATTTTTATGAGGCAGCTCGCATTGATGGAGCTAGTCCGGCCAAGCAATTTTTCTCCATTACCCTGCCATTGGTTTCACCAACCCTGTTCTTTGTTGTGGTAACCAGTGTCATTCAATCCATGCAAGTCTTTGATGTTATCTATATGATGGAGGATGTTCGTAGTCCTGCCTATGATAAGACAGTATCTCTGGTTTATCTGTTTTACAATAATTCCTTTAAATATTCGGATAAGGGCTATGGCTCCACCATTGTCATGTTGTTGTTATTGATTATTCTTGTCATTACTTTCGTTCAGATGAAGGTACAGAAAAAATGGGTGCATTACCGTTAAGGAGGTTCATGTGAAACAATCAGCTTTTAAATCAACAATCTGGATGCATGCCTTCTTGATTTTAGTGGCAATGGGCATGCTGATCCCATTTGTTTGGATGGTGTTGACGTCTTTTAAAACGGTAACCGAATCCACTCAGATGAATCCTTTCCACTTTTTACCAAGTAACTGGATGGTGAGCAATTATACGGAGGCTATTCGGACTAATAATTTTCCGATACTCTATCTGAACACCATTTTGATGATGTTATGGCGTATCTTTAGCTCGGTTATGTTTTCAGCTATGGCAGCTTATGCCTTTGCTCGACTGGAGTTTCCTGGGCGGAATTTCTTGTTTGGTCTGGTCCTCTTTCAAATGATGGTGCCACCTCAGTTATTCGTCATTCCTCAGTATTTGATGATTGACCAACTTGGTATGCGCAATACGATTTTTGCTCTGGTATTCCCAGGAATTGTCAGTGCCTTTGGGACATTCTTGCTCCGTCAATTTTTCATGGGGCTTCCAAAAGAATTGGAGGAGTCTGCGAAATTGGATGGTTGTAATATCGGGCAGACCTTCTTTAAGGTCATGTTGCCATTGGCCAAGTCTGGCTTGATTGCCTTAGCGATTTTTACGGCTTTGTTTGCTTTCAAGGATTTGCTGTGGCCATTGATTATCAACTCAGAGGCTGACAAGGCTACCCTATCTAGCGCACTTTCTAAGATTCAGGGAGCTTACGCTGTTAACTATCCTCAGCTCATGGCTGCAAGTGTTTTGGCTATTTGGCCGATGTTGGTACTGTATGTGATATTCCAGAAGCAGTTCATCCAAGGGATTGCGACATCTGGTGGAAAATTATAGGAGGCTACAATGGGAATTATCTTTCATGAAAAGACAAAGGAATTCCATCTTTACAATGAGTTTATTAGCTATGTGTTGACGGTCTTGCCTAATGGTCATATTGGTAGTTTGTATTATGGAAAGCGTGTAACAGAAACAGCTTCTTATCAGTATGTACGTGAAGATGAGTATCGTGCTTTGACTTCCTTTGTAGAAGACGATGACCGTTTCTTTTCGCTCCAATATGCCAATCCTGAATTTGCTTGTTATGGTACAACGGACTATTTTTCTCCGACTTTTGAGTTGGTGCAGAAGGATGGTAGCAGTCTATCGCACTTTGTGTATCAAGGTCATGCGATTTATGCTGGGCGATCGGCTTTGAAGGGTCTTCCTCATCTCTATCTGGATGAGGAGGGACAGGCAGATAGTTTGGATATTTATTTGTTGGATGAAGATTCGCAGACCCGGCTGGTCTTGTCTTATACGATTTTTCGAGATTATCCAGCGGTGACTCGCTCTGCTCGTTTTGAACAACTCGGAGAAAAATCTGTCTGTTTGAACCGTGCCTTGAGTATGACACTTTGTCTGCCTGATATGGACTATGATTGGTTGCATTTGGATGGGGCTTGGGGGCGTGAGCGGCATCTGCAACTATCGCCTCTTCATCAAGGTTGTCAGTCTATTTACAGTCTCAAAGGGGCTAGTAGTGCGGAGCACAATCCCTTTATGGCTTTGAAACGCCCAACTGCGGATGAGCAACAGGGAGAGGTACTAGGCTTCTCGCTCGTCTATAGCGGAAACTTTTTGGCGCAGGTGGATGTGAGTTCTTTCCAAAAAACAAGAGTGAGTATGGGAATCCATCCTGAGCGTTTTTCTTGGACATTAGATAAGGGAGAAGAGTTCCAGACGCCTGAGGTTGTTATGGTTTATAGCGAGCATGGTTTGAATGGCATGAGCCAAACCTATCACCGCCTCTTCCAAAAACATCTGGTACGTGGCTATTGGCGTGATAGAGAACGACCTGTTCTCTTGAATAACTGGGAAGCCATGAGTTTTGATTTTGATGAGGAAACAATTCTTTCCTTGGCCAAAGAGGCTGCAGGTCTTGGTGTTGAACTCTTTGTCATGGATGATGGTTGGTTTGGCAAGCGAAACCATGACCGAGCAGGCTTGGGAGATTGGACGGTCAACCGAGAGAAATTACCAAGTGGCTTGACAGGGATTATTGACCAAGTTCATGCTATGGGAATGAAATTTGGACTTTGGATCGAACCTGAAATGGTCAATAGGGACAGCGAGCTTTACCGAGCGCATCCAGACTGGATTTTCCATCATCCTCAGCATAGTCAATCGCACGGACGCCACCAATATACGCTGGATTTGTCGAGGGAGGATGTTTATCAAAATATTCATGACCAACTCCATCGGCTGTTGGCTGAGCATGATATTGATTATATCAAGTGGGACATGAATCGCTATATGACAGAGGTCTTTACATGTACACGGGAGGCGGATCGACAAGGTGAGACCTTCCATCGCTATATTCTCAATCTCTACCGTTTATATGATAGCCTGATAGCAGCTTTTCCGACAGTCTTATTCGAATCTTGTTCAAGTGGTGGAGCTAGATTTGATCCAGGGATGCTCTACTATGCACCGCAAACCTGGGTCAGCGATGACACGGACGCCATGGAACGCTTGAAAATCCAATATGGAACGAGCATGGTCTATCCTTTGAATAGTATGGGTTGCCATGTGTCAGCTAGTCCAAATCAGCAGTTGGGGCGTGCTACTCCACTAAACACACGTGCCAATGTTGCATTCTTTGGAAGTTTTGGCTATGAATTGGATTTGTTTGAGTGTAGCCAAGAAGAGTTGGAAGAGATGAAAGAGCAGATTGCCTTTTACAAGACTCACCGTAAGATTTTCCAACAGGGTATTTTCACTCGTCTGAAAAGTCCATTCGATGGAGAAATAACGGCTTGGCAGGTCCAATCCTCGGATGGTCAGCAAGTCATCGTGGGTTATTATCGTCGGTTGACAACGGCTAATCTCTCCTATCAACGCTTGTATTTGCAGGGATTGGAAGAGGAAGCGGTCTATCACCTTGATGGAGAAGTTTATACTGGTAGCCAATTAATGCATACAGGTTTGTCGATTCGACATGGGGACCATGTTGGAGACAATAAGGACTTTACTTCTTGTTTGATGGTCCTTCAGAAACAACAGTAGCATCCCTATTCCTAGGCCCAGCTATCGGCTGGGTCTATTTTATGCAGAAAGTACATCAATAAGGGCAAGACCTCTACTTATACTCTTCGAAAATCAAAATTATCCGTTGTCAACTTGCCTTGATGAACTCCAGTTCTATCTTCGGCTTCGTTTCCTAGGCTACTTTTGATTTTCATTGAGTATTAGATATAAGAATTCTTGAAAAACGGGTTGCAATGTGAGAAAATGAGAGAATAATTCTTCAATCAATTAGTGAGGGGAAGGGAGATAATGAATGAAGAAATATGCTTTTCGTGAAGGGATGCGCGATGCCATTCCCACTGTATTGGGCTATGCCAGTATTGGTCTAGCCTGCGGAGTCGTATCGGTTAATTCGGGCATTTCTACTGTGGAGATGGGGCTGATGAGCCTATTAATCTATGCCGGGAGTGCTCAATTTGTCATGTGTGCCATGATTTTTGCAGGTGCGCCTTTGTTATCCATTGCAGTAACCGTTTTCTTTGTCAACCTGCGTAATTTTCTGATGTGCTTGCATGCGACAACTATTTTTCAAGGAAATCGTTTAGGGTCGAATATCTTGATAGGATCCTTTGTGACGGATGAATCCTATGCAGTTCTTTTGCGTAAGCAGATTGAGCATCATACCATTACTCCAGAATGGATGTACGGAAATAATTTTGCAAGCTATGCCTCTTGGGTTACATTCACGACTCTCGGCAATCTGATTGGTGGTCTCATTCCAAATCCTGAGCAGTTTGGATTGGACTTTGCCTTGGTTGCTATGTTTGTCGGTATTTTTGCAGGTCAGTTAGAGGCTATGGTTCGGACCATTCCGCTGAAAAAAATTGGCTTAATTCTGCTGGCAGTCGGTCTGGCCTATATCGGTCTGTCTATGATGGTGTCGTCCTATGTGGCAGTGCTCTTGGCGACACTACTAGGTTGCTTTGTGGGGGTGATGATTGATGATAAAAACTAACATTTTACTGATTATTCTAATGGCGGCCCTGGTGACCTGGGTGCCACGCGTCCTGCCTTTTGTCCTGACGCAAAATAAATCTCTCCCTCCAAAGTTGGTGAAATTCCTCAGCTTTTTGCCAATCACTATCATTTTTGCATTGACCCTCTCCAGTATTATGGATGAGAAAGTTGGCTCCTTGCCAAGTTTTCTCCCTGTGGAAAGCTTAGCTATTCTTCCGACATTTTTTGTGGTTTTGAAAACAAAAAATATCCTTTTAGCAGTCTTGGTTGGCGTTGTTACAACCGCGTTGTTACGTTTGATATTTTAGGAGGTTTTTATGGTAAAAGAAAATGCCAAAGGTGTCGGACTTTGTTTCCTTTTGGCTTTGGTGGGTCAGTGGTTAGGTCATTTATTTCCACTTGTAGGTGGGCCTGTTTTTGCCCTTCTAATTGGGATGGGTCTGTATCCCTATTTTTCAAGTAAAAATGCATTTCAGTCAGGCTTAACCTTTACTTCCAAGAAAATTTTACAGTATGCTGTGATTTGTTTGGGATTTGGATTAAACTTATCAGCGGTCTTGGCAGTTGGGCGTCAATCTCTTCCAATTATTCTTTCGACCATTAGTTTTGCTTTGATTTTGGCATTTCTGATGTGGAAAATCTTGCCCATTTCATCTCATCTGGCAACCTTGATTGGCGTAGGTACCTCTATCTGTGGAGGCTCTGCCATTGCGGCGACTGCTCCCATTATTCAGGCAGATGATGAGGATGTGGCACAAGCAATCTCGGTCATCTTTCTCTTCAATGTCTTGGCGGCTTTGGTCTTTCCTAGTCTGGCAACTTGGCTTGGGTTTTCGACTGATTCGGGTCAGGCCTTTGGGATGTTCGCCGGAACGGCGGTCAATGACACCTCCTCTGTGACAGCAGCGGCTTCGACTTGGGATAGCTTATATGGTCTAGGCAGTCAGACCTTAGATACAGCAGTGACGGTTAAGCTAACACGAACTTTAGCCATTATCCCGATTACAACGGTTTTAGCAATTTGGCAAACCCGAGGAAAGGGTCTCAAGGCAGACAAGAAGTCCCTCTTGGCAGGTTTTCCGACCTTTATCTTGTATTTTATCTTAGCTAGTCTAATCACAACGATAGCGGGTGGATTTGGTATAGGGGCAGATTGGTTTGCTCCGTTGAAGTCCCTCTCTAAATTTTTCATTTGTATGGCTATGGTGGCGATTGGTTTGCGGACCAATGTGTTTGCCTTGGTGAAAAATGGCAGAGCGGCTCTCATGGTTGGTCTGGTTTGCTGGCTGGGAGTGACGGTGTTGACACTGGTCTGGCAAGCGATTTTGGGGATTTGGTAAGAGAAATGTGAGTGGGAAAGACATCATTTCCTATTTCAAACAATTTTTGAGAAGTAAATCGCAGTGCCGCAGGGCTTTTTGTCGTTCGGTTTTTAGTACCGTTGAACAACTTAAAACTAGTTAGTTTTGTTTAAAATGTAATTGAATTGTCTTTTTAAGTAGGCTGTTTACACGATATTTGTCTTCCTTTATATAAATATGATAGATTTTCAGTAAATTTTTCAAAAAAACCTCAAAAATAACAGATTTTTTCTTGTATCTTTGAGGCATAAGGAGTATAATGGTGACGGTATTCAAGTAGAAATTTTATATACTCTGGATGAAAACATTCTGTCTACTTTAAAATAAATAATCTACTGGGTATCCTTCTGCTAAGTTTTTAAAGCAGGAGGTGTGTTTTTGTACATGGTGTTACAGGAACCAGAAATGATGGCATTCGCCAGTAAAATATAGGAGGATATCATGTCTTATAAAGATATGTTCAGAAAAGAACAACGTTTTTCTTTTCGTAAATTTAGCTTTGGTCTAGCTTCGGCAGTCATTGCAAACGTTATTTTGGGAGGAGCAATCGCAAACAGCCCTGTTGTTCATGCTAACACAGTGACAGAAGCAGAGACAGCTGTAGCACCAGCTAACCAAGACCTTGGAAATGAGACTAAAACGGAAGAAGAACCCAAGGAACCAATCGAAGCAGTTCGCACGGACATGGAAAACCGTGCAGCTGAAATCTTGCCGGAGGCGCTGAATGCTAGTGTAACAAACCAAGCACCAGTTATTCCGACTATTGGAGATCTTCCTAAAGATGCGAGTGGTCAGAATGTTCATGGTAAGGCAACGGATAATAAGATTTATCGTGTTGTATACGTTTTTGGTAATGTAGCAGGGACTACGGAGACAGAAGATGGTAAACAAAATGTTGCTCCAACATTTAACAGAAATGATGCAACTAAAACTTTTCCAATCACAGATCCAGATAGCGACATTCAAACTATTTCATACGAAGTTCCAGCTGATATTGCAAGCTATACCTTGGATGATCCAAACTCAATTGTTACTAATGGCACCTCACCTGGTCCAGTATCTTACTTAGATGGTCCAAATGGGTCAGCCACTCTCACACAAGATGGTTATCTAACAGGAAGTTTCCCTTGGGGAGCAGGAGACCTAGCTGGTCGTCGGATTAAAGTGACGGATGCCACTGGTAATACTACTAAGAGTAATCCGTTCTATATGGTTGCATATACAGTCAAGCCAGTAGATGATAAACCTCTAGCAGTATCAAACTTGACGGAACAGGCTATTTTTGATAAGTTGGTTGTCGATAAGTCTGCTAAAACAACTTCAAATAGCGCTCTTGTAATTGATTCTAGCAACTACAAACATTCAATTGCAGGTTATCGTACCGTAAATTCTGATGGCACAAAAACAGAAACAGTAGAGAAAACAAATCTATCTGATTTCCCAACTGAAGGTAAATACGAAGTTCGAGTAAAAACAACCAATGTTTACGGTCAAACTATCTACAACTGGATTCCTGTAAATGCCTATAAGTTGGACACAGCGAAGGATGCTGAAATTCGGAAGTATACAGACAACCAAGCCCCAATTCATGCTATAATGCAAATTGGTCAAGCTGGAGAAAAGGCAGCAGTTATATTGAAGGATATTCCATCCGATTTCAGTATTGAAAACTTCAATTTGAAAGATGGTGTAGCAGATGAGCTTGCTAAACGTAACTTGGAATTTGTAAGAAATGATGCAGTGGCGACAACTGATACTGATGGAGATGGCGCCAAAGAAGGAATTGTTGGATATATTCAACCAAAAACTGGCGGTGCAAACAGTGGGGTAGCCACTTATACAGGATCAAATAATCTTACTTATGGCTTCACTTACAAAGCTGTTGAGACAAAAGATAAGGCGAATGCCACAGAGGCTAAAACTCTCGAATTAGATTACACCATCTTATTCATAGATACTAAAGCACCAGTCATGACACCTAAATCAGAGTACATCCGTTTTGTTGGTGAAGAGTATACGGTTAGCGTCCCAGGTACGGATAACGCCTTCCTTAATACCGGCAAACTAAATGGAACTCTCTCAATTTTGAAAGATGGAGAGTCAGGTTCTCTTGTATCATCAGACTTAGGTACAAACACTAAGATTACTTCAGAACTGGATCCTACGGGAGCAACTGCAAACCAAGGAGATGACGGTCAATCTTCAACTAAGTTTAACGTTAAGATTACAGGTACCGGACCTGCTACAGAAGGTACCGGCACTTATAAGCTTCGTGTTGGAGAAGATAACTATCCTTTTGGTCCAGAGGGGAAACTTGTTGATGGAAATAAACCAGAAAATGTAGGTTTGACATCTGTAAAAGTTACCTTCGTAAAACATGCTACGGTGTCAACACCAGTTTCTGTTGAAAATCCAGCTAACTTAACGCCAGAAGAAAAAGCCGCAGTTATTGCTCAAATCAAGAAAGACAACGCAGACAACGAAAGATTGAAGGGCTTGCCAGATTCAGCATTTACAGTTAACTCAGATGGTACTGTGTCAGTTGACTACAGTGCCGGTGGTGTCAATGTTGATGGTGCGACAGACATTATTAAGAATGCTACCACAAACTTGGCAGATACACGGAATGAAGCAAAAGCAGAAATCGACACAAAATTAGCTGAACATAAAAAAGCTATCGAAGCAAAACGGGATGAAGCGTTTTCTAAAATTGATGATGACATTTCCTTGAGAGCAGAACAGAGACAGGCTGCTAAGGATGCCGTTGCTGCAGCTGCTGGGGATGCTTTGAAAGAATTAGACAACAAGGCGACAGAAGCAAAAGAAAAAATTGATAAAGCTACGACGGCCTCAGAAATCAATGATGCTAAGACTAATGGTGAGATTAATCTGGACAGTGCAGAAGCAGTAGGCGAAAAAGCTATTAACCAGGCGAAGGAAAAAGAACTGGCAAAAGCAGAAGTTGAAAACAAAGCATTCGAGGCATTGGAAAAAGTTAACAATAATCCAAACTTGTTAGAAGAAGAGAAAAAAGCATACTTTGATGATATTAAAGAATCTAAAGAAGTTGCAGTTGAGAAAATCAATAATGCTGAAAATACTGCTGAAATTACGGCAGCAATTGACGAAGCGGAAATTGCATACAATGAAGATGTTATTAACGCAGCCCAACTTGATGCTTTGAATAAGCTTGAAAAAGATAGCGAAGAAACTAAGGCAGCTATTGATGCTAATCCAAACTTAACTCCGGAAGAGAAAGCGAAAGCTATTGCTAAGGTAGAAGAGCTTGTTAATAATGCTGAATCTGACATTTTGTCGAAGCCTACCCCAGAAACAGTTCAAGCAGTGGAGGATAAGGCTGACAAAGATCTTGCCAAAGTAGAACTTCAAGCAGCAGCAGACGGTGCGAAGAAAGGCATTGAAGCAAATCCGAATTTGACTCCAGAAGAGAAAGATGTAGCTAAGAAGGCAGTAGAAGACGCGGTTAAGGTGGCGACAGACGCTATTGATAAGGCGTCAACTCCAACCGAAGTTGACACAGCGACAAGCGATGGAGTGAAGGCTATTGATGCAGAAGAGTTTAAAGCTACTCAGAAAGATGCTAAGAACAAGATTGCCAAAGAAGCAGAATCAGCTAAGAAAGCGATTGACGACAATCCAAACTTGACTCCAGATGAGAAGGAATCAGCTAAGAATGCAGTGGAAGAGGCGGCTAAGGTAGCAACAGCCGCTATTGATAAAGCATCAACTCCAGATGCAGTTCAAGTAGAAGAGGACAAAGGTGTAGCAGCTATCAATTTGATTACTGCCAAGGCAGATGCTAAAGGTGTCATTGCTGCTAAGTTGGCAGATGAAATCAAGAAGCTCGAAGATAAGCAAGCAGAAGCAGAAAAAGCTATCGATGCGTCAACTATGACTAATGAGGAGAAAGCAATCGCTAAGAAGGCTCTTCAAGATGTTGTAGATAAAGGAAAAGCAGAGCTTGAAGACGCAGCTAGGGTAGCAACAAATGAGATTCATGAAGCTACTACTACAGAAAAAGCGAAAGCGGCGGAACTTGCTGGCGAAAAGAGCTTGACAGACACAGGTAAAGAAGCTAGAGATGCAGTTGAATTGGCTAAGGATAAAGAATTAGCTAAGGAAGCAATCCGAACAGAAGAAGAAGAAGCTACTAAAATAGTAGAGAAACTTGCAGAAGATACGCGCAAAGCTATCGAGGACAATCCAAACTTGTCAGATGAAGATAAGCAAGCGGAAATTAAAAAGCTAACTGACGCTGTGGCAAAAACTTTAGCAACCATTCGTGACAATGCAGATAAGGCTACGCAAGAAGCAGAAAAAGCTCAAGCCCTAGCAGATCTTGAAAAAGCTAAAGAAACACAGAAAATTGCAGATAAAGCTGCGATTGATAGGTTGACTATACTTGTGAAAGATGGTGAGCTTGAAGCTACTAAACAAGATGCTAAGAACAAGATTGCTAAAGATGCAGCCGCTGCTAAAGAAGCAATTGCAAGCAATCCAAACTTGACAGACGCAGAGAAGAAAACCTTCACCGATGCGGTAGATGCAGAAGTAGCCAAAGCTAACGACGCAATTTCAGCTGCAACCAGCCCAGCAGATGTTCAAAAAGAAGAGGATGCAGGTGTTGCAGCCATTGCAGAAGATGTTCTTGACGCCGCTAAACAAGATGCGAAGAATAAGATTGCTAAAGATGCAGCCGCTGCTAAAGAAGCAATTGGCTCCAATCCAAACTTGACAGACGCAGAGAAGAAAACCTTCACCGATGCGGTAGATGCAGAAGTAGCCAAAGCTAACGACGCAATTTCAGCTGCAACCAGCCCAGCAGATGTTCAAAAAGAAGAGGATGCAGGTGTTGCAGCCATTGCAGAAGATGTTCTTGACGCAGCGAAACAAGATGCTAAGAATAAGATTGCTAAAGAATCCGACGCTGCTAAGTCAGCCATTGACGCGAATCCAAACTTGACAGATGCAGAGAAGGAATCAGCTAAGAAAGCGGTAGATGCAGATGCTAAAGCTGCGACAGATGCAATTGATGCTTCAACAAGTCCAGTCGAAGCGCAATCGGCAGAGGACAAAGGCGTAGGCGCCATCGCCAAAGACATTCTTGATGCCGCGAAACAAGATGCTAAGAACAAGATTGCTAAAGAGGCAGAATCCGCTAAGTCAGTCATTGACTCCAATCCGAACTTGACAGATGCAGCTAAGGAAGCGGCTAAATCTGAAATTGATAAAGCTGTTGAGGAAGCGATTGTTTTAATCAATGGTGTTAGAACTTATCAAGAGTTGGAAAAAATCAAACTTCCAATGGCAGCTCTAATTAAACCAGCTGCGAAAGTAACACCAGTGGTTGATCCAAATAACTTGACTGAAAAAGAAATTGCTCGTATCAAGGCATTCCTTAAAGAGAACAATAACCTCCCATAAGGAACAGAGATTAATGTTTCTAAAGATGCTTCAGTGACAATTAAATATCCAGATGGAACTATTGATTTGCTATCACCAGTAGAAGTTGTGAAGCAGGCAGATAAAACTGCTCCTACGGTCGCAAATGATGGCAAAGGTAATATTGTGATTGTACCGTCTGAAAAAGCTGTTGAGCTTGTTGTTTCATACGTAGATAACAATGGTAAGTCGCAAACTGTAGTTGTTACGAAAGGTACGGATGGTTTATGGACAGCAAGTAATACAGTGGTGATTGTGGACCCTGTGACTGGGCAAGTAATCGTTCCAGGTTCTGTTATTAAGCCAGGTACAGTTGTTACAGCATACTCTAAAGACGAGGTTGGAAATAGTTCTGATTCAGCAGAAGCTGAAGTTGTAGCAGTAGACGAAAATAATTCTGCAGCAGGAGTGAAAGTTAAATCAGTTACTACAAATGCTAATAATGTTGAGAAGAAAGCTAAGCAATTACCGAATACTGGTGAGGAAGCAAATTCAGCAACTTCACTCGGATTAGTAGCTCTTGGACTCGGATTAGCACTTCTTGCAGCAAAGAGAAGAAGAGACGAAGAAGCTTAAGATAAGCTCTTCCTCAGAACTCTTTTGGAAGCCGCAATTTTCCTAGAAGATAGTAGTATGATACTCTTTCATAGCAAGGAAATTCCCTCGCTATGATTGGTAGGTATCAGTTATTATCTATCGAACCCCCAAAATCCAAAGTCATTCGACTTTGGATTTTTTTGATACGACATGCTCGTCATACCTAAAAAACAGCCTTCTCTTGCGAGAGGCTGTTTTTCATGCTTTTAATCTAAAAGTCTGCGGAGCTTTTTTCAATAAAATCCAGTAACCGATGCTAACATAGGCAATCATAGCTAGGGAAACCAGCAGGATATAGGTGTGGCTACCTACATTGATTCGGGTGTTGAGATAGGCCACCCAGTAGAGAGCACCGCTAAGAAATTTATAGAGGGGATTGACCACATCCATGTCATTGGTAAAAGGCTGGAGGATATAGTAGATAAAGAGATCGTGGAAGGAAAAGAGAGCGGTCAGACTGATGAGGAGCAGGGCAGTTAGTAGAATGGTTTCCAAACTAAAGGCAAACCGCCCCAGCACCATGATAGCCAAAAAGAGGCTGGTCGCAAAGATGAGATTGAGCTTGCAGGTCTGCAAAAATCGGTAGTTAAAACCAGCGATAATAGTCTTGGCTTCTCGATAGAAGGGATAGTGAAGCATGGAAATATCGCAGTTAACAAAGACCATCTGAGCCACCACCTTGCCCGACGAAGCTACGTACATAATCATGAAGGAAAGCGGTAGGAATTGGAGCAAGTAGGCTTCCGTAAAGGTAAACGGATCTAAAAAGTAACGAATCCCCTCCAGGGCTGCCAGAATCACGACTACTGCCAAGACCCAGTTCTGCACCTTCTTATAGAGGACTTTTTTGTAGCGGTCAAATAGCAGAGCATTTAAGTAGGTCATGCCAGACAGGTGGGACAGGTCCTTTCCTGTTTTCGCATTGAGTTTTGCCTGCATCTGCAAACCCTGGCGAGTGTATTCATTTCCCTTGGTCATCTCAAAAAGTTTCTTATCCATTTGCAAGGACTCGTCCATACAGTAGGAAAGATAGTCTAGGTGGTTGGTTTGTTGCTTCAAATAACCATAGCTAAACCAAATCAGAAATGGTTGGACAAGCAGGATAGGGACTAGCATGCCTGAGGAGAGCTGATTACGGAAGACAATAGCCAAAACATATAAAACAAAAACAAACGCGATCCATAGCCAAGCATGCCACGAATTGCGACGGGAAAAGATACGACGTTCAAAGAGCAGACGATTGAGGGCATGGCCAGCTAGATGACCTGCCAGCACTGTCATCAAACCAATAGGAAAAACTAACCACTCCTTGGTTATCATGCAAAAAATGGTTGAGGCTGGCAGGTAGTAAATAGTGGTCAGGATAGGCTCGATAAAAAGTTGGCTTTGAAGAAAGCTGGATTGTGACAGGCTGAAATTCTGCATAAATTCTCGATCTGCTTTAGAGATAACAGGGTCTAAGCTCTTCCCCAAACGATAGCTTAGTCCGACAAACAAAAGCCAGAACATAAAGCCAAGGAGCCAAGTGTTTGGGAGAATTTTCCAAAAGGTCAGCTCCCCATTGACTAGCATATTCATCCAGAAAGAAGCATGGTAGAAATGAAAGAGCAACCAGAAGCCCTTGATCAGGAAGCGACTGGGGATGGATAAGATGTGCAGGACCAAAAAGAGACTAGACTTAAAGCTGTAAGACTTGAAAATACTCTCTGGAATGCACTTTCCCACAAGCGGCAGTTTCCGAAGATAGTAGAAGAATCCATTGACTGACCGATGGAGGTTATATTTTTCCTGATACCAAGAATAACGTAATATTGTTTTCATAGGTTTCTCCTAATCTGCTGTCAGCAAGGCAACTACTTCCTGTTCGAAGTCAGGATCATGGAGTTTGTCGCTCGGAACTGCTTGCAATTCTTGGTGATGGAGCAAAACAATCTCGTCACAGAGGTCTTGAGCCAGTTGTAAGATATGGGTTGAAAAGATAATAACGGAATCCTTTTTAGCCTCCCGAATCAGCTGTTTGAACTCGTGGGCAGCCACAGGGTCAAAGGAAGTCAGCGGCTCATCTAAGAGAAGGACAGGTGGCTGGACAATCAGGGACAGGAGTAGCTGGACCTTGTTCTGCATACCATGGGAAAAATCCTTGAGCAGACGGTGCTGGTCTTCTTCTCCAATACCGACCAAGTTTAGCCATTCTTCTGGACTGCGAGGAGATTTGAGTTTATCCTTATGAATGTCCATATAGAAGCGGACAAACTCATAGGCTGTCATAAAGGCAGGTAGTTGTGGATAGGTCTGGGTAAAGCCGATGTCCGTATTATCGTAGTCAAGAGTTTCTTCGCCTTTCACAAACTGAATCGAGCCATTATCCAAGGTCAGATTACGGGCAATGCAGTTAAACAAGGTTGTCTTACCAGCCCCGTTCCGTCCTAGCAAGCCGTAAATCTTGCCTTGTTCAAATTGAAAACTGGCATCCTCCAGAATACTCTTGTGATCAAATTTTTTAGAAATAGAAGACAGTTTCAGTTGCATAGCCAATCTCCTTTGTTATATTGTTATGGTTTTATCATACAATAAAAAACAAAAAAATTCAAGCAGTTTTTGCTTGAATTTTTCAGTCATTAAATAATTAGTAGTGTACTACTCAAAGAAAATCGAACTCAGACTAGCTCCAAAGGTTCGGGGAACCTTTGGAGGTTGGAGATAAGGCGAACAAAGTTCGCTACAAAAAGGTTCGGGGAACCTTTGGAGGTTGGAGATAGGGGAACAAAGTTCGTGCCATTAGATGTAGATAGAACGCTGTACCTTTTATTTTCGTGTAGCAGGCTGTAAAGCTCCACTGGAGCTTTACACTCATCAAATCAAGTCAACAACGTCTGAGTTTGATTTATGAAGAGTAGGAACTACCAGCCACCCAGCCAGTCGCAAGGCAGTAGGTAATGTTAAAGCCACCGGTGTGGGCGTTGATGTCCAAGACCTCACCAGCAAAGTGGAGACCAGGCACCTTCTTGCTTTCTAAGGTTTTGGGATTGATTTCCTTGAGGTCAACGCCTCCCTTGGTCACAAAGGACTTGGCCAGGGACATCTTGCCTGTAATCTTGATAGGTAAGACTTTGAGGAGGGTGACCAGTTCAGTCAGGTCTTTTTGGGAAACTTGCTTGACCTTGCTATCGTAGTTTTCAGCGAAAAAGTCTGCTAGACGGTCTGGCATGAGTTCAGAAAGGGTATTCTTAACGGATTTTTCCCTGTTCTTTTCTAAATGTTCAAACAGGTCTTGGTCAGAATGGGTCGGCAATACATCGAGAAATGCGGTTTCGCCGCCTTTGACAAAACTGGACAAGCGAAGAGCAGCGGGTCCCGACAGGCCAAAGTGGGTAAAGAGCAGGTCGTGGGTGATGACGTGCTTGCCGTAGGTCAGGGTGACGTCGTCCAGGGAAATTCCTTGGAGCTTCTTGTGGGGGAAGTCGGTCAGGACGGGGCTTTCAGCGGCTTCAATCTCCGTGACTTCCAGCTTGAAGTGGCGGGCAATGTCGTGTCCAAAACCAGTCGATCCGGTGGAAGGATAGGTCTTGCCACCGGTGGTGACAATCAGCTGGGGAGCTGTAAAGACTTCCTCGCTGGTCTTGACATGGAAGAGGTCATCCATCTTGCGGACGGACACCACCTCAGTTCCTGTACGGATGTCCACGCCATTTTCCAACATTTTCATCTCCAGGCACTTGATAATGGTCTGGGAGCGGTCGGTGGTTGGAAAGACACGGCCGTGGTCCTCCACCTTGAGCTTGACCCCGTTTTCCTGAAAGAAATTCATGATGTCATGGTTGTCAAACTGAGAAAAGACGCTGTACAGAAAGCGGCCATTGCCAGGAATGCCTGCCAGCAAGTCTTCCAGTGTGCCGTTGTTGGTCACATTGCAACGTCCGCCGCCTGTGCCAGATAGTTTCTTGCCCAAACGCTTGTTTTTTTCGAGAAGCAGGGTCTTCTTGCCATAAAAACTAGAAGAAATGGCGGCCATCATGCCAGCAGGCCCCGCTCCGATAATAATGGTATCTACTGTATTCATGCCTTTATTGTATCATATTTTCATCAAGAAAGTAGTTTGAGTCTTTGCTATGATTTGTGGAGTTTTTCCTTGAGATTGCGGAAGACCATTGACGGGTTAGGGGAGTATACTTAAACTAAGGGAAATTAGTTTTTATCAGGAGCCTGTATGTACAAGCAAAGTAATTTTGTGGAAACTGCATTGTGAAACCAGGTTCTAACAACTCCGTCTGTAGCATGAAAGAAAGTAGGTAGAAGAATGGTAACTGAGCAAAGAGAGTATCGTTTTCCAGAAGGTTTTTTGTGGGGATCCTCCACTTCAGGGCCTCAAAGTGAAGGAAGTGTAGCTGGTGATGGAAAGGGGTGGAATAACTGGGATTACTGGTACAGTCAGGAACCTGAGCTCTTTCACCAGCAAATAGGACCGGAACAAACATCGACTTTCTATGAACATTTCCAGTCAGATTTGGATTTGTTGGTGGAAACATGTCATAGTATTTTTCGCACCTCTATACAGTGGTCACGTCTGATTCCGGAAGGGATAGGCGAGGTCAATCCGCAAGCTGTGGAGTTTTATAGGGCTGTATTTGCAGGTATTCGAGAGCGTGGGATAAAGCTTTTGGTCAATCTTTATCATTTCGATTTGCCTTATGTCTTACAGGAAAAAGGGGGCTGGGAAAATAAGGAGATTGTCTGGGCCTATGAGGCTTATGCTCGCCAGTGTTTCAGCCTCTTTGGGGATTTGGTGGATCATTGGATTACCTTTAATGAACCCATTGTTCCAGTAGAATGTGGCTATCTAGGAAGCTATCATTATCCTTGCAAGGTGGATGCAAAGGCAGCTGTGGTCGTAGCGTATCATACGCAATTAGCCAGTTCTTTGGCAGTTCGGGCCTGTCACCAACTACACCCAGACCACAAAATTTCCATTGTTCTCAATCTTACTCCTGCCTATCCAAGAAGTCAGAGTCCAGAAGATTTACAGGCAGCACGGATTGCTGAGCTATTTCAAACGAGAAGCTTTTTGGATCCATCCGTTTTGGGACAATACCCGAGGGAGCTGGTTGACATTCTTGAAAAACACGGTTTACGTCCAGAAACCACAGAGGAGGAATTGACCATTATCAAAGAAAATAGGGTTGACTTCCTGGGGGTGAATTATTACCAGCCCCTGCGCGTGCAGGCTCCTTCAGAAGATGGATGGAACGGAGAGCCTACTTTCCTATCCCAATATTTCCAGCCTTATGATAAGCCTGACAAGAAAATCAATCCCCATAGAGGCTGGGAAATTTACGAAGAAGGGCTGTACGATATTGCTAAAAATATCCAGGAAAACTATGGAAATATCGAATGGTTGGTAACTGAGAACGGCATGGGAGTCGAAGGGGAGGGTGTTTTTGAAGAAAATGGCATGATTCAGGATGACTATCGGATTCACTTCATGGAAGACCATTTGATTCAGCTCCATCGAGGTATTGATGAAGGGGCGAACTGTAAGGGCTATATGGTCTGGACCTTTATTGACTGCTGGTCTTGGTTAAATACCTATAAGAACCGATACGGTTTGGTCTCGCTTGACCTTCAAACTCAGAAGCGTACTGTCAAAAAATCTGGATATTGGTTCAAGCAAGTGAGTGCTAAAAATGGTTTTATTAGATAGAATGTATATTTCGTTTCTGCATAACATTGCATTGAGATAAGATGCTTTTGAGGTTTGTGATTATTCACTAATGCTTGGTAAGAAAATTCCCCTAGATTTGACAGGGATAGGGTTCTGTGGTAATATTTTAATGATACAAACTATGAGAAATGTAAGTACCGAGGATATTATGGGAATCGAAAAAACAGTCAGTGAGTTAGCTGAAATTTTAGGAGTGAGCCGGCAGGCTATGAATAATCGTGTCAAATCACTTCCTGAAGAATTTGTAGATAAAAATGACAAGGGTGTGACCGTTGTAAATCGTGCTGGCTTGATTAAGTTGGAGGAAATCTACAAAACAACCATTTTTGAAGATGAGCCGATTAGTGATGAAGTCAAGCATCGTGAATTGATGGAAATTTTAGTTGACGAGAAAAATGCTGAAATCATTCGCTTATATAGTCAATTAAAAGCTAAAGATAAGCAACTTGCCGAAAAAGATGAACAACTCAAGGTTAAAGATGTGCAGATTGCTGAGAAGGATAAACAGTTGGATCAGCAACAGCAATTGACACTAAAAGCTATGGCCGATAAGGAAGTTCTCAAGTTGGAATTGGACGAAGTTAAAGCACAGGCAGAAGAAGTGCAAGCTAAAGGCTTCTTTGCACGTTTATTTGGGAAATAAAAAGGTCCGGGGGACCTTTTTATCATGAGCTTGAAAACAAGAGAGCGAATAAAGGTCCGGGGGAGTGAAACAGCCTGGGGATAGACTGTTTCAGCCCGAGCTAAAAACTGGAAAATGATATGTGATATAAAAAGATTGGTGGGAACCAATCTTTTTTAGTTTAAGTAGTGAGCACAATTGAATTTTTATTTTTCATTATATTAATTGGGCTCAAAGACTCTAGAAATCAGAAATGAAAAGGGATACAATTAAGACAAGGAGGAAAATATGGTTGATAATCGTACCATGGCGATTCTGATGGAATTGTTTGCGACTCGAAAAGAAAGTTTGTACGAACTTAGTATTCAAACAGGAATTGAAAAGGAGCAGCTACATTCTAATTTGGAACTAGTCAATCAATTGTTGCAAGAACATTCCTTCCCGCAGATACAATACAAAGATAGCGAGTTTGTTATTTCTACGGAGCTTTACAATCAAAAAGAAAGTGTATTTTCGCTCTTTCGCAATCGCCAGATCTATCTTTCGCAAGAAGAAAGACAGCTTCTTATCTATCTTTATACCTTTATCCGAAAAGAATTTGTATCAAACGTTCACTACCAAGAATTATTGAGTGTGAGCCGTAACACAACATTGACGGATATTAAGAATGTAAAGGAACTTTGCTTGGACTTTCAAGTACGATTGGAATATACGAGGGCGAAAGGCTATCATCTAATTGGTCGAGAAGAAGATAAACATCGCTTGGCGCTTTATGCACTCAGTAATTGTTTGCAGTCTTCGATTGGTGTGTGGGCTTTGGATTATATTCTTAAATCTTGGGGTGAGGAAAATCCTATTGAAGAATTGAAAATAGTGAGTCAACAAGCTTGCAATTATTATAAAGTCTCAGCTTTAGAAGAGAGATTGGATGAATATTTGTATTTTTTGATATTTTTATTTATCCGTCAGGCGCGTGTTGGCAACCGTATTAACTGGAATTTTGAAGGAAAGGGAGGGTTTGTAAAAGATTTTCTGCAACGCCTTTGGAAATTATTACGTTTAAAAAGTACTAGCACATTAGAATTAAATGCTGCGACACAAGAGTATCTGTCACATTTACTGCAAGGATGCTTAGAAGGTGAGAGCGGAGAAAAGGATGATCTATTTTACCACTTGACTGTAGAAATAGTGGAAGAGATGGAACGTTTGTCCTTAATTATTTTTGAACATCGCTCGGAAATGATTGAAGGTTTGCAACGTCACCTAATTCCTGCTTACTACCGTTTAACATCTCGTTTGGTAAATGTCAATTCATATACTGAAACCATCAAAGAAGAGCATGCCGACTTGTTCTATCTTGTAAAAAAAGCTTTGCGACCTTTGGAAGAGCATCTAGGTTTTACTATACCAGATAGTGAGGTATCTTATTTTGTCATCCACTTTGGTGGCTACATCGAAGCAGGTCAACAACGTTCATATCGTTATCGGGCCTTGGTTGTTTGCCCAAATGGAGTGAGCTCTTCGCTGATTGTAAAAGAAAATCTACGGCAACTATTTCCTAATATCTATTTTGCCGATACCCATTCCTTACAGGATTGGAAGATGCTAGACATGACAGACTATGACATGGTATTTGGAACTATCAAGCTGAATATAGAGCTACCATTTTTCTTGGTATCCCAGCTGATGACCTCTAATCATAAAAAAGAATTATTTCATTTGGTTAATCAGCATTTCCCAAATGCGGCTTATTTTCCGATTGAGATTGAGCAGTTATTATCACTTGTTGGGAAACATGCAACCATTCATCAGGAGCAGGCTTTAAAATATGAATTGGTGCAGTTTCTCAATCAACGCTCCCATGAGCAAAGGGGAAGGAGTCCTATGTTAGAAGAATTGATTACAAAAGAGACCTTTCAATGGTCTGAGGAAGTTTTAGACTGGCAAAAAGCAGTTGCCCTGGCTGCACGACCTCTGGTAGATAAAGGAGCTATAGAAACTCGATATATTGATGCTATGATAGCGAAGGTAGAAGAGTTTGGTCCTTTTATTGACCTAGGTAAAGGAATTGCGATTCCACATGCACGACCAGAAGATGGGGTTAATGAGGTAGGGATGTCAATGTTGGTATTGGATAAGCCAGTTTATCTATTGGATGACCCTAGTCATGAAATTCGGCTGTTCATTTGTATTGCAGCCGTGGATAATCAAACCCATCTCAGAGCACTCTCGCATTTGACAAAAATTTTGCGAGAAGAAGAAAATATTCAACAACTTGTCGGCACCAAAGAATTCGCCGACGTACAACATTTATTAAAGGAGGAACAGTAATATGTTACGAATTGGAACAGCCTGTGGTTCAGGTTTAGGCTCTAGCTTTATGGTTCAAATGAATATTGAATCCATTTTGCGAGATTTAGGTGTATCAGATGTTCATGTGGAGCATTATGATCTAGGTGGTGCCAATCCGAGTGAAGCAGATGTGTGGATTGTCGGACGTGACCTGGCTGATTCTGCAACTCATTTAGGAGATGTTCGAATATTGAATAGTATTATTGATATGAATGAGTTGAGGGAACTTGTCACGGCTATCTGCCAAGAAAAAGGTTTGGTTTAAATCGTATACACAGGGGATGACCCGCAAAGATAAAATTATAAAGGAGACAGAAAATGATATTGGATTTTCTCATTGATATTGCTAAAACTCCGGCAATTCTGGTTGCTCTCATTGCTATTCTAGGTTTAGCCTTACAGAAAAAGCCTGCAGCAGATTTAGTTAAGGGGGGCTTGAAAACTTTTGTTGGTTTTATTGTTGTTGGTGGCGGAGCGAATATTATTGTTGGCTCGCTTGAGCCATTTGGTCAAATGTTTGAACAAGCTTTCAACTTGAAAGGGGTTGTTCCAAATAATGAAGCTATTGTAGCGATGGCTTTGGATAAGTATGGAACTGCTACATCCTTGATTATGTTGCTTGGAATGGTCTTCAATATTGCTATTGCCCGCTTTACACGCTTTAAATATATTTTCTTGACAGGACACCACACACTATATATGGCCTGTATGATTGCAGTTATCATGAGTGTTGCAGGATTCACTTCTGTCGGCCTAATTGTGATGGGTGGGTTGGCTTTAGGTCTGATTATGACACTCTCCCCAGCCTTCGTTCAAAAATACATGATTCAATTGACAGGAAATGATCATGTCGCCCTAGGTCACTTCAGTGCACTTGGTTACTGGTTGAGTGGTGTAGTAGGCGGTTTGGTCGGTGATAAGTCTAAGTCTACTGAGGATATTAATTTCCCTAAAGGTTTGGCATTCTTGCGTGATTCAACTGTCAGCATTGCCATTTCTATGTCCTTGATTTACATGATTGTGGCTTTGTTTGCAGGCGGTGATTATATTAAGGAAAACCTTAGTGGTGGTACTAACAGCATGATTTACGCCTTGACCCTAGGTGGAACTTTTGCAGCAGGTGTTTTTGTTATCTTATCTGGTGTACGCTTAATTTTAGCGGAAATTGTTCCAGCCTTCAAAGGAATTTCAGAGAAGTTGGTTCCGAATTCCAAACCAGCCCTAGACTGTCCAGTTGTTTATCCTTATGCACCAAACGCCGTGTTGATTGGCTTTATCTCTAGTTTTGCAGGTGGTATTGTCAGCATGATTATTCTTGCCTTGACTGGCGGTGTCGTTATCCTTCCAGGTGTCGTACCACACTTCTTCTGTGGAGCAACTGCAGGGGTCATGGGAAATGCGTCAGGTGGTGTTCGTGGCGCAGTTTGTGGTGCTTTTATGCAAGGGGTTCTCATTAGTTTCTTACCTGTATTCTTACTTCCTGTTTTGGGAGACCTTGGTTTTGCTGGTTCAACTTTCTCAGATGCAGACTTTGGTCTTTCTGGTATTTTCCTGGGAGTGCTAGCTAAGAATGGCGGTATCCTCACAGTTTCGGTTGGTATCTTTGCTGTCTTGGCTTTGATGCTTGGATTGTCATTGGTGAAAAAAGAACAGAAAGAAGGATAATATGACTAGTGGTACAGCTGATTTGAAACGATTTGCCAAAGAAATTCGCTACCATACCTTGGCGACTTTGAATCAATTAGGATTCGGTCATTATGGTGGTAGCTTATCAATCGTAGAAGTGTTGGCTGCTCTATATGGAGAAATTCTGGACATTCGTGTCCAGAATTTCTCTTCTAAGGAGCGGGATCACTTTATTCTGTCTAAGGGACATGCAGGTCCAGCACTTTATAGTACGTTGTATTTGAAAGGCTTCTTTGATAGAGATTTTCTCTTGTCGCTAAATCAAAATGGAACACATTTGCCTTCACACCCTGACCGAAACTTAACGCCAGGGGTGGATATGACAACGGGTTCGTTGGGGCAAGGGATGAGTGTCGCGACAGGTGTTGCTTATGGTAAGAAGATAGAACAGTCACCGTACTATACCTATACTCTGGTAGGGGACGGGGAATTGAATGAAGGTCAATGCTGGGAAGCAGCTCAGTTTGCAGCCCACCACGAACTATCGAAAATGATTCTGTTTGTGGATGACAATAAAAAACAACTAGACGGTCGTACCCATGATATTTGCCAAACCTTTGATTTTGTTGAAAAATTTCAGGCTTTTGGTTGGGAATCAGTGCGTGTGAATGGTGCCGATATAGATGCTATTATAAATGCTATTCTAACAATGAAGTCAAGTAAGTCTCCTCAACCAAAATGTATCGTTCTTGATACTACTAAGGGGCAGGGAGTTACCTTCTTAGAAGAATTAGAAAGCAATCACCATTTGCGTTTGTCGGGTCAATTACGGGAAGATTTAGAGCAAGTAACACTTGTTTTAGCGAGAGAGTTGGAGGTGACGGAATGAGACAGACAAAGGAGATGCGACTGGTTTATAGTGATTTTCTAGCTCAGGTAGGGCAGGAAGACACAACCATAGCAGCTATTGAAGCAGATTTATCCAGTTCAATGGCTACCAACAAATTGTCCTCTGTTCTGGGGGGACGCTATGTCAATGTAGGTATCATGGAGCAGGAAATGGTAGGGGTAGCAGCTGGATTATCTCTTCTAGGATACAAGCCATACATTCATACCTTCGGACCATTTGCTAGTCGTAGAGTCTATGATCAGGTGTTTATCTCTCTAGCTTATGCCCAGCTCAATGCCACGATTGTAGGGTCGGATGCGGGGGTATCAGCGGAGATGAATGGTGGGACTCACATGCCGTTTGAGGAGCTGGGCTTAATGCGGCTCATTCCAAAAGCGCGTGTTTATGAGGTCAGTGACGATGTCCTGTTTCAAGCTGTTCTTAAAGAAACCATCAAGGTAGACGGGTTGAAGTACATTCGTACCATTCGGAAAGCGCCAACGCCTATTTATCAAGGTGGAGAAGATTTTAGCAAAGGCTACTGTGTCCTTAGGCAAGGGGAGGATATGACCTTGCTTGCGAGTGGTATTATGGTAGAGCAGGCATTAAAGGCGGCGGATCAGTTAGAGGCTCAAGGAGTATCTGTTCAAGTCATTGATCTTTTTCGTATCAAACCAATTCATGAAGACATATCAGCTCTATTATCAGGAAGGCCAGTATTAACTGTAGAAAATCATAATCGAATTGGTGGCCTAGGTAGTAGCATTTGTGAATTAATGGCTACAGATTTAACGACCCCAGTACATCGAATTGGTATTGAGGAATCTTTTGGTCAAGTTGGGCAACAAGCTTACTTAATGGATGTATATGGTTTGACAGCAGAATATATTGTTAAACAAGCACAATTAATGTTACAACAATAGTGAGATAGTGATTCGTATTTTATGTAGCCTTTCGATTTACTTTGGCTTGGAAATAGGAAAGCAAATCAAATGTAAGAAATCAAGCTCCACTTAGGAACTTGATTTTTTCTATACTTCATTCATTGCTTTCACAATCTTCCATCCTTGATGAAGGCTTGCAATTCTTGCTAGAATATGGGACACTAGAATCATGAAAAAGATACAACGTGAATTTCAAAAAATATATTACAACTTAGACAAGATTCTCTTGCTCTTCTTTACCCTGTTTACCTTTATGGAATTTGTTTGGATACCGCTCAATTCATGGATTTCTGAGGGACTCTTAGCTATGACAGGGCATGCCTACCTTTCACCGACGAATTTGTTGTCGGTGTTTGCTGAAAATCTGCTCGTGACAGGCTTGTTTATTCTCCTCTTTTTTGTCAACATTGCCATTGCCTATCTAGAATTAGCTCTATTGTTCACAGGGGTTTGGCAACTGTTGGATGAAAAAGTCAAGCACCTCACCGACTATTTACGGGATGTACGAGATAGTATGGTGGCGATTATCCGTCACAGTAGCCTACCAAAGGTTCTATTTCTGCTCTTTTACTCAGTTATTCTTCTTCCATTTTTACGCCGAGTATTAAATATCTATTATTTTAATAAAATCGTAGTGCCCCAATTTATCGTAGATTACCTATCCAACACAGTCTGGCTAGGAATATTGATTTTGATTTTCCTCCTCTTGTTCTTCTGGCTTGCGGCACGCTTCATGTACGCTCTGCCAAACATTTATTTTGAACACAGGGGTGTGAAGGAGTCTATCGCTTATTCTTGGGAGAAGACCAGAGGCAGAAAGCAGATCGGTTCATTGTTCCGTCTAATTTGGTTGGTTACTTTTCCAGTTCTCCTATTTACAGGAGTAGGAGGACTATTCTATCTTGTGCAACTGTTAGCAGAGCATTTTGTACCAAGTGCTTCTTACTGGCTGGCAGTTGTCTGTTACGCACTTCTAAAATTAGCCTACTACGGAGTAGTTGCACTCTTCATGATGGGATTTGTCAGCCTCCTAACAGGAAAACAACTACCAATCTACCGCCGTAAACGCCTCCGTCATCACCTTCGACTAGCCATTTTGCTCGTATCTGGTCTGGTGTTCGGTACCCAAGGAGCGCTTGCCCTCTACTTTCCCTTTGACACTCTGCCGGTTACCATTTCTCACCGAGGTGTCGATGACGGCAATGCTGTCCAGAACTCTATCGAGGCCCTAGAGAAAACCTCTCAGCTCAAGCCAGATTATATTGAGATGGATGTTCAGGAGACGAAGGATGGTCAGTTTATTGTCATGCATGATACGGATTTATTGGCTTTGACGGGCAATCCCGGAGGTACACATGACTATACTCTTGCAGAGTTGACAGGGATGACTGCATCAGAAAACGGCATGGCAGCTCCAGTTCCTTCTTTTGATGAATATCTTGAAAAAGCGGATGAGCTGGGACAGAAATTATTGGTAGAAATTAAAGTGACCAAGGCAGATTCGCCAAAACTCACCCAGAATTTCTTAAAAAAATACGGTCAACGTTTGATTGCCAAAGGACACCAGATGCAATCATTAGATTACCGTACTATTATCGAAATAAAGCAGTATAGCGAGAAATTAGTATCCTTCTTTATTCTTCCGTTCAATTCAATTTATCCGACGACGGTTGCTGACGGCTATACTATGGAGTATACCTCGCTGGATCAAAATTTTATGACCAAGTCTTGGATTCGAGGGAAGTCGGTTTATGCTTGGACACCGAATGAAGAAGAGAGTATGACCAAGATGTTGCTGCTACAAGTGGACGGTATCATCACTGACAACATGACCGACCTCCAAAGTCTGATGGAGGAAATGAAAGAGAATCGACGCTATCCAGACCTCTTTTTCCAGCAATTTCAGTCTTTGATTTATAATTTTGAATAAACAAAGAGACGCGAGGGCCTGGCCCAATCGCGTCTTTTCTGTCTTAAAAAGGTAATTTACCTGCAAAGGCACCTAGTTTTTTCTGAGTTGCCTCGTCAACTTTTGTAAGTGCAGCGTTGACGGCTTGGATTGTCATTTCTTGCAAGGTTTCAAGGTCGTCTGCATCCACAACATCAGCCTTGAAGTCGATAGAAACCAATTTCTTATCTCCAGTAAAAGTAGCAGTAACCAAGTCTTGTACAGAGCTACCAGTAAATTGAGTAGCAGCCAACTCAGCTTGACTCTTCTCCATTTGTTTTTGAAGTTTTTTGAGCTTGGCGCATCATGTTTTGCATGTTCATCATAAGATTTTTAAGATTCCTTTCGTATCAAGGGGTTAGACCCTGTTTGTAAATTTTCCTTGCCTTATGTTAAACTTTTTCAAAGGCAGAGGGGTAGTAAATATTATAACATGTTTTATGTAGATAATGCTACCTTCTTAAAATAAGTTATAGTCAGCAATATCGGATATAAATTTGACATATTAATCTATTTTAAATTGACTTTGAGGGATAAATTCGCTATAATATAAGAAAAACTGGTTATAACCAGAAATCACGGAGGAGGAGCTATGTTCCGTTTAGCAAAAGAAGAACTTGAAAAGTTGGGAGCTATTATTACGGCGACCGAAATTTACCAACAGCCAGGCTTATGGAAGGAAGCGTATCAACTCTATTTTGACCAATTGGAAAAAATCGAGAGTTTTCTAAAATCAATCAAGGAAAAACATGACTTTGTTCACGTTGTTTTTACAGGTGCAGGGACTTCTGACTTTGTTGGGCAAAGTATTGCCAACTACCTCAACCAAGTCAATGACTTGAAACACATTCGTTTTTCTGCCATTGGTACAGTGGAGCTGGTTAGTTGCCCACATGACTATTTACAGGCAGATGTGCCAACGGTTTTGGTATCCTTTGCCCGTTCAGGGAATTCACCAGAAAGTGTGGCAGCAGTTGAAGTCGCTAAGCAATTGGTAGATAAATTGTATCAAGTGACCATTACCTGTGCACCCGAAGGTAAGTTGGCACTAGCGGCTGAAGGAGATGCTGAAAATCTCCTGCTCTTGCAACCGGCTGGATCAAACGATAAGGGCTTTGCCATGACAGGTTCTTACAGCTGTATGGCTCTGACAGCCCTCCTCGTCTTCTCGTCAGCCAGTCAAGAAGAAAAAGCTGCTTGGGTTGAGATCATTGCCCGTCTAGGTCAAGATGTTTTGGACCGTGAAGACTACGTGCAAGACTTGATTAACCTTGATTTTGAGCGAGTGATTTACCTCGGTTCAGGTGGTTTCTATGGTCTTGCCCACGAAGCTCAGTTGAAAATTCTGGAATTGACAGCAGGTAAGATTGCGACCATGTACGAGTCACCACTCGGTTTCCGTCATGGACCAAAATCCTTCATCAATGAAAAGACCTTGATTTTCCTCTTTGCCTCAAACGATGCCTACACTCGTCAGTATGATGTGGACTTGCTTAATGAAGTTCATGGTGATGGCATAGCAGAGCGGATAGTGGCATTGTCGGCTGATAAGTTAGTCGGTACAGAAGCAGCCAACTTTGTCTTGGCAGAAGGCGGAGCAGATCTGCCAGATGTCTTCCTAACCTTCCCTTACATCCTCTTTGCCCAAACGGTATCTATTATGGCAGCCATTAAGTGCAACAACTTGCCAGATACACCATCTCCAACAGGCACCGTCAACCGTGTGGTGCAAGGTGTTATCATCCATCCTTTAGAAAAATAGGCAGATGCATTCAACGATGAAGAAACAGAGCTATTCGGTAGAGTTTTAACACATAAAAAACACATCCGACCACCTGAATATCATGGTACAATAATAATATATAATAAAATATGATTAGGACTTATAGAAATGGAAACTGCAAATAAAAAATTCAGATATAGTATTCGTAAATTTAAAGTCGGCGTAGGCTCGGTGCTGATTGCTACTTGCTTACTTGGTGCGGGAGTCTCGACACCAACCGCTTTTGCGACGACAGAGACTTCAACAGCTACTCAAGTTGAAGCAATGGCGAAAGTTGAAGAAGTTCAGAAGCTTGTGAAAGAATTAGAAAAAGAGCTGGGGGAACTAGATAAGGTTCCAAGTTATGGTGATGCTCAAGATTATTCTTATCAGAAGGCTTTGTGGGAAGAGTTTTTAAGAATTGGAAAAGATAATATGGACTATGCTTCAAAAATGAAAGCAGATGACAAGTTTTTCCATAAGGTTAAAGGGGATTTGAATGATTTTAAATATCAAATAAAAGTGGAAAACTATATCCGTCAGGTTGCAGAATTGCGAAAGAAATACCCTGGTGATAATACAATTGAGGAAGAATATAATGCGCATTTAAAGCAAGACGAAGGCAAGAGTATAGCTAGCCAAGAGGGCGCTACCTTAAGAGACTACGTTGATAGAGAAGCAAGTGAGGCCATGGGCAGAATTAAGCAACGAGTTGCTGAACTGGAAAAATCAAAACAACCCCAGCCAAGTCCCGCAGATGAGCCAGCTCCAGCTCCAAAAGAGGAAGACACTCCAGCTCCAACACCGAAAGTAGAAGATGAAACACAGGAGCCGAAAACAGAAGAGAAGGCACCAGAGACGAAAGAAGAAACTCCAACTCCAACACCAAAAGAGGAAGGGATTCCGGCACCAATTCCAGACGCTCCAGCGCCGAAAGCAGAGGACGAAGTTCCGGCACCAAAAGAGGAAGAAACCCCAGCTCCAAAAGAGGAGGACACTCCGGCACCGGACGCAGCCCCAGCTCCAGCTCCAACACCGGAAGTGGATCCAGCTCCAACTCCAATTCCAGACACTCCAAAGGCAGAGGAAGAGGCTCCAACTCCAGTACCGGACACTCCGGCACCGAAAGAGGACGAAGTTCCGGCACCAATTCCAGACGCTCCAACACCGAAAGTAGAAGAGGAAACACAGGAGCCGAAAACAGAAGAGAAGGCACCAGAGACGAAAGAAGAAACTCCAACTCCAGCACCGGATGCAGAGCCAGCTCCAACTCCGGTACCGGACACTCCGGCACCGAAAGAGGACGAAGTTCCGGCACCAATGCCAGATGCTCCAGCGCCGAAAGCAGAGGAAGAAGTTCCAGCCCCAACTCCAATGCCAGAAACTCCAATGGACAAACCGAAAACTGATAAAGTAGAGTCTGACAAACAGATGCCAGAGGCTAAGCAACCAGAAATGGAGCAACCGAAAGCAGAAGACATGCCGAAGGAGGAAATGCCAAAGTCTGAGCAACCAAAAGCGGAAGACTCTGCACCTAAGACAGCAGTTCCAGAAGTCGCACCAAAAACAGCGGAAAAACCAAAGCTAGACTTCACAACAAAAGAACGCAAGGTAGAAGAAGCTCTCCCTATCAAAGAAGAAATCAGATATGATGCAAGCCTACCGCTTGGCAAATCATACCTTCTTCAAGAAGGAAAAGCAGGTAAAAAAGTATCTGTTTATCAAGATGTCATAGTTGATGGTAAAGTTGTCGCAACCAACCTATTATCAGAAACTGTTGTTGAAGGTCAAAATCGTATCCTTGTAAAAGGTAGCTTGGAAATGAAGAAAGAAGAAGTAAAAACAACTCCTTCAGTACAATCAAATCCGACACTAAGTCATAAGGGCGCACCTTCTGCAAACAAAGCAACCCTACCTGCAACAGGTGAACAGCGCAATAACCTAGCCTTAGTAGGCCTTGGTTTAGCTGGAATTAGCTTGGCGGTAGTCGCTACAGCTATAAACAAAAAATCTAAAGATCAAATCTAAACCATTATGAAATAATAAAGAGGCAGGGCGGAAACGCCCAGCCTCTTTTTAGAACTGAAAATCAATATTATACTCTTCGAAACTCAAAATCAGACGTTGTTGACTTGATTTGATGAGTGTCAAGCTCCAGTGGAGCTTGACAGCCTGCTACCATAAAATAAGAAAGTAGCAGGGGTATATCTGCTCTTGGAGAAACGAACTTCGTTCACTCTATCTCCAACCTTCAAAGGTTTCCCAAACCTTTGAAACTAGTCTGATTTTGATTTTCATTGAGTATTAGTGCGGTAAAATTAACTGTGATTGACTTAAATCAAGGTGGATTTGCCATTGAGAATTATCCCGAACAGTACACTCAAAGTCGGTTGTATAGAGAATCAACTCCAAGACATCGCCTTTTTTCAGCTGATAAATGGTCGGCTGCAGTTTCCAGGTCAGATTCATCCACTGTCCAGGCACCACTTCCTCGACAGTCATCAGGTCGGTGCGGTTTTGCAGGTTCATAAAGCCCTTGGTTACCAAGCGTTGTGGCATCTCCACATAGGGCAACTCCACCAGATTTTCTTGGGCATGGTAACGACCGTTGTCTAGACTCAATCTTGCTTTAGGCGCAGGGATTGGGGCTAGGCGTTTTTTATTTCCCTTGTCCAATAGCTGAGCGGATAAGAGGCCTTTAGCTACACTAGAAGCGACACGGAGTTTCAGCGTGACCTGCCCGTTAAGCAAGAGGCCCTCCGTTACAGGCAGTTCAATGCTGATTTGATTGGCTTTGCCTGCATAGAGGTCTTGGTGGAAGGCAGAGTAGGATTTGCCGTAGCGTTCAAAATCTTCTTGGGTATACTGATTGGCAACGGTCTGGCTTCCAGTACCTAGTGGCAAGACAGTCTCGTTTTCACCGCCAAAGGTGTCCAAGGTCGTCCAAGTTTGCTCACCGCTGTTGTCCTGCCAGATAACCGTTGGCAGTTGGTAGTTGTTCTCGTAGCCCAGTAGTTTCTGACTGAGCAGGGCGTTCATGGACTCGCGGAAGTCGATAGACTGCCAGTTGTTCATATAAACGTGGGCACCGTTGTGGAAGAAGAGGTGCTTCTTGATGTGACTAGGTAGGGCATGGAACATATTCCAGACATGGATTGGCTTGACATTCCAGTCCTGTGAGCCGTGGGTAAAGACCACCTCACACTTGACCCTATCAGCGTGGAGCAGATAATTGCGGTCATGCCAGTATTGATTGTAGTCACCGCTGGTGCGGTCCAGGGCAGCACGCTCGGCAGCCAGTCCTTTTTCGTAGGCTGCTTTATTGCGGAGGAAGTCACCTGCTTGCAAACTCTTGGAGTAGGTCAGGGCGGTCAAGCTGTCCAAATCTTCGCCTGGATAGCCACCAGGGCTGGTCACCAGCCCGTTTTCACGGTAGTAGTCATACCAAGAGGAAATCCCTGCTTCTGCGATGATGACTTCCAATCCGTCCACGCCAGTTGTTGCCAAGGCATTGGACATGGTACCGAGATAAGACAGTCCCGTCGTCGCTACCTTACCATTGGCCCAATCGGCCTTGACCTCAAGCGAGCGAGTGTGGTCTGTGTAGGCCTTGGTGCGACCGTTCAGCCAGTCAATCACCGCTTTATAGCCCTCCACCTGTTGGTAGTCGCCAGATGTCATGTAGCCCGTCGAGCCCAGCGTGCCAACACCAGACACATGGAGGCTGGCAAAGCCGCGAGCGAGGAAGTAGTCATTGAGGGAGTACGAAGTAATGTGCCCCAGTTTTTCAGTAGCAGGGCTGACAGGCAGGTTCCGTTGGTCCAAGTCTAACTTGGTGATGCTGGCCTGCTTGACCTGAATGGTACCGACTTGTTTTTCAGCCAGTTCCCCTTCCATCTTATGCAGAGCCTTATCGCTGGCTACATCGTTAACTCCTTGATGATAAGGACTATTTGTAATCACCGCAGGGATTTTCCCGTCAAAGTGAGGACGGAGGATGGACAGCTTAACAATATCTGTCTGCCCAGTCCCAGCTGTATCAACAGGCGTTTCGACATAGACCACCTCACGAATAAGGTTTTTGGTTGAAAAGGTTGCCATAGATTTGCCGTTGAAGAAGTGGTAGTGATTGTCCTCTGGAATCAGGTCATCGCTGACTAGCTGGTCAATCAAGGTGTTTCCAGACTTGGTGCGAGTATTGAGGAGCTGGTAGAGGTTGTCAATGATGTCCCCATAGACAATCGGGAAGTTGCTTTTCTCCACGAAATCCATGACATCTGTATAATCCATACCAGGCACAAAGCCCAGCAACTGAAAGGCGACTTGATAGAAAATCTGGTCAGTCAACTCACGGTCAGACTGGAAGAAGGTCAGAAGATCTGTGTCCCATTCTGCGATCATGTTTGACAGGGCAAAGTCGGTGTTTGCTGTCAGGAAATGGCACTTTCTGACAAAGGTTTCTAAATTTGTCTTACTACTTGCATCAGGAATCAGTTGAAATCCCAGAGTATCAAGTTCTTGCAAGTAGACGGAGGTCTCTTTTTTTATGAAAGAAAATTGATTAAAGCGCATAAATTCTCCTCTTTTTTAGGATAATAGTCTATAATAGCTATTATATCGGATAAGTCAATGTTTGTCTAAAAATTATCAGTATATATAGAGATATTAATGTATAAAACGACGATACAATTACTTGTAAAATGATGAAAATTTTTATACAATATTGTAGAATGACTGAGGAGTGAAATGTATCGTGTTGAGAAAAAATGAAGCTATAGTCCCTATTTTACGTATTAATAATAGGGCTATTAACCAAGGATTTTTAGAAGAAAATCTAGGAATGAAAACCAAGCTCGAAGATGGTCCTTTTGCTGATTTTGGAGATAGAACAAGTCCAGAAGCGAAGCTCGTTTTGACAGAATCTCCTGGTAATCGCACCCGTGCTGTCGAAGGGCTTAAAAAACTGAATAAAATTGTGATAAAAGTAGACAATGCCTCTGAAATTGAAGCTTTACTGGCGCAAGGGTCACAGTATAGTAAGCTCTACCAAGGAAAAAATGGCTATGGTTTTGAAGCTCTTTCGCCAGAAGGAGACACCTTTCTTTTACACGCAGAAGCATCTGTTGATGACCTAAAAGCAATCCTTCCACCTGTTCCATTTAAGGTGCAGGATGACTTTTCTGGTCTGACCGCTTTTACAGTAGAGTCTGTCTGGATTAATACCCCACAAGCTAGTATTAGTCAAGACTATTATGAGGCTATCCTACCTCAACAAGCCTTTTTGCGTTTTGTTGGAGCAGAAGGTAAGGATTTATTAACTCCTGCAGAACAAGTTTGGGATTTAGAAGGCTTGCGTTTTCCCGTCGAGCAAGACTTTGATTGGGCGCATTTGGAAAGCCGGTTGGAAAGACCATTCTTTAAAGATAAAAAAGCGAGCTTTATCCAAACAGTTGACCCAAGTGGTATTGAATTGTGGTTCGAAAAATGAGACAAGTAATTTTAGACAAGGTTTCAGAGCAGATTGAGCAAGGAGTATATCCTGGTGTCAGTCTGGCTTTTTTTCTGATGGTCAGTGGCAGGAGTACTATCTAGGGACCCAGGATGGGCATACGCCAGTTGAGGCGGGTTTGACCTATGATTTGGCGTCTGTTTCTAAGGTGGTTGGAGTAGGGACTCTTGCGACTTTTTTGGTTAATAGCGGAGCTTTGGAGCTAGATAGGACCTTGCAGTCTTATTATCCAGCTTTTGCGGATAGTGAGGTCACCATTCGGCAATTATTGACCCATACTAGTGGTATTGATCCCTTTATTCCAAATAGGGATAGTCTGGATGCCGACCAGCTCAAGGAAGCGATTTTGAAGATTGCTGTAACGGATAAGAAAGCTTTCCTCTACACGGATATTAATTTTCTCTTACTGGGCTTTTTGTTGGAGGAATTGGGTAGAGACAGTCTAGACCAGCTGATTAGTCGAGACGTTCTAGAGCCCTTTGGTATGTTCCGAACCTCCTTTGGACCAGTCAGTCAGGCGGTGCCGACGGTTCGTGGCGTCAAAGCAGGTGTGGTGCATGATCCCAAGGCGCGTGTCTTGGGCCTCCACGCGGGAAGTGCAGGTCTCTTTTCGACCGTCAAAGATTTGGAAATCTTTTTGGAGCGCTATCTAACTGAGGATTTTGCGGCGAATTTAACGCAGGATTACGGTTTTGATGATAAACGCAAGCGGTCTCTGGCTTGGGATAAGAAGGGGGACTGGTTGTCGCACACAGGCTATACGGGGACCTTTATCATGTATAACCGTCCCTTGCAGAAAGCTGCGATTTTTCTCTCGAATCGTACTTTTGACAAGGATGAGCGCGCCCAGTGGAAGTTGGATAGAAACCAGGTTATGGCCTTGATTCGTCAGGTCTTGGAGGAAGAAGAGGCTATTGACTAATACTCTTCGAAAATCAAAATTATCCATTGTCAACTTGCCTTAATGAACTCCAGTTCTATCTTCGACTTCGTTTCTTAGGCTACTTTTGATTTTCATTGAGTATATATCAGTCATTTAGTTTTTCTTTTATTACTTCGACGATCGAGGAAACATCGTTTCCTTATTTCCAACTTCAAACACTCCACTGGAGTATTTGAACTCGCTTTGCCGTACTCTGCAGGGGGGACTTGCTCCGCAAGTGCTATCTCCAACCTTGCACAGTCACTCGACTGTACAAGCTGTCCGCAGCTCGTTGCCTAGTACTAAAAGTAAACTAAAAGACTATAACTATCCTTCCGCAACACTCAGTAGATTTTTCGACATAGTAAAAGGACCTGCATGTGCAAGTCCTTTTGTGTCTGCTTGATTAAGCTTGACCTGAAACTTCAGCAGCGTGGTCGTCCATTGAAAGAACTTCGTGGAAGACACGTTGAGTCAATTCAGTTTTTTGCTCTTTAGTGAGGTATTTAGTGTTTACGCAGTATCCAGAGATACGAACGATAACATCTTCACCAGCCATGATTTTTTCATAAACGTCGTTCAAGTCCATAACGTTCAAGTTAACGTGTTGACCACCTTGCTCAAAGTAACCATCAAGGATTGTTACCAAGTTGTTTACTTGCTCATCGAATGTTTTACCAAGCGCTTTTGGAGAAACTTGAGTAGTCAATGAGATACCGTCGTTGGCATGTTTGAAGTTGAGTTTAGAAAGGGTATTCAAGTTTTGCAACCAACCACCACGAGCTTTAGAAGTTGGGTTAGCACCTGGTGGGAAGAATTCTACCTTAGTAGTGTTCACAGAACCATCTTCATTGAGGAATACACCACGGTGAACTGGAGAGTTACCTGTTTGTTTAGAGTAAGCAACGTTAGAAGTGATTGTCAAGATAGATACTGTAGCTTCAGCATTCTTGTACAATTTATGTTTGTTCAAACGAGTGAAGAATGCTTCCATGAGCCATTTCGCAATATCATCTACACGGTCATCGTCTTCACCATAGCGTGGGAAGTCACCAGTTACTTCGTAGTCGTAGATAAATCCATCTTCATCACGGATTGGTTTAACTTGTGCATACTTGATTGCTGACAATGAGTCAACAGTGTTTGCGAAACCACAGATACCGAAGCCCATGTTAGCACGAAGGTGAGTTGGCAAGAATGCCATTTGAACTGCTTCGTAGTTGTATTTATCTGTCATGTAGTGGATGATATTCATGGCATCAACATATGTATCAGTCAACCAGTCAAGGGCGATTTCAAAGTTCTTAACCACTTGGTCGTAGTCAAATACTTCAGATGTGTTTGGTTCAACACCGTCGAATACTTTGTAATCTTTGTGAACGTCATCGTAACCGTTGTTCCAGCTTGAAAGAAGGGCTTTAAGGACGTTTACGCGAGCACCAAAGTATTGGATGTTGTGGCGTTGGTCTTCGCTTTCTGGATCAAGTGGAGATACACAGCAAGAGATACATGACATTTCACCATAACCATCTTTCGCCATTGTTGTCACACCTTCATATTGGATAGAAGAGTGTTTGTGGCTCATTGCCATACAGTAGCGACGGAATGAATATGGAAGTTGGTCTGACCAAAGAACTGTCAAGTTTGGTTCTGGAGAGTTACCGATGTTGTCAAGTGTGTTCAAGAAACGGTAGTCCATCTTAGTAACACGGTGACGACCATCGTTACCCATACCTGCCATAGATGTTGTCAAGAATGTTGGGTCACCAGAGTAGATTTCGTCGAAGGCTTTTGTACGAGCGAATTTCACTGTACGAAGTTTCAATACGAAGTCATCAACAAATTCTTGGATTTCAGCCTCAGTAAATGTACCACGAGCCAAATCACGTTCAGCGTAGATGTCAAGTACGATTGGCACACGACCAAGAGAAGTTGCTGCACCGTTGATAACACGACATACAGCCATGAAAGCAATGTTTGTCCATTGGATAGCTTCTTTAGTGTTCATTGCAGGTTTGCGAACATCAACACCATAGTGATCACCTAAGCGTACAACTTGTTGCAATGCTTGGTACTGCATGTTGATTTCTTCACGAAGACGGATTGATTCTTCATCGATTTCAGTAATGGCATTCCAGTCAGCTACTTTTTCTTCCATCAAGTAGTCTGCACCGTAAAGTGCCAAACGAGCGTACATACCGATGATACGACCACGTGAGTATGCATCTGGAAGACCAGAAACGTGGTGTGAGTGGCGAGCACGACGGATGTCAGCGGTGTAGGCACGGAAGATACCGTCGTTTACAGTTGTAGCGTGTTTTGTATAGATTTCATGAAGGAGTGGGTCTGGAGTATAGCCGTTTTCGATAAGAGTTGTTTCAGCCATACGAATACCACCACGTGGCATGAAATTGAGTTTGAAGAGCTCATCGTTTTGGATACCGAAGATGAGTTCGTTCTCTTTATCGATGAAACCTGCTGGAATATCAGCGATAGAAGTAGCACGATCTACGTCCATTGGGAAGCGAGTGTCTTCGTAGCCAGCTTTTGTTTCTTCGATGATTTTTTTGATATGAAGTGAACGCTCAGTTGGGCCTGCGAGGAAGCTTTCATCTCCATCGTATGGAGTGTAGTTGGCTTGAACGAAGTGTGTTACACTTGCCTTATCTTGCCAATCTGTACCTTTAAAGCCTTCCCAGGCTTGGGCGAAAATGTCTTCAGCAACATTTTTTGTTTTAACTTTTGTTGACATGAGGGTTCTCCTTTTATGCTTTTGGGTATCGACTTGCTATCGATACCAACATGTCATTATTATACCATTTGAAAACACTTTCTACAAGACAAAAATACTTGAAAATAAATGAAAAACCTTTCAAGGAATATGAAAAAAATTGAAATATAGAGTTGGTATTTTCAAAATAAATTTCTGCTTGTATTTGTAATAAGGTGATAAGCTGTCGTTTATTGTATTGGTAAGATGGCTGGTTCAACGAATCTAAAGGCTGAAACTTCCTAAGAAATGCGGTATAATATAGCGAGTTAAACTTGTAAACAGGAAGAGGCAGTCATGTTAATTTTTCCCTTAATCAATGATTTATCTAGAAAAATTATTCATGTAGATATGGATGCTTTTTTTGCTGCCATTGAGGTCAGGGATAGCCCTGCTTTGAAGGGCAAACCTGTTATCATTGGGGCTGACCCAAGACTATCTGGCGGTAGAGGAGTGGTGTCTACCTGTAATTATGAGGCGCGTGCCTTT
Organism: Streptococcus suis S735; assembly: GCF_000294495.1. NCBI lineage: Bacteria > Bacillati > Bacillota > Bacilli > Lactobacillales > Streptococcaceae > Streptococcus > Streptococcus suis. The sequence continues at coordinate 187,601 of NC_018526.1, forward strand.
GGGATTCACTCGGCTATGTCCTCAAAAGAGGCTTATGAGCGTTGTCCTCAGGCGATTTTCATTTCTGGCAATTATGAAAAATATCAGGAAGTTGGGCGACAGGTTCGAGAAATTTTCCATCGCTATACTGATTTGGTGGAGCCCATGTCTATCGATGAGGCTTACTTGGATGTAACAGAAAATAAGTTGGGCATCAGCTCTGCGGTTAAGATTGCCAAGCTTATCCAATACGATATTTGGAATGAATTGCATCTGACAGCTTCCGCAGGTGTTTCCTATAATAAATTTTTGGCAAAAATTGCCTCTGATATGGAAAAACCGCACGGTTTGACCTTGATTCTACCTGAAGATGCTGTTGGTATTCTCGCCTCCCTGCCTGTTGAAAAATTTCACGGTGTGGGGAAGAAGACGGTGGAACGCCTGCATGAGATGGGGGTCTACACGGGGCAAGATTTGCTAGATGTACCAGAAATGGTTTTGATAGATAGATTTGGGCGTTTTGGCTTCGACCTTTATCGGAAAGCGAGGGGGATTTCTAATTCGCCCGTTAAAGTGGACCGTGTTCGTAAGTCAAGTGGAAAGGAAAGAACCTATCGCAAACTTCTTTATCGGGAGGAGGATGTCCTGAAAGAGCTAATCAGTCTCTGCCAACGGGTCGCAGCCAGTTTGAAGCGAAATGGAAAAAAGGGTCGAACAATTGTTTTAAAGGTTCGTTATGGTGATTTTTCTACCTTGACGAAACGTCATAGTCTAGAGGTATATACGGACCAGACGGAAACGATTGAGAAAGAGGTTCGTCAACTAATTGAAGAAATTGGGAAGATTGAAAAAGGGATTCGTTTGCTGGGTGTGACCGTGACTAATTTTCAAACTTGAGTTCTGTTTCAGTCTATGATAGACTGAAAAAAAGGAGAAGAGATGCAAATTTCAAGTAGATTTACCATTGCCAGCCATATCTTGGTTCTCTTGGCTCTGGAAGGAGAAAAAGAAAAACAGACCAGTACTAGCATTGCAGGCAGTGTCGGGGTTAATCCTGTCATTATCCGAAATATTTTGTCCCAACTCAAGGAGGCTGGTCTGGTAGAAGTAGCGCGTGGTATTGGAGGTGCTCGCTTGGCACAGGGTCCAGACCAGATTACACTTTTGCATGTCTATCAGGCTGTGGAGTTATTTGGAGAAAAAGGTCAATTATTCGCTTTTCATGAGCAACCGAATCCTTCCTGTCAAGTAGGTCGCAATATTCATCCTCTGCTAGATAGCCGTTTGGAAAATGCTCAGTCAGCTTTGGAAAATGAACTTGCTAAGACAAGGCTTGCTGATCTCTTGGCGGAACTATAGTCGTTTTATTAGGTCAACGTAAGGAGAAACTTTGTTTCCCTATTTCCTACTTCAAACACTCCACTGGACTGTTGAAGTAATCTGTAGAGTGTTGCCCTAGCACTAAAAGACTGGTTAGTGAATCATCCTTGTGATGATTTTTTAAATTTTTGAGTTGTAACAATTGACTTTACAATCAAAAAGATTTATACTTACGTTGTAAATAAAGTTGTTACAACAAAACAAGTGAGGTATCAATATGAAAATTGCTATTATTGCAGCGAATGGTCAAGCAGGTCAAACTATTGCAAAGGAAGCAGTAGAACGTGGTCATCAGGTGACGGCTATTGTCCGTTCTGAAAACAAGAGCGTAGCCCAAGAAGTAATCCAGAAGGATGCTTTTGCTCTTACCAAAGAAGATTTGGCAGGCTTTGATGTAGTAGTTAATGCTTTTGGTGCTTGGACACCAGAAACCTTGCCGGATCACGCCCGTCTTGCTGAGCATCTAGCGACCATACTTGCTGGTAGTCCAACTCGTCTTTTAGTAGTTGGTGGTGCAGGCAGTCTTTATTTAGACGAGAGCCAGACAGCTATGCTGAAAGATACACCAGATTTCCCTGCGGAATACCTGCCAATCGCTGAGGCTATGGGTACTGGTCTAGACCTCTATCGTCAGGCGACAGCGGTCAACTGGACCTATATCAGCCCAGCAGCAGATTTTGATGCAGAAGGTCAAAAATCAGGTGCCTACACTTTGGCTGGCGAGGTTTTCCAAGTCAATGCCCAAGGTGAAAGCTATATTAGTTATGCCGACTATGCTGTGGCTTTGGTTGACATTGCGGAAAAAGGTGGCTACCAGCAGGAACGAATTTCCGTACTTGCATAAAAAATTAAATGGTCTAAAAGATAGCTCCATCGAGGAATTATCTTTTTATTTTTTACTTGCATATAGTATAATAATATAAATAAAAAGAAAAGGAGAACCCCATGATTCACTTGATTTGTCCCAATCCAGCCCTAGACCGCACGCTTCTTGTGGAAAAGATTGAAAAGAATATTCCCCTGAGACCGACGGAAGTGAGGGATTATCCTGGTGGAAAAAGTTTCAACGTAGCCTATGCACTTCGAGAAAATGGAGTGACAGACTACACTATCCATACCATTTTAGGTGGGCAGATTGGTCGCTATATTCAGGAGCTTAATGCTGATGGTGGAAATGCCCTGCGCGTGGTTGAAAATAGCCAGAATACTCGGACATGTAATATCTATGTTGAAACCAGTACAGGCGATGTAGTACTATTTTATGAAAAAGGTTTTGAACTAACAGAGGATTTGCTCAACCAATTCACTCAGCAGATTGAAAATAGCCTGCAAGCTGGCGACATCCTAGTCTTTTCAGGTAGTCTGATGAAGGGGATGTCGGATGATTATATTCAGCGGTTTATTGAAAAATACCCAGAGGTTCTGACCATAGTGGACACCAGTGGACCAGCTTTACGTGCGGCTTATCAAGCTAGACCGGCCCTTATCAAAATCAATAATGAAGAGCTGAAAGATATTTATCCAGAGCTGGATGAAGAAAGTCCTGAAGCTATTTTAGGTATCCTGAAAGAAGTGACTCCTCATGAGAATATCATCATTACCATGGGAGACAAGGGGAGTCTAGCTAAGATTGGTCAGCGCTTCTTCCGTATTCAGTCTCCAAAGAAAGAAACGCGTAATCCTATTGCCGCAGGGGATTTCTACCTGGGCTTGCTAGTCAAAGGAATCAGTCAAGGTCAAGCCCCAGAAATCTTTTTGAAAGAAGCGGCAGCCTTTGCAACAGCCAATTGTTTGAATTATTTTCCAGAGGTTGAAGCAGAGCAGTTTGAAGCGATTGTAGATACAATAGTACTAGAGGAACTGTAGTATTGTATCCCTTTACTCATCGTGCTATAATGGCAAGGAGAAACAAGGTGAGATGGGGGATAGTAGTGGAACAGTTGACGGTTCTTTACCAAAATTTAAAACGGCGATATGGTGAATTTCACTGGTGGAATGATGAAAATCCTATAAAGGATTTGGTATCTATGATCCTTATTCAGCAAACAACGGAAGCAAATGCCAAGCGTGCTTTAGAACAGTTGGAGGGACGGTTGACAATTCATTCGCTTTTAGAGATGCCTGTGGAGGATTTACAAGAATGCATTCGCCCAGCAGGATTCTTCAAGCAAAAATCACTCTACATTCGGTCAGTGGTTGAGTGGGCCAATCAGTTCGATGGAGATTTTTCTCGCCTAGATCGTGTTGAGACAGCAGTACTCCGAAAAGAGCTGCTGAGCTTGAAGGGGGTTGGCAATGAAACTGCGGATGTTATTTTGCTCTATTTGTGTCGAAGAAGTGTTTTTGTGGCGGATCAATATGCTCTTCGGCTATTTAATCGTTTAGGACTTAGCCAGTCTCAGGATTATTTGAGTTTGAGACAGGAATTTACAGAGCAGATAAAAGATTGGTCGGTAAAAGACGCTCAGGAGCTTCATGCACTGATTGATGAACATGGCAAGCAGTTCAGGTTAACAAAGGGGCAGCTTGATGAATCATGGTTGATGATATAGTCATACTCTTCGAAAATCAAAATCAGACGTTGTTGACATGATTTGATGAACCTCAGTTCTATCTGCATTTGCATCGCCTAGCTTGATTTTGATTTTCATTGAGTATCAATTAGTGTATTTTTTATTACTGAAGGGCGAGGAAGTCTCATTTCCTTATTTCCGAGTTTAAACACTCCACTGGACAGTTGAAGTAGCCTGCATATCGTTGCCTTGTACTAAAAGCAAACGAAACGACTATAAAAGAGTAAAACCAGCGGTTCAGTTGGTTGCTCTTTTTTTATATTAATTGGAGTTATTTTCCAAGATAAAATGATTATAGACTGCTAAGGATGCTGCTCCAATTGCACCTCGAAATATATTAAAAGATAAGAATTCAATATCTAAATTATTTTTACTTGGAATAAATTGCAATTGATTGTCAACAAGATTATTAACTTTTTCTGAAAAACCTGGATAATTTAATAACTGGCTATTAATAAAAATTTTTTTTGAATCATAAATGATCAATGTATTTGCGATTGAGGTAGTTAAAAAATCAATCCCTGATTCAATTTTTTCAATAATAAAACCATCTCCTAGTCGGTATGCATTGTATACAACATCTAATGTAATATCTTCTGGTTTTTCAACCAAAGTTTTTATGATAGAACCTTGAACATTCTCAAATAAAAATCTTGCATTATTGATTAACCAAGTATCAGAAATATAAGTTTGAAGGCATCCACGTTTTCCACATTCACAAGAAGGTCCGTTTAAATCAACTACTGTATGACCAATCTCTCCAATATAAAAGTTTTTGTTTTGTAAAATATGTTCACTATCAAAAAATGAACAGAACAATCCAGGTCCAATATGAATAAATAAAAACTGCTCTGGCGAACTTTCGGGATGAAAGAGATATGAACCAATTGCCATGCAATTAATATTGTTCTCTAGAAAAATAGGAATTGAAATACTTTGTTTAATTACGGCAAGATCAAAATAAATCCACTTTACATTATTTGAAATAATATGTCCTGATTTTGAATCAAAGTGACCAGGTACAGCAATACCGAGAGCTCCAAATTCAAGATAGGAAAACTTATCTAGAGTTTCAGTTACTAATTGGATAATTATTTCATTTATTTGTTTGGAATCATATTCTGTAATTTTTATATTGCTATTTGTGATTAGGTTTCCAATAGTGTCTGTGACGGCTAAATAGATTCCATTGGCATTAATCTCGATTCCAATATAATGTCTATATTGAGAGTTTACTGTAATAAGTCGTCTACTACGACCTGATCCAATATAATCTCGAACCTCATCGCCAGTCTCAATAACTTTTTTTTCAGCTACCAGGTAACTAATCATATTCGTAATAGTTGCCGGTGTAATTTTTAAAGATTTAGAAATTCTTGTTCTAGAGCTTTTTTGATGTCTAAATAAAGTTTTTAATATATTTCCAGAAATATTTCGAATGGTTTCTTCTTTTTTTCCCATTTTAGTACCTCACATTGGAAAATAGTATTTTTCAATGTAAGAATAACATATTTTTTATAAAAAATGAAGTAAAAACACTAAACAAATAAATAAATTTCATTTTTTAATTAAAATTTATAAATAAAAACTTGACAATTAAGCGCTTACATGATATCTTTAATTTACAAAATAAAATTAATGGAGGATAAGAAAATGAATGGATTAATGCATTTTCTTGAACATAAACTAGCTCCTTTTGGAACTAAGGTAGGGAATCAACGTCATTTGAAAGCAGTTCGTGACGGTTTTATGATGGCTATGCCTCTTGTATTAGTTGGCTCGTTCTTCCTATTGCTAATCAGTTGGCCGGATCAGGCTTCTGGGGGATTTTCAGTAGTAGGCTTTTTAGAGCAAATTGGTTTGTTGGGGATTTTAAATCGGTTAAATCAATCAACAATGGCGATTATCTCTCTCATAGCTACATTCGGTATTGCATATCGATTATCCGAATCATATGAGACAGATGGACCTTCTGCAGGTGTTATTGCTTTATCATCTTTTATTTTACTTGCGCCAAGATTCTCAACAATGGTTTTCAACGAATCTGGTGAACAAATTAATCAAGTATTTGCTGGAGCAATTCCATTTGGAAGTTTGAACGCAAGTGCATTATTTGTTGCTATTGCTGTTGGATTAGTTTCAGCTGAAATTTATCGTTTCTTTATCCAAAGAGGTATTACAATTAAAATGCCAAAAAATGTCCCAGACGTTGTGGGTAAGTCATTTGCCGCATTGCTTCCAGCATTAACAACATTAATTTTCTGGGCTTGCGTCTTCCAGGGATTAGAAGCTGCTGGTGTTGAAGGTGGACTTGGAGCGGTTTTGGGATTAATTGTAGGTAAACCACTTGGTCTTATTGCAGGAAGTCTCGGTGGAATGGTGCTTGTTGTGCTTGTAAATTCACTTTTCTGGTTTACTGGTGTTAATGGTGGACAAGTGTTAAATGCTTTTGTCGATCCGGTTTGGTTACAGTTTACAGAAGCAAATCAACTTGCAGCCGCCGCGGGAGAAAAATTACCACATATTATTACTTTGCCTTTCAAAGATTTGTTCGTATTTATGGGCGGTGGTGGCGCTACTGTAGGATTAGCGCTTTGCTTACTTGTCTTTAGTAAAAGTCGTACATTTAAGAGTTTAGGACGAATCTCCTTTATTCCTTCTCTCTTTAATATTAATACAGCCATTCTGTTTAGTTTTCCAACTGTTTTGAATCCTATTATGATGATTCCGTTCATTCTAACACCGACAGTTAATGCAATAATTACCTATTTTGCTATGGCAACTGGATTAGTTCCGATGACTACTGGGGTTGTTCTCCCTTGGACGATGCCTCCAATTCTTGGGGGGTTCCTTGCTACTGGCGGCAGTATTCAGGGAGCAATTTTACAAATTATTTTAATAGGTGTCTCATTCATTATTTATTATCCATTTTTCAAAGTGGCCGATAATAAGAATTTAGAGCTTGAAGAATCAGGAGAGTGATCATATGAAATTGACGATTTTTGATAAAGTACAGAATAAGACTTCTCAATTTGCTATAGATGAACTTACATATTACTTGAAAGCCATTTTTGATTTTGAGTTAGGAAAGACAACTGTTGAGGAAGATGCGAATGTTCTTTTGTCAAAAGAATATCTTGACAATAATGATACGATTGGGATTGAAATAAAAAATGGAAATGCAATATTAACAGGTAATTCTGATGTCTCAATCCTTATTGCGGTATATCGTTTACTTAGTGAATTTGGAGCTGTATTCACTAGACCGGGTAGAAAACATGAATTAATCCCCTCATTAACGATAACTGACTGGAATGAGAAAGAGCTTTCTATTCATGAGACTGCAAGTTATAAGCATCGAGGAGTATGTATAGAAGGTGCAGATAGTTACCAGAATACAAAAGAATTTTTGGATTGGTTACCCAAAATTAATATGAATAGCTTTTTTATTCAGTTTGAGAATCCTTATTCATTTTTAAAGCGCTGGTATGAACATGAATTTAATCCGTATGCGGATAAAGAAGATTTCAATACGGAAATTGCACAACAAATGAGCGACCTTTTAGATGAAGAATTATCAAAACGAGGTTTAATACATCATCGTGTTGGCCATGGTTGGACTGGTGAAGTACTTGGATATTCATCTAAGTACGGATGGGAATCTGGGTTAAAACTACCTGAAGAAAAGAAACCGCTAGTCGCCGAATTAAATGGAAAACGTGAGTTATTCAACACAGCGCCAATACTAACTAGTCTATGTTTCTCCAATCCAGATGTTGGTGAAAGAATGTGTGAACTGATTGTAAATTATGCTAAGGAAAGGAAAGATGTAGACTATTTACATGTTTGGTTATCCGATGCACGGAACAATATTTGTGAATGTGAAAAATGTAAACAAGAAATACCCTCAGATCAATATGTACGAATATTAAATCAATTAGATCGGAAATTAAGTGAAGAGGGGCTTAATACAAAGATTTGTTTTTTACTTTATCATGAATTACTTTTTGCACCAAAACATGAAGTTTTAGAGAATCCTGAACGGTTCACTATGATGTTTGCACCAATTACCAGAACTTTCGAAATGAGTTATGCAGATGTAGACTATGAAAACGATGTTCCGCTTCCAAATGAGTATTCAAGAAATAATATTGTTCTTCCTAACTCACTTGAAGAAAATCTCTCATATTTATTTAGTTGGCAAAAAGTGTTTAATGGAGATAGTTTTGTATATGATTACCCACTTGGTCGGGCACATTATGGTGATTTAGGATATATGAAGATCAGTAAAGTAATCTTTAGAGATGTCGTATATCTTAAAAAATTGGGTTTAAATGGTTATATTAGTTGCCAGGAGCTACGCGCTGGTTTCCCTCATAACTTTCCCAACTTTGTGATGGGTCAAATGTTGTGGAACAGAAATTTAGAGTACGATGAATTGAAAGCGCTCTATTTTAGTTCCTTATATGGTTCTGAATGGAAAAGTGTCGTAACTTACTTAGAAAAATTATCAGATTACTCTTCATGTGATTATTTTAATTCAATAGGTGATCGCCAAAATGCAGAATTATCAATGAAATACAATATCTCAAGTAAATTAGCATTTAATTTTATTAATACCTTGGAAGAGAATGTTGCTAAAAATAACGGAATTCAACGTGATGCTTGGCGACAATTAGGTTATCACCGGGAATATGTTGTCAAATTGGCTAATGCCCTTCATCTTATGGCCTCTGGAGACCATCTTGATGGACAAATCCGCTGGAAAGATTTTTTGGATTATATTAGAAACCATGAACCTGATTTTCAACAGTATCTTGATGTCTATCGTATTATTGAAGTTGCTAAGAATTATGCTGGATTCAAATTGTAGTACTGAGTTGTAGAAAAAAGCCAATTCACAATTTATTTTGCGAATTGGCTTGAAGTCTAATATAGATAGAATATTGAATTTATTTGATGTTAATTGATATTTATTTTTGAGAGGATTTTATGAATAAAAAAATTTTTTTAAAATCAGCGATTATTTTGCTCTCTGTCACATGTCTAATTAATGCGATTAAAGCTTTAGATAGTAGTGGTGTGTCATCGAGTACAGGTGAAATAGTAAATCAAGATCGCATATACAACATAACTTTGAAAGTGAAAACAGATGGGGTTTATAATGATCTGGGGGGGAATGTTATTTCGGAAAATAATGTATTGTCAGGAATTAGTGGTACAAAAATAAATTTGAAGGTTAGTACAAATTCAGGATATCGTTTTGTAGGGTATCAGTCATTTTTAGAAAGTGGAAATAGTACAGATGGGTTACTACCAATCGAAAATGATAGTTTTGAAATCTCGGATAAAACGGGTAATGTAACGGTTGTTGCGATGTTTGAGAAGATTCCTATTGATGAGACAATTTATTTTTCGGATGAATTCTCAACTGAAAATATTAATAATTACTTGTTATCTGAAAATCTAATTGGAAAAATTGCGGTAAGTAATGGAAAATTGAACATTCATGCTCCCGGGGTATCATCGATAAAACCAATTCTTTCAAGACAGATTGATGAAAGTTCAACATTGGGGTATGAAATTCAATTTTCCATACAACAAATTGGTGAAGTAAAGCAGTGGAATACTTTTAGAGTAGTATTTAAAGAAAATAGCGATGGATCAGTTTATGCTCTAGAATTTACTGGAAAAGCTGTATCTATAAAAAAACTTTCAAGTATTGATGCACCTAATCAAACTGGTGAAAAATACGCTGAAACAGGCCACAATCTAGGAAGTGAAGAACACAGAATAAGACTTGTAGTAAGAGGGGATACAGTAACTGTTAGTGATAATGAAATTCCGTTATTAAGTTATAGCAGTCCTGAAAATTGGGAAGGTGCAACAGCATCCATTGTTTTTACACCGATTTCAAATAGAAGTGTATCTTTAGACGATATCATTATTCGACAAACACGTGCTTTAAGATCTTTACTAGTTGTGTCTCGTATAGATGGTCAGGAAGTTACAGATATTCAACCCGGATCAATCAGAGGGAATACAAGTCAAGTTTTTGTTGGAGATTCACTTCCTCTGGAGGTCATTGAAAAACCTGGATATCAATTTATTGGTTTTAAAGATGAATTTGGAAATGTGGTCGATTTATCTACTTTCAGTGTTCCTAATGATGAGTCGGATTTGGTTATTTATGCAGACTTTCAGACAGCTGAAGTAGTGAATCGTGAGACAAAGACTTTTTATATTGATAGTATAGAAGGAAATGATACTAATAGTGGAGAAAGTGAGACTAATGCATGGAAAACACTCGAACAATTGCGGAAAAACACACTAATTGCTGGTGATAGAGTGCTATTAAAACGTGGAAGTCGTTTTGTTGGAGAAGATGCGGCATTAACTTTTAAAGGTTCAGGTCTTGAAGATGCGCCTATCCTAATTTCATCTTATGGTGAGGGAGAGCTGCCTTTGCTTGAAGCACAGGGCAAAATTGAAAGTGTAATTAAGTTATATAATCAAGAATATATTACAATTGAAAATCTAGAGATTACAAACTTAGATCCGAACTTTTCAACGAGTTTTGAATTAAATTCAAATAATAACCGTTCAAAAATACTAAGAGGTGTTCATGTTATAGCTGAAGATTATGGGGTAGTTCATGATATCGTTCTTCGAAATATGTATCTACATGATATTAATGGTAATTTGAATTCAAAATGGAATGGAGGTATTTTCTTTGATGTTTATGGAACAACAGTTCCAACCAAATATGATGGCATACTTATTGAAAATAATTATTTAGAAAGAGTTGATAGGTCAGGGATTAAATTGGTCGGGTCCACATGGGCAAACCAAAATCTAAAAAACAACAAAAACATTCCATTAAATTGGTATCCATCAACAAACGTAGTTGTTCGTGGCAATCGTATCGAAAAGGCTGGTGGTGATTCTATAACAGTTAGAGATACAGATGGTGCTTTAATTGAATACAATATCTCGGCTGATGCCAGATACCAAGATACAGGTTATAACGCTGGAATTTGGCCATTTCAAGCTTCAAATACTGTTATTCAATATAATGAATCATTTAGAACCCATGGTGTTCAGGATGGGCAAGGTTTAGATCTAGACCATGTTTCAAATAATTCAGTAATGCAATATAATTACAGTCATGATAATGAAGGTGGTTTCATGTTGATTATGAATTGGTACGAGCAAACATCTCCAACAGTCCGTTATAATATTAGTCAGAATGATAAAGATAAAATTTTTGAATTGGCTAGAGGGGGAGCCCAAGGAACTGCTATATATAATAATACCATCTTCTCCGACTCGAAATTAACAGGGAGAGCTGGCGTTATTGATATGCCGAGTACCTCAGGAGGAACTGGTGTAAAAGATATCTTTTTATTTAACAATATTTTTTACTTTACTGATGGCGAAAAAATGTTTGTAGAAGCAAGCGATGCTGGTAAATATAAAGATAGTATTCATTTTTATAACAATGCATATGTCGGAGTTGAAGTGCCAGATGATCCCAAAGCGATAACTGAAGGTATAACTTTAAAAGGTGTTGGAACTGGACCGACTGAAAATAAATCGATGATTGCAAATGCTGGGAAATTTTTAACAGGACAATTAGATGGGTATAGATTGCCTGAAAATAGTTCGTTAGCTAAGCTTGGTGTGAGCAAAGAGGAAGCAATTTCTTATTTCTATAAAAAACTAGGTGTGCAGCCCACAATTGATTTCCAAGATAATGGCTCCTTAACTATGTCTCCGACAGAAGCTTTTGCCTTGGCTCGTCAAACAAACAGTGTTGACGCGATTGCACGTGTTTATCCTGCAATAGAAGGGGTTACTTATGATACTGATTTCTTTGGAGAAACTTTGTCGAGTGAAAATTTATCTGTTGGTGCAGCTCAAGAGAAAAAATCAGTTTTTGAAGAAAAAATCTCTGATATAGAAATTTCAGATGTGAAAACAGGGATTGGAATGAGATATAAACGTTCAAATCAGCTTGCAGATGTAAATTTAAGTATAAGATTGATAAATAAAGATGAACTTCAATATACTATAAATGCTAATAATCCAACTTTTTCATATGAAATTCAACTTCAAAAAAATTTTGGAGAGTATATGGATTTAAGTGAGAGTGTGACAATCACCATTCCAATTGAGGCGGATAAAAAGATTCTTAATGTTTTGAAAATTAATAAAAATGAACAAACTGAATCAGTGAAAGAACTGCCATATCGAATTGAAAATAATAAAATAATATTAGAAACCGATGAGCTTGGTTCATTTATCATTGAATACCAGATGGAAAAAATTAAAAAAGAAAATAACACAAATGCAACAATAAGTGAAAGTGGAAAAAGTAGTTTAGGGTTGCAAAATAAAGAAAATTCAGATGTGCAAGCTGTAGGCGATAAAGATTATTTTTCTGGTCTTGAACTATCAAATAAAGGTGAAGAGTTAAGTCGTGAAGATTCTAAACTAATGGGGAATTCAATTAATAATTTACAAACAATAAAAGAGTCTGAAAGTATTTTCGAAGGAAATTTGGGTAGGAATAAAGAGTTGAGTGACATGTATCAAAAGTCATTGCCAAAAACAGGAGAAAGTAACCAAGCATATATTGTTTTGATTGGTTTATTTAGCCTCTTCGTAGTCCTAATTTGTCAAATTTTTAAAAAATCAATAGATTAAGGGATTTAGGATAACAAAATGACGAAAAAAATAATATTTATCTTGTTATTCTTCGTAGTTTGTGTTTATTTCTACTCCTTTATTCCCCTCGTTCAGACTGTTCCATCTGTTTTTCAGACACCTTATAGAACATTAGTTCAATCTGAGTTTGAAGCGATATATAAATATAATGGTATTGAAATTTCGGAAAGGAATTTTTGGAATAAACCGATAAATGGTCGTAAACCACAAGATACTCTGAATGAAAAAGCAACGATATTATTTAAAAAATATAATCTTTTAGAAAAAGAAGCGAAAAAACATGAATATAAAAAAGATGCTCTTGATTTCAATAAAGTTGATTGGAAGACAGTCTCAAATCGCTATATTGAATTAAAACAAATTGTTATTGATGAAAAAATTAAAGATATAAATCAAGATGAGATTGAACGATATTACTTAGCAAATACTGAAAATTTTGAACGTCAAGATTTTATAAGCGGTAACATTTCTATATGGAATGATGGGATAATTATTTCTACTGAATCAGTAGATATTACCGAGGAAACAGTAAGAAATATAACTGAAAGATACCCTGATTTAGAATTAGAATTAAAGAATATTGAAGTTGGTCATCAAGTTTCTTGGGGACAGAATGGGGTTTATTATACCTTTACATGTTTGTCGAGAGAAGAAAAGGGAATTATTCCACTTTCTGAAATCACGGATGCGGTTGCTATGCAATGTGCAGAGGAACTTGTTGATAATTGGTTAAATAAAGAAATTGACTCTTTAAAATAATCCTTGATTATTGACAATCTAGAGTTAACAAAAATTTTTTGTTAATTTAAAAGGAATTGGGAATTGTCGTACTGAAAAACTGATTTCAATTATTAAGTTAAGTTTCTTAGTTAAATACTGTAATTTTTGTAGCCATACTAATATATATTTTGTAAAATAGAGTTACATAAATTTATTAAGACGAAACATTTTTTATGTATTTGTAACTATGGGAGGATGAAGATGAAGAGCAACAAAGAACAAAAATATTTTTGGTTGACATTCTCATTGATTGTTGCATTGATGATTTGGTGGTTTTTATCGAATTATGATCGAACCTCTCGTAGTTTTCCAAATATCATTTTGGTTTGGAATGCTTTATTAATCATGATAGACAAAGGATTTATCTTTGAAGATATATTTTCAAGTCTAACTTCAGTTTTCTTCGGGTTCACGTCGGGCTTTCTATTGTCGGCGCCTAATGCACTCTTAATGGCCTGGTATTCACCTTATCGTAATATTGTGAAACCTTGGATACAATTTATCAGAAATATTCCACCTCTTGCATACGTCCCTTTAGTTGTAATTTCAGCTGGGGTTGGGCTATTACCTCAAGTTATTGTAATAGCGATAGCTACTTTTCTGACTATGACTGTAACAATTTATCAAGGCATTATTAATATCGATCCAAATTTAATTAAAGCAGCAAGGATTTTAGGAGCATCAGATTTTGAAATATTTAAAAGAATTTTGGTTCCATCATCTATTCCATTTATTATGACAGCTGTCAGATTAGGTACATCGATTTCTTTAACAACTATCATAGCAGCTGAATCTACTGGTGCAACATCAGGTATGGGAATGAGAATACGGTCCTTAAATAACTCTTTTGATTCCTCGGGAATGCTTTTGTATATCATATTGATTGGAGTGATTGGTTTACTTTTAAATAAGTTAGTTGATTTGATAGAAAGGAAGTTAACTGGATGGCAACAGAAGTAAAAAAAATTAAGGTCAAAATTGAAGATGTTTCAAAATCATTTCAGACAAATCATGGTGAGGTTGTTGCACTAAATCAAATAAATTTAGAAATCTTTGAGAATGAAATAGTTACAGTTGTTGGTCCATCTGGTTGTGGTAAATCTACTCTACTAAACTTGGTTGCAGGTTTGGAACCTGTAACTTCCGGAAAAATTTATTGTGATGATAATGAAATTGTTGGCATTGGAGTTGAGCGTGGAGTTGTTTTTCAACAATATGCATTATTTCCTTGGATGAGTGTACTACAGAATGTAATGTTCGGACCTGAAATGCAAGGAAAATCAAAGTTAGAAGCTAGTGAAATAGCTAACAAGTATATTAAAATGGTTGGATTACAAGAATTTTCCAATCATTATCCGAAAGAATTATCGGGTGGAATGAAGCAAAGGGTTGCTATAGCGAGAGCTTATGCTGTTAACCCGTCAATTCTATTAATGGATGAGCCCTTTGGAGCATTAGATGCACTAACTAGAATTCAGCTTCAAGAGGAGTTGATTGAAATGTTAGGACAAGAACAAAAAACTTGTTTTTTCATAACACATGATATTGAAGAGGCGGTACTATTAGGAAATCGAGTGATTGTTATGAGTCCACGCCCTGGAGAAATTAAAGAAATTGTGAACGTTGATTTACCATTTCCAAGAAATCAGTTGACAAAGTTTGAAAAAAATTTTATGGACATAAAGAACCATATATGGTCACTTGTTTATAAAGATTTTCTAATATAAAAAAGTGAAACAGTAGAATTATTTTGTGAGAGGGTAAAATGGCTAAATATATGAAATATAAAAACTTCATTTGGTTTATTTGCAGCATAATCACTCTGATTTTTCTTTCTTCGTGTAGTTCTATTCAAACCTCCTCTAGTGGCCATTCAGCAAAAGTTGACACAATTAGAATTGCATATATGCCAAATTTTGCAAGTCTTCATGACATTATAACTGGAATAAATTCAGGTATCTTTAAAGAGGAGGGGCTTGAAGTCGAATTGATTGAATTTGCTGATGGTCCGACTATCATTGCATCTTTAGAGTCAGGTTCAATTGATATTGGTAATATTGGTCCGGGTGCCCATAAATTGGCGATTGAAGGTAGAGCAGAAGTTGTTGCATTTAGTCAACTTGGGAATGCTGACGAATTGATTGCTCGGTCGGATAGAGGAATTGATTCAATAGAGGATTTGAGAGGAAAGAAAATTGGAACAGCATCTGGGACATCAGCAGAAACAATTCTAAAGCTTGCTTTGTTAGAAGCAGATTTGTCTGAAAAGGATGTAGAAATTATTGATATGGATGCCTCCGCTATTGTTACAGCAATGTTGTCGGGTTCAATTGATGTAGCTGCAACCTGGTCACCAAATACAACTTTTATAAAGCGAGAATTAAAGGAAAAGGTCGTTGTACTAGCTGATAATTCACGTTATAGAGAACAATCTCCAGCTATTGCTTCATACGTAACTTTTCCGGGGTATTCTGAAAAAAATAATGAAAAAATTTCCAAGTTTTTAAAAGGGTTATATCGTGCAATGGATTATCGAGCTGAACATATGAAGGAAGTTTCAAAATGGGTTGCTACCCAAATCGGTTCAGATATCACAGCTGTTCAAGATCAACTACAAGATGGAGAGTGGTTAACAAGTAGACAAATGATTCAATTGATTAACACTGGGATACTTCAACAGTATTACGAGAAACAACAAAAAAATTTAATAGAATCTGAAATAGTTGATACATCCAGGAACATTAATGAATATGTTCTAATTGATCAAATGAATAGTATATTAATGGAGATTAAATAATTCTTGTGAAACACAATTAGCCATTTTATTTTCAATAAAAGTTACATTGAATCAATAATCATTCATAGTTTTCAAGGAAACATGAGGTAATGCATGATAGAATATTACAATTTTAGTAAAAGTGAATTAGAAAACCATAGTAGAATTCCATTGATTATAAAAAAGAATAATGAGGAAATTTTTATTTCACTTGCTCTAGAAATGGTAGAATTAATAAAAGAAAATAACAAAAAAAATGAGAAAACTGTCATAATTTGTCCTGTTGGACCAGTTGGTCATTATCCCCATTTTGTTAGATTAGTGAATCAATTTAAGATTGATTTGTCTGATGTTTGGTTTATAAACATGGATGAATATTTATCGGAAGATTTACATTGGATAGACGTAGTCCACCCTCTTAGTTTTCGAGGATTTATGCAGAAAACTGTCTACAGTCAAATACATCCAACTCTTATTATGCCTGAAGAACAAAGAATTTTTCCAGATCCTCTTGATATTGACTTGATTTCAAATAAAATCAAAGAGTTAGGTAAAATCGACTTATGTATTGGTGGAATTGGCCTAAATGGGCACATTGCATTTAATGAACCGGATTCAACATTAACAGTTCAAGAATTTTTAAAATTAGAGTCGCGAGTGTTACCTATCTCTGTCGAAACAAAGGTTATGAATTGTTTGACGGAATTAAAAGGGGCTGTAGAAGAAGTGCCTAATTATTGTGTAACAATAGGAATGAGCGAGATTTTTCAAGCGAAAAAAATTCGACTTGCTGTTTTTCGTGATTGGCATCATGCGGTCATACGTAAAACAGTTTGTTCTAAGCCAGATACTGGATTTCCATCAACTCTAATGCAAATCCATACAAATTGTTCTATCTATCTAAATGAATCGTTAGCAAATTAACGGATGTTCAAACACATATGAAACATATATAAGTCTGTTACCCTTTTGATCAGATACCTAATGAGAGAGGATTCTCTCATTTTTTTAATCAAAATCGTTTACAAATGTAATCAAAAAGCATGTGATTTGACTGCAAATGTAGTCAAAAGGAGAGCAGTATTATGAAAACATCCATCTATAATGTCAATGGGATGACTTGCGCAACCTGTGCTCTGACAGTCGAGAAAGCCTTGAATAAGCTAGATGGAATACAAAACGCCAGTGTGAATCTAGCAACGGAAAAAACAAACATTCAGTATGATCCAGCCCATCTGAGCTTATCAGATATCGACAGCTGTTGAAAAAGCAGGTTATAAAGCGGTACTGCCAAAAACACAAGAGTCAGAAGCTCAACCAAGCGGAAAAGAACAACACAAAAATGATTTATGGCGCAGATTTATCTGGTCAACCATTTTCACGCTTCCACTACTCTACATTGCAATGGGACCTATGTTACCAGGTGGGGGATTGCCATTGCCAGCTATCTTACACCAGCCGCTAGTTTTTGCCCTAGTTCAGCTCATTCTTGTATTACCAGTCCTATATGTTGGTCGTGCATTTTATCAAAAAGGGTTTAAAACCCTGTTTGCCGGTCATCCCAATATGGATAGTTTGATTGCCGTTGGGACAAGTGCTGCCTTGTTTCAAGGGATCATTATGACGATTTTGATTGCTACCAACCAAGTAGCCACCCAACATGGACATCCTGAGCTCTATTTTGAATCGGCAGCTGTTATTTTAACCCTTATCACTCTTGGAAAATACATGGAGGCATTATCAAAAGAGCGTACTTCAGAAGCCATCAGTAAACTGATGAATCTCGCCCCTAAAACTGCACGCGTTCTCTGTGAAGGTCAAGAAGTGACCCTCCCCTTAGACCAAGTCAAAGTAGGAGATGTCCTTCAAGTCCGCCCTGGTGAACAGATTCCAGTTGATGGGATAATAGTAGAAGGCCAATCGACAATTGATGAATCCATGCTGACAGGGGAAAGTTTGCCTGTTAAAAAAACATCGGGGATACAGTCGTTGGTGCGACTCTCAATCAACATGGTGCTTTCCAAATGGAAGCGACAAAAGTTGGAGCAGATACCACATTGTCCCAAATTATTCGTTTGGTGGAAGAAGCACAGGGGTCAAAAGCTCCGATTGCGCAGTTGGCTGACCGCGTTTCAGCAGTCTTTGTTCCAATTGTAATGGGATTAGCCGTCCTTTCTGGCCTTGCTTGGTACTTCTTGGGACAAGAGCCCTAGATGTTCTCACTTTCCATTACCATCTCCGTCCTTGTCATTGCCTGCCCGTGTGTCTTGGGCCTTGCCACACCAACCGCTATCATGGTTGGGACTGGAAAAGGGGCAGAAAATGGTCTTTTGTTCAAGTCTGGTCAAACTATTAAAACCCTACAAGGTGTGAACACCATTGTCTTCGACAAGACTGGGACCATTACTGAGGGCAAGCCACAAGTGACAGACATCCACCTTTTGTCTACTAAAAATCGTGAGCAAGTTCTCCAACTGGCAGCAAGCAGTGAACAATACTCCGAGCATCCATTGGCTCAAGCCCTCTTACGTTCAGCAGAAGAGGAATCAATTCCCTTACTTGCCAGCCAAGATTTTCAGGCACTTTCTGGTCGTGGTCTTTCGGTAACAATAGCAGAGCAGACCATCTATCTGGGAAATGAACGGTTGATGCGGGAACAGGGAATTGATGTTTCCAAAGGACGTGCAGTTGCGGAAACATTTGCCCATCAAGCTAAGACGCCTGTTTTCCTAGCCAGCCAGCAAGAATTACTAGCAGTCATTGCCATTGCTGATAAAGTAAAAGAGACCAGCCGTCAGGCTGTCCAGGCTCTGCAAACCATGGAACTAGAGGTTGTCATGCTGACAGGAGATAATGAAAAAACTGCCCAGGCTATTGCCAAGGAAGTCGGCATTGAGCAGGTGGTCAGTCAGGTCCTGCCAGATGACAAGGCCAACCAAGTCAAGTTCTTACAAGAACAGGGCAAGACAGTCGCCATGGTAGGGGATGGCATCACCCTGTCTGATTACTATGACCATGCCTTTGGAAAATCCTACGGTGTGCTCATGCGGGAGTGGAATTTGCTGGCGCGTGCGGTCTTTGTCCTTAATGCCGACAATGAGATCGTCTACGTAGAATACCTAGACAATGTCAACGAACACCCAGATTATAAAGCAGCTTTAGAGGCTGTCAAATAAAAGAATATAACGGTGTTCATCTACTGACTTGCTGGTTTTTATGCTTTAAAAAATTCTTCAATATCTGCCTGTTCTATGCCAATCATGGGGTCGATGGTTAGTAGGTTGTCTACAGTCAAAATGTATTCTGTGGGTTGGGGACTTGTTTTTTCTGGCTGGTCTTGATCAAGAAGGGAGAGTTGTTGGTTGTTTTCTTTGACTACTTTAACCTGTTCTTTTCTGTCTGGCTGAGTAGGGGGCTGGGTTTGCGTGGTTGTAGCTGTTTTGCTTTCGTCTTTTTTAATCAGGCTTTCCTTGCTTTCCTGCTCTGCCATTTCCCCTTGGAAACGTGGGACCAGATAGGTTTTTCGGACGGTGCCGGCGTTTTTGACGGCGTAGTCGAAGGCGGAGATTTCGCCCAGGAGGATGAGCTTGCTCTTGGAGCGGGTGATGGCGGTGTAGACCAGATTGCGCTGGAGCATACGGTGGCTGGTGCGGGTGATGGGGAGGATGACTACCTGAAACTCGCTGCCTTGGGACTTGTGGATGGACATGGCATAGGCCAGGGTAATCTTGTACCATTCGTTTCGGGGATAGGTGACCTCGCTACCGTCGAAGTTGATGGTAATTTCGTCCTGCTTGGAGTCGGTGTACTTGGCAGGAAGGAGGTCGGTGATGTAGCCTAAATCACCATTGAAGACATTGGCCTCGGCATCGTTGACTAAATGAATGACCCGGTCGCCTTGGCGGAAGGCTTGCTCGTTATGCAGGAATTCTAACTCTCCCTCTTCCAGTGGATTGAGCAGGGCCTGGGTCATAGTGTTGAGTTGGTCGATGCCTGCGGCCCCACGGTACATGGGAGCGAGGATCTGTACCTCGTTTGCAGGAATACCTGACTTGATGGCTGCGCCGACAATGCGCTCAATCAGGGCTGGAATTTGTTCATTCTGGGCTTCAAAATAGGAACGGTCAGCCTTTTTCTCACGAAAATCGCTAGGCAGAGCACCCTGTCGAATCTGGCTGGCTAGGGTAACAATGGTCGAATCATCGGATTGACGATAGATACGTTCTAGAGTAATGCTGGGCAGCTTGTCAATTTTCAAGAGGTCAGCAAGTACTTGACCGGGGCTGACAGAAGGCAATTGCTCGGCATCGCCGACAATCAGAACTTGGGTCTGGGAGGAGATATTCTGGAAGAGCTGGTTTGCCAACCAAGTATCTACCATAGAAAACTCATCCACGATGATAAAGTCGGCATCCAAATAATCATCACGGTAGGATTCCTCCTGTCCTTCTACCAGACCGAGATGGCGGTGGATGGTGGCGGAAGGCAGCCCTGTCAATTCATTCATCCGTCTGGTTGCTCGTCCAGTTGGAGCGGCTAGGAGGACTGGGCATTCTTCTCGGTTTCGCGTCAGGTCAATCTTATGCAAGATAGCATAGACTGCGATAATGCCGTTGATAACCGTTGTTTTTCCAGTCCCTGGCCCGCCTGTCAGAATGAAAAGCGGATTGGTAATGGCTTGGACAATGGCTTCTTTTTGAATGTTATCGTAGGTGAGAGAAGATATGCTTTCCAGCTCTGCTATGGCAGCCTCGACGTCTGCGCGTGGGAAGGGCTTGAAGCCGTTTTTTCCCATCAGGCGAGTTAGGTTTGTATGGATACCATGTTCGGCAAAGTAGAGGCTGTTGTCAAAAATCTTTGTGCCTTCTTGCTGTACCTTGTCGTCTGCAATCAGTCCCGTCAATTCTTTGGCAACAGCAGCGGGGTCCAGCTCTGTATGGCGGGATTTTTCCAGCAGTTCAAGGGTTGCTTCCAGCAAGTCTCTGGCCTCCACATAGGTATCGCCTGTTTCCATGGAGCGATGAATGAGACTAAAGAGCATGCCAGCCCGAAAACGTTGGGGTGAATCACTGGCAATTCCTAGATTTTCCGCAATCCTATCGGCAATGGTAAAGCCGAGCCCCTGGACATCTTCGACCAGTTGATAGGGATTTTCTTCAATAATCTGAAGTGTTTTTTCCTTATACTGGTCTTGGATTTGAAAGGCCAATTTATTGGGAATGCCATACTCGGCTAGTTTTGCCAAGATCAACTCGGTTCCATAATTGAGGCGGAGTTTTTCGACAAATGCCTGCATGTTCTTGCTGGATAGGCCTGTGATTTGGGTTAGTTTTTCAGGTTCAGCTAAAATCTTATCAATGGTATCTTCGCCATAGAGCTCAACGATTTTTTCAGCTGTTTTGCGTCCAATTCCCTTGAAATGCTCGCTGGAGAAATACTTGACCAGACCAGCTGAGGTAGGCTTGCTGCGTTCGTAACGCGAAATTTGCAGCTGCTGACCATACTTGGGATGGGTGACCAGATTGCCATAGAAACGATAGTCTTCTCCTTCAATGACATCGGCAATCGTTCCGGTCACAATAATTTCGTAGTCATCATAGTCTGCGTCTGTCTCCTCGATTTCAAGGAGAAGGATTTTATAAAAATTACTAGGATTTTCAAAAATAATCCGGTCAATAGTACCGGTAAAATACACTTCGTTCATAGAGTTTATTTCCAATAATAATGAAAAGGGAGTGGGGAAGAACTCGCATAGACCAAAAAGAGTTCCCCTCACTTCCAAATATGCAGGTTCGGGCTAAAATAGTCCACTGGACTATTTTACTCCCAACCCGCACAGCTCCAACAGTCCAGTGGACTGTTAAACCCAATCAACCACTGCGCTGGGATGTTGACACGAACTCTGAGAAGTGGTGCTGTGCTTTTTGCTCCAAACTTGTTTGTATTAATCAACAGTCCCAATACGGTTGAGAGGCCACATGCGAAAGACAACTTCTCCTTTGATGTTTTCACGGGAAAATGTTCCTACACTACGACTATCTAGTGAGACAAGGCGGTCATCTCCCATCAGGTAGTATTGTCCTTCTGGGACTGTCACGGTAAAGTCTACGTAACCATTGGCATCTTGTGTGAAAGCTTCAGCAGATTGGGCCACAGCTTGGAATTGTTTGTTATAAGAATAGACTTCTTGAAGTTTATCTTTTTGGAATGCAGCTAGATATTCATCTAAGTAAGGCTCGTCCACTTTTTGGTCGTTAACATAGAGGACATCGTTTTCGTAGCGAATGGTGTCACCTGGCATACCAATCACACGTTTGACAATCAGTTTTTCCTTGCCATCGCTGTCTGTTTCGCTGGCTACAACAATATCAAAGCGGTCGATAGAGGATGTTTTGAGCATGATGAGTTTTTCTTGGTGTTGAAGCGTTGGGTCCATGGAATGGCCATCGACAGATACAGGATTCCAGATAAAGTAACGACTGGCAAAAAAAGCTGCCATAAACAGTAAAAAGATGCCCCATTCAGCTAAGAAGGCGACTAGTGGTGAGCGTTTTGTTTTTTGGATTGCTCCCATATTTTTTCCTCATTTCAATAATTTTTGTGCTTTTTGCGTATTGGCAAAGTGGAGTTTGGCAGTTTGGTTGAGACCAGCCATACCATATTGTTTTAAGATGCTTGCTGCGACTTGGTCGGATTTACTGCCCGCACCAGACGGCAGATGCATTCCAACTAGTTGACCAAGCTGGACAAGATTTTCTAAAAACATACTTCTTGCAATAATAGAAGATACTGCCACAGCCAGATACCTGCCCTCAGCCTTTTCTTCTAGAGTGACGGGGTTGGCAAATTGGTTGGCTTCCTTCTTCAAGTACTTTTGATAATTTTGACTGGAAGTGAAGGCGTCAATGACAATCTTCTCAGGCTGGACACCCTTTTGCAAGAGTAGGAAAATAGCCTGATTGTGTAGGGCGACCTTGACAGACACCGCATTGTAGCCTTGCTCGATGACTTCGTTGTATTTTTTCGGTGACAATAGCAGAGCTTGGTGGGGGATTTTCTCTTTTAAGAGAGGGGCGATTTGGCAGATTTTTTGGTCTGTCATTTTTTTGGAATCATCGACACCAAGCGACTTGAGAAAGGAATGGTCTTCTGGGCGGACAAAACCAGCAACGACTGCCAAACCTCCAAAATAAGACCCGTTTCCAACCTCATCGGTACCAATCATGGGCAGGTTTTGACCAGGTATGGTCGCCTGTCCAGAGCTTTCTGGCTCATAGCCCCAACGGCTTGCTTCCTGCTCTGCCATTTCCCCCTGAAAAACGACTTTTCCAGAAGTGTAGATGGACAGGCTGGCACCGGTCAGTTTGAAAAATGCTTCTATGTAAGGATTTTTGCTGGTCTGCCGATAGCGGTCATAGTGAGCCATCATGGCTTGTTTTTGCTGGGCAGATGCCTTTAGTACAACGGTATTCATGTTCTTATTGTAACACAAATGCTAGTTAGAGTGTGCAGAAAAGGGTGGAATTTACTATAATGGTAGAAGAAAGTGAGGTACACTATGGAAGTTCAAATGAAGTATAAATGGGCGACTCTGGGAACAGGTGTCATTGCCAACGAATTGGTTCAGGCCTTGCAGGCTATGGGAGGAAATCTTTATTCGGTAGCCAACCGTACCTATGACAAGGGTGTGGAATTTGCGCAAAAATATGGCATCGAGAAAGTTTATCGAGAAATCGATGAAGTGTTTGAGGATCCTGAAGTAGACATTATCTATATTTCTACGCCTCACAATACCCATATCAATTATTTGAGAAAGGCCTTGAATGTTGGGAAACATGTCCTCTGTGAAAAGTCTATTACGCTTAATTCAGAAGAATTGGCAGAAGCTATTCAATTAGCTGAGGAAAATCAGGTCGTCTTGGCAGAAGCCATGACCATTTTCCACATGCCAATCTATCGACAGTTGAGTGAGGTCATTGCAAGTGGCAAGCTGGGAGATTTGAAGATGATTCAGATGAACTTTGGCAGCTACAAGGAATACGACATGACCAACCGCTTTTTCAATAAGAACTTGGCCGGCGGTGCCCTCTTGGATATTGGTGTCTACGCTCTGTCCTTTGTCCGTTGGTTTATGACGGAAAAGCCAAATCAAGTCCTATCTCAGGTCAAATTGGCTCCGACAGGTGTGGATGAGCAGGTAGGGATTTTGCTCAGCAATGATGCAGGGGAAATGGCGACCATCGCCCTGACCCTCCATGCCAAACAGCCAAAACGGGGTACTATTGCCTACGATAAAGGCTACATCGAGCTTTACGAGTACCCACGTGGTCAGAAAGCAGTCATTACCTATACTGAAGACGGTAGCCAAGAGGTAATCGAAGCGGGCGAGACAGCCAAGGCGCTATCTTATGAAGTGGCGGATATGGAAAAAGCTGTCGCAGGCATCGAAAACACCATGTACCTAGCCTACACCCAAGATGTCATGGAGATCATGACCCAACTCCGTAAAGAATGGGGCTTGGTTTATCCTGAAGAAATGTAGGATCTTGACTAATCCGAAAATAGAAATGAGAGTGAGTTAGTAGCCAATTGTTGGATTACTGCCTTACTCTTATTTTTTACTTATACTCTTCGAAAATCCAGACGTTGTTGACTTGATTTGGTGAACGTTAGTTCTATCTGCATCTGCGTCTCCGAGTCTATTTTTGATTTTCATTGAGTATTATCTAATAATATGACAGTCAGATGACATTTATATTGATTGTGTGACAGAAAAGTCCTAAGATTACATAGTGGAGACAGTTTATTTAAAAGAACGGTTGAAGGCTTGTTTTTCAGATTTAATTTAGGTAAGATAGAACCATCTCAAAAATAATGAAGGAATAAGATTATGAAACGTAAGAGAACAAATAAACCACAACATATGCGTCGCAAGAGAAAAACACCTATCATGAAAAACAATAAGAAGATGTTATACACATCTTCATTGGCTCTTTCCCTCTTTAGTACAGGGATGATTTCGACAAATGTTTTAGCCATCGAATGGGCTCCACGTACTGTTTCTGAAATTAGCCCAGAAATTGTACAAGAAGAAGGAAGGATGACCTATACTGTTCAGTATGGAGATACCTTATCTGCCATCGCCTCAGCTATGAATATTGATATGGACTTGCTGGCGAAAATAAATCAAATTGCAGATGTCAACTTGATTTTCCCTGATACGGTACTGACGACGACTGTTGACCAAAACAATCAAGTGACTCAGGTTGAGATTGAAGCTCCTGTTCAGGGAAACACAAATGAGACCGTTCAGGCAACTGTTGACCTAACAACCAATCAAGTAACGGTTGAGGATACGGTTGTTCCCTTGGATCAAATTTCATCAGTTACCGACTCAGCGCCCGTAGAGGAAGTTGTAGAACAGCCTGTAGCAGAAGCACCTGTAGAGGAAGTTGTAGAACAACCTGTAGTAGAAGCGCCCGTAGAGGAAGTTGTAGAACAGCCTGTAGTAGAAGCACCTGTAGAGGAAGTTGCAGAACAACCTGTGGTTGAGGCACCTGTAGAGGAAGTGGTGGAGCAACCTGTGGTTGAGGCACCTGTAGAGGAAGTTGCAGAACAACCTGTAGTAGAAGCACCTGTAGAACAGCCTGTAGTTGAAACTCCACAAGTGACAGCCCTATCAACTACTACAACAAGTACAAGTGCTTATGATGTCGGTTTGCAACCTCAGGTAGCAGCCTTCCGCGCAGAAGTAGCTAATGCCTTCGGTATTACTTCTTTCTCAGGTTACCGTCCTGGTGATTCTGGCGACCATGGTAAGGGATTGGCAATTGACTTTATGGTGCCTGAGAGCTCAGCTCTAGGAGATCAAGTGGCAGCTTATGCAGTTGCAAACTTAGCTTCTAAAAATATCAACTACATCATTTGGAAACAGCGCTTCTATGCGCCGTATGACAGTATCTATGGTCCAGCCTATACATGGAATCTGATGCCAGACCGTGGTAGCATTACAGAAAACCACTACGATCATGTGCATGTATCTTTTAATTAGACTTACAAAAATAACCGTTTCAGCCTTATCTGAAACGGTTATTGCTTTATATGTAGTAATATAGTCGAATGAATTAACTTTCAGACAAGGAACTGAGGTGCAGGTAGCTAGAACAGCCTAGAGGCTGTTCTAGGTTGGAAATAAGACTTGCGAAACAAGTCACTTTCGTAGAGTACGGCAATCCGAAAGTGACGATGTATCAAAGTTAATTCAAATGACTATAAAAAAAGAAACAACTATCTCCCCCCAGATAGCTGTTTCGTGCGCGAATTACAGTCTAAAATATATTCCTAAAAGAAACCTTAAACCAAGAACTTGCCTTCACAAGTAACCCACTGAGCTGTGAAGGCGGGTTCTAATTTTAGGAAAATTAAAATTGACATGTAGAGTGTTATTTTCGGATGTTTTATCGTTTATTTAACTTGAATCGCCAATGCTTGGTAAGGTTTGAGAATGATTTTTTTGCCTAGTTTGTTGTCAGGATAGTTGCTGATGAGGACTTGGCCGTGGGCATAGTCGTCTGCCAGGTCTAATTCGACCTCTTCTGCAAAGAAATTGTTGAGGACCAACAGTTTTTCGTCATTTAGCAAGCGTTCAAAGGCGTAGACTTTCTGGCTATCCTTGTAGGCTGCCTTGTAGTCCCCTTCTGAAATCAGAGGGAGTTCTTTCCGCAGGCGGATGAGTTCTTGGTAGAAGGTAAAGATTGGGCCTGTTTTTTCCTGTTCAACGTTAATCGTTTGGTAGGATTTGCCAGCTTTCAACCAAGGAGTGCCTGTTGAGAAGCCTGCATTGTCAGAAGCGTCCCATTGCATCGGGGTGCGGGAATTGTCACGGGACTTGGCCTGGATAATCTTGAAGGCCTGCTTAGGCGTGTGACCTTGGTCCAAGAGCATCTGGTAGGCATTGATAGACTCCACGTCCACGTAGTCGTCCATGCTATCGTAGTCAGGGTCGATCATACCGATCTCCTCACCCATGTAGATGTAAGGTGTGCCGCGTGATAGGTGGATAGAGGCTGCCAACATGGTTGCTCCTTCCTTGCGGAAATTCTCCACATCAATAAAGCGGTTTAGGGCACGAGGTTGGTCGTGGTTGTTGTAGAAAAGGGCGTTCCAGCCATTTCCGACGGACATTTCTTCACCCCAAGTGTGGAAGAGGTGTTTGAGTTCTTCAAAGTCAAAGTCCATGATGGTCCATTTTTGCCCGTCCTTGTAATCCACTTTCAAGTGGTGGAAGTTGAAGGCCATGGACAATTCTTTCCGTTCAGGAGCTGTGTAGAGGATACAGTTTTCAATGGTGGTGGCAGACATTTCCCCAACGGTCATGAAGCCCTTTTCACTACCAAAAGTAGCATTGTTCATCATCTTGAGGTAATCGTGGGTAATCGGGCGGTCGGTGTAAGCTGGCTTGCCGTCATTAATTGGGCAATCTTCTAGGACTTCGTCCTTACCAATCAGGTTAATAACGTCGAAGCGGAAGCCTTTGACACCCTTGTCTTTCCAGAAGTTGACCACCTTGAAGAGTTCTTCACGGATATGAGGATTTCGCCAGTTGAGGTCGGCTTGGGTCACGTCAAAGAGGTGGAGGTAGTATTTCCCAGTATCTCCAAAAGGAGCCCAGGCATTGCCACCAAACTTGGACACCCAGTCAGTTGGCTGGTCACGCAGGATAAAGAAATCTTGGTAATATTTGTCGCCGGCAAGGGCTTTTTGGAACCATTCGTGGTCGGTTGAGCAGTGATTGAGGACCATGTCTAGCATGAATTCGATGCCTAGTTCTTTGCCGACAGTCACCATTTCTTCAAAGTCAGCCATGGTGCCAAAATCAGGATTGACAGCTGTATAATCAGAAATATCATAGCCGTTGTCCCGCTGAGGACTTGGGTAGAAGGGATTGAGCCAAATCATATCAATACCTAGCTCTTTTAAATATGGGAGTTTTTCAATAATTCCTCGTAAATCCCCTACACCATTTCCAGTTGTATCCTTGTAAGATTTTGGGTAGATTTGATAAACAACCTTTCGTTTGTCTATTGTCATTTTGCTCTCTCTTTCTTGATTTTTCCTTCTTGCATAAGCAATGATAGGAGGTGCAAGTTACCTTGCGCCCTCCTAGAACATTAATTCTTTGTAACTGTCAGAATAGCTTCGCCTTGTGAGATGGCACGAGGAAGATTTCCGATAACTTGAGTGTCAAAGTCAGTTTGGTTGGTCACGATAACTGGTGTTTCAGCGATGAGACCAGCAGCCTTGATGACATCGATGTCAAAGCTAATCAATTTATAGTTAAATGAAACAAAAACAGTACATTTATGATATAATGTATTTATGGCATATTCATTAGATTTTCGTAAAAAAGTTCTCGCATGCTGTGAGAAAACCGGCAGTATTACTGAAGCATCAGCTATTTTCCAAGTTTCACGTAACACTATCTATCAATGGCTAAAATTAAAAGAGAAAACCGGCGAGCTTCATCACCAAGTTAAAGGAACCAAGCCAAGAAAAGTGGATAGAGATAAATTAAAGAATTATCTTGAAACTCATCCAGATGCTTATTTGACTGAAATAGCTTCTGAATTTGACTGTCATCCAACAGCTATTCATTACGCCCTCAAAGCTATGGGATATACTCGAAAAAAAAGAGCTGTACCTACTATGAACAAGACCCTGAAAAAGTAGAACTGTTCCTTAAAGAATTGAATAACTTAAGCCACTTGACTCCTGTTTATATTGACGAGACAGGGTTTGAGACATATTTTCATCGAAAATATGGTCGCTCTTTGAAAGGTCAGTTGATAAAAGGTAAGGTCTCTGGAAGAAGATACCAGCGGATATCTTTAGTAGCAGGTCTCATAAATGGTGCGCTTATAGCCCCGATGACATACAAAGATACTATGACGAGTGGCTTTTTCGAAGCTTGGTTCAAAACATTCTTACTACCCACTTTAGGTAAACCATCTGTTATCATTATGGACAATGCAAAGTTTCATAGGATGAGTAAGCTAAAAGATTTATGCGAGGAGCAGGGACATAGACTTTTACCACTTCCTCCTTACTCACCGGAATATAATCCCATTGAGAAAATATGGGCTCACATCAAAAAACACCTCAGAAGAGTATTGCCAAATTGCGATACTTTTCTTGAGGCACTTTCGTCCTGCTCTTGTTTCAGTTGACTATATCACCAGCTTTTACCTTGTCGCCTTGTTTGACGTGAGCTGTGAAGCCTTTGCCTTCCAATCCAACAGTATCCATACCAATGTGCATAAGGAGCTCAACTCCGTTTGTAGCAGTGATACCAACAGCATGGTTAGTTGGGAAGAGGACAGATACTTCACCATCGACTGGAGCAACCAAGATACCTTCGCTCGGGTCAATAAGGACACCTTGGCCCATGACACCTGATGCAAATACAGGATCAGTAGCTTGTGACAATTCTTTGGTTTGACCAGTAAGTGGGCTAATCAATTCGATAGCAGCGCCAGTTTCAACAACTGCTTCAGTTGGAGCTACAACTTCTTCAACAGTTTCTTCTTTTTTTGAAAATGCACCTGTACGTTTGAAAACAGCTGTCAAAATCATTGGGACAACAATCGCAACAACCATTGTCATAAAGAATGCACCCCAGTATTCAGCCTTGATAGACAAGATACCTGGAAGACCACCGATACCGATAGAAGCTGCTTGGATGTTGAAGGTTACAGAGAGTAAGCCTGCGATACTTGAACCAATCATAGCAGCTACAAATGGGTAAATGTATTTTACGTTGACACCAAAGAGGGCTGGTTCAGTAACACCAAGGTAAGCAGAAATTGTTGCAGGAAGAGAAACTTGTGCCTCTTTTTCATTTTTACGGTTCATGAGGAAGTAAGCAAATACTGCAGAACCTTGTGCAATGTTAGAAAGGGCGATCATTGGCCAGAGACCAGTACCACCAGCATCCGCAATCAATTGGGTATCGATGGCGTTGGTCATGTGGTGAAGACCAGTGATAACGAATGGCGCATAAAGGGCACCGAATACAGCACCGAAGAGCCATTTCAATGGGCCAGTCAAACCAGCTAATACAACTGTTGACAACCATTGCCCGATTGTCCAACCGATAGGACCAAGGACAGTGTGAGCCAAGATGATTGCAGGAAGAAGTGATAGGAATGGTACGAAGATCATTGAGACCACTTCTGGAACAACCTTACGCCAGAAGATTTCTAGGTAAGACAGTGCCAAACCGGCAAGGAGGGCAGGGATAACTTGCGCTTGATAACCGATACGGGCAATACTAAATGCACCGAAGTTCCAAGACCAGTCGCTGGCAATGGTTGCTGCATCTGTACCAGGTACAGCATAAGCGTTGAGCAACTGAGGAGAAACCAAACAGATACCAAGGACGATACCAAGGATTTGTGAAGTTCCCATTTTACGAGATACGGACCAAGTGATACCTACTGGCAAGAAGTGGAAGATGGCTTCACCTGGCAACCAGAGGAAGTGATTGACACCATTCCAGAAAGGAGAAACCTGAACGATGGTGTTCCATACAGGGTTACCATCAGCATCGAAGACCAACTGCCCATCTTTCATAGCTTGTCCAAGCCATTCCATCTGAACACCTTCCAAGACGTTACGGAAACCGAGAATCAAACCGCCGACGATAAGGGCAGGAATGATCGGTGTGAAGATTTCCGCCAGCATGGTCATGACACGTTGGATGGCATTTTGGTTACTTTTAGCGGCTGACTTTGCAGCTTCTTTTGATACGCCTTCGATACCAGACACAGCTGTAAAGTCATTGTAGAAGATTGGTACATCGTTACCGATGATGACTTGGAATTGACCAGCGTTGGTAAATGTTCCTTTTACTGCTGGAATGTCTTCGATGACTTTTACGTTTGCTTTTTTCTCATCTGCAAGAACAAAGCGCATGCGCGTTGCACAGTGTGTTACTGCATTGACATTCTCTTTTCCGCCAATAGCTTCTAGGAGCTGTTTGGCTTCTTTTTCAAATTTTCCCATATATTTTTCCTTCTAGACGGCTTATGGAATCCGTCACCCTATATTTTTTAGACATCTCTCGAAGCATGTCCTTTTTTGAAATTTGTACGGACAAATTTCTTTTGTGTTATCATTGTATCCGATTTCAAAAAATAATGCAAGCGTTTTTGCTTAGTTTTTTTTAATTTTGAAATGAATTTTGTTATAATGTTGATAGTTGTATGTTATTTGACAGATGAATTTGCGAGGAAATGATGAAAAAATACCAAGAAATTTATAATGACTTAAAAGAAAAAATACGGACAAATGTTTATCCGGCAGAAAGCTCCCTACCGACAGAACAGCAGCTTCAGGAAATCTATGGTGTTAGTCGTGATACGGTTCGTAAGGCGTTGGCGATTTTGACTGAGGGAGGTTTGATTCAAAAAGTGCAAGGGCGTGGTTCAATGGTCCTTAAGCAAGAAATTCTCAATTTCCCAGTTTCAGGTTTAACTTCCTATCAGGAATTGACAAATGTTCTCCAGCTTTCTACCAAGACAGATGTTGTCAGCTTAGATATGATTACCGTTAATAGTAGCCTTTCGCACTTGACAGGCTTTGAGCCGTATAGCAAGGTGTGGAAAGTTGTCCGTACACGTTCGATTGACGGTAAGGTCTCCGTTGTGGATACAGATTATCTTGCTGTCGATGTCGTGCCAGAGTTGACAACTGCTATTGCTGAAAAATCCATCTACGAATACCTAGAAAATAAGTTAGGCCTTGATATTGCTTATGCACAAAAAGAGATTACGGTAGAGCCGACCAATCGAGAAGAGCGTGAGCTAATGCAATCGAAGGATGATTATTTGGTCTTGATTAAATCTCGTGTCTATCTCGGTGATACCCAACAATTCCAATATACAGAAAGCAAGCATAAAATTGATAAATTCCGCTTTGTAGATTTTGCTCGTAGAAAGCATTCTTTATAGGAGAGATTAGCCAAATCAAGTTTTTTACGCTATAATAGATAGAAGAAGAGGTAAGATATGGCAAACTTAAATCGATATAAATTTACATTTGGCGAGAAGCAATTAACTTTGACAACTGAGCATGATAATTTATTCATGGAAGAGATTGAGCGTATTGCACAGGAAAAATACCAAGCCATCAAAGAAAAGATGCCGACGGCGGACCCTGAAACCCTCGCGCTTTTGTTGGCAATCAATGCTCTATCCGTTCAACTAACGCGCGAGATGGCATTTGAACAAAAGGAACAAGAACTTGCAAGCGTCAAAGAAAAGGTTTTGAAAAAGAATGTGACCTTGATTGACTTAGATGAGCTTGAGGACAAGGTATGATTTCATTAGCAATTATTCTCATTTTGGCATGGAGTTTCTACATTGGCTACAGTCGTGGTCTAGTTCTACAGGCCTTCTATAGCATGGGAAGTATTATTGCCCTGGTGGTTGCGACGGCTACTTATAAAAAATTGGCATCCTTCCTTTATCTCTGGGTGCCATTTGCCAATGCTACTCAGGGGAGCTCCAACTACTATTTTGATGAGAAATATCTCTTTGACCTAGATATGGTATTTTATGCGGGATTGGCCTTTCTTTTGATATACGTCTTGGTTTACGCTATTGTGCGTTTCATAGGAATATTTGTCCATCTATTAGAGGCTTTTAATCCTGATACAAAAACGACCAATCTCATAAGCGGCGCCTTGGCTGTCTTGGTGACTTTTATTTCTCTTCAGATTGTCATGGTCTTGCTATCAACTATTCCGTTAGCGATGATTCAAGATAAATTGCACAGTAGTTTTCTTGCCAACATCATGATTCAGTACACACCATTCACTAGTAGCTTTTTAAAATCTCTCTGGTTGAGTAATATAGCAGGGTAAGGTAGGCCTTATCCTTTTTATCGTCATTTATAATACTCTTCGAAAATCAAAACCAGACGTTGTTGATTTGATGAGTGGGAAAGACTATATTTTTATCTTTTATTGTTTTGATAATGAGATAAAGCTAAGGAAAAGACTAAGTAGGAATATATGAATAATAAAATTATTGAAACCCTTGAATTTCACAAGGTAAGACAAAAAATTGAGCCCTATCTCTTGACGGAACAGGGCTTTGAAGAATTACGACAGTTGGAGCCCATGGTGGAAGTCCATCGTATCCAACAGGCCTTCGACGAGTTGACAGACATAGCGCAGATTTTTGTGGAAAATCCCTATTTCAGTCTGGCTGCTACTAGTGACATCGGTCCAGCCATGCGTCGTTTGGAATTGGATACAGACCTCAATATCGCTGAATTATTAGCTGTTAAAAAGGTCTTGGAAGTTTCTAAATCTCTCTTGGATTTTTATGGAAATCTGGAAAATGTCAGTCTTAGCCAGTTGGATAAACTCTTTGAGAAGATTGAGCTTTTTCCACATTTACAGGGCTCCCTCCAGTCCATCAATGATGCTGGTTTTGTAGAGGATTTTGCCTCAGAAAAGCTGGCTCGTATTCGAAGAAAAATCCGTGAAGCTGAAGATCAAGTTCGTCAGGTCATGCAGGATATTTTGAAGACCAAGGGCGACATGCTGTCCGATAGCATTTTGGCAAGCCGTAATGGACGCAATGTCCTTCCTGTTAAAAATACCTATCGCAATAAGATTGCAGGGGTTGTCCATGACATTTCAGCTTCGGGTTCGACCGTTTATATTGAGCCGCGGGCAGTGGTGACCTTGAACGAAGAAATCAGTCACCTACGTGCAGAAGAACGCCATGAGCTCAACCGTATCTTGCAGGAATTGTCGGATATGCTCCGTCCGCATGGTGGCGTGATTCGTAACAATGCCTGGCTTATCGGACATATTGATTTCGTCCGTGCTAAGCATCTCTTTGCGCGTGATCATCAAGCAGTTGTACCCAAACTATCTGAGAAGCAGGATATTGCCCTTCTCAACGTTCGGCATCCGCTCATTGCTAAGCCTGTACCAAATGACCTTTATTTCGGTAGTCAGTTGACGGCTATCGTGATAACAGGTCCCAACACAGGTGGTAAGACCATCATGCTTAAGACCTTGGGATTGACCCATCTGATGGCCCAGTCTGGTTTGCCTATCTTGGCTGATAAGGGCAGTCGGGTAGCTATCTTCAAAGAAATTTTTGCGGATATTGGGGATGAACAGTCGATTGAGCAGAGTTTATCAACCTTCTCCAGTCACATGACCCACACGGTGGAAATTTTAAGAGCAGCTGATCAAGATTCTCTCATTCTCTTTGACGAGTTGGGAGCTGGGACAGATCCGCAGGAGGGTGCGTCTTTGGCTATGGCTATTTTGGATGACCTTCGTCTGCGGGGGATCAAGACCATGGCGACCACCCACTACCCTGAGCTTAAGGCCTACGGGATAGAAACCTCTGGTATTGAAAATGCCAGCATGGAGTTTGATAGCAATAGCCTGCGTCCGACCTATAAGTTTATGCAGGGTGTTCCTGGTCGCTCCAATGCCTTTGAAATTGCCCGCCGTCTTGGTCTATCTGATATTATTATCCAGTCAGCCCAATCTTGGACGGATACAGATAGCGATGTGAACCGCATTATCGAGAAATTGGAAAGTCAGACGGTTGAAAGTCGTCAACGTCTGGATAAGATTCGTGATGTGGAGCAAGAAAATTACAAGATGAACCGAGCCCTCCGCAAGCTCTATGACGAGCTCAATCGTGAGCGGGAAAATGAGCTCAACAAGGCACGCTTGGAAG
The DNA here is from genome assembly GCF_000294495.1 of Streptococcus suis S735. Taxonomy (NCBI): domain Bacteria; kingdom Bacillati; phylum Bacillota; class Bacilli; order Lactobacillales; family Streptococcaceae; genus Streptococcus; species Streptococcus suis. Next base: position 222,595 of record NC_018526.1, read on the forward strand.
CCAAGGAAATTGTAGATATGGCATTGGCAGAAAGCGAGGATATTCTCAAAAATCTCCATGCTGCAGCTAGTCTTAAGCCCCATCAGATTATCGAAGCCAAGGCAGAGCTGAAAAAGTTGGCGCCTGAAGTGGTGGATCTGTCTAAAAACAAGGTTCTGAAGAAAGCTAAAATTAAGAGGGAAGCCAAGGTGGGCGATGACATTATCGTTACAGCTTATGGACAACGCGGGACCTTGACCAATCAGCTCAAGGACGGGCGTTGGGAAGCTCAGGTTGGCTTGATTAAGATGACCTTGGCTAAAGATGAGTTTGAGTTAGTCAAGGCGGAAAAGGCAGAGCAGCCTAAGAAACGCCAGGTTCACACAGTCAAACGTGCCAATGTACGAGGACCAAAAGCCCGCTTAGATCTCCGTGGCAAACGTTACGAAGAGGCTATGATGGAGCTGGATGAATTTATCGACCAGGCCCTTCTCAATAACCTAGCCCAAGTCGATATTGTCCACGGTATTGGTACTGGAGTCATCCGAGAAGGGGTGACCAAGTACCTACGCCGCAACAAGCAGATCAAGGAGTTCGGCTATGCTCCACAAAATGCAGGTGGATCAGGCTGTACTATTGTGACGTTTAAATAGCAATCAACCGATGGGAGATTCTTATGATTATCAGAAAATATCAAACCAGTGATGAAAAAGGCTGGGTTTACTGTAAGGCACTCAGCTACCTCTTCTCTCCATTCTTTGATGATAGAGAAACAGAGAAGCCCGAACTAATGACAGACGTTTATGATCATCGTGTGGAATGGGTGGCTGAAGTAGATGGACAAATTGTTGGTCTAATCGACATCGATATTTACACTGAGGAGTGCAGCCAGTCTTATATTTACGCACCAAGTAAGCGAACAGCTTATTTTACTAACCTAGCAGTCCACCCTGATTTTCAAGGGCAGGGCATTGCCCAGGCGCTTTTTGAAAAAGCAGAGCAGGAGTTGAGAGCGCAAGGTGTAGAGAAACTAGCCATCTTTACTCGTGAGGATGATGCAGCCAACCATTTATATCAGAAATGGGGTGGTGAGGTAGTCTGTTCGGATTATCTAGTGGTCGGAGCGCCACAAGATGTTCCAACCTTCCGCTTTGGAATTGATTTAGAGCGAGGTAGATTGTCCTTTTCAGATATGGAAGGTCAGCCAGTTCCCTACTATTTGAGAGAAGGTGTTTATGTAGTCAGCGAAGAAGCTGGCTTGGATCTCTTTGACATAGAAGATGTCTATCAAGAATTAACCTATGTGGTGGATTTAACAGAAAAAAGTTGAAACATTTTCAACTTTTTTCTTTTTGTAAATGAATCTGGTACGTGATTCCCCCCTCGTCCTCCTGCGGTCTAGTTTAGCTATACCTATTTTTTACAACTGAAATTCTTATAGGTACGTTTATCTCATGCTTCATCCCGTAGCAAAAATTCGCTTTCTGTTTTTTTTTGGTGTAGAATGATAGTAGAAAAACAGAAACGGAGAAAATTATGGTTCAAGTTATTACAGATGCAAACTTTGAAGTTGAAACACAAGAAGGCGTAGTCCTTGTTGACTTTTGGGCACCATGGTGTGGTCCTTGTCGTATGCAAGCACCAATTTTGGAGCAATTGGCAGATGAAGTGGACGAAGATGAATTGCGTATTTACAAGATGGATGTTGATGAGAATCCAAACACAGCTCGTCAGTTTGGTATCATGTCTATCCCAACTCTTTTGTTCAAAAAAGATGGACAGGTTGTGAAACAAGTTGCTGGTGTCCACACGAAAGATCAAATCAAAGCTATCTTGGCAGAGATTGGTTAATTGAAAATGAAAGCAAGTGGTGGATCGACTACTTGCTTTTTTTATAATCAGACTTACTTTTGTGATTATTTTCTAATATAGTCTTTTAGTATTTGCTCCAACTATCTGGGAGATAGTGGGAGGTTGGAAATATAGAAACGATATTTCCTAGCTCGTCGAAGTAATAAAAGAAAAACTAAATGACGATATTTGCTAAGATATAAGATTGTGAAGGTTGGCACAAGATGTTATAATAACCTTATCATTGTCATTTTAGAAAGGTTAGATATGTCAACTATTAGTTACAAACCATTAAATCTCTATCGTCAGTTTAAAACAGCGGCTCAAGAGTTTCCAAATGTTGCCATTTATTTTGACAAACCCTACGCATCTTTCCCTGAATTAGGATTGGAAAATACCTATCAAACAGTTTTTGAAGCTATTCAAAAAAGAGCTGCCCAATTTGCAGCAGCAGGTATTGGCTATGGGGACAAGGTAATTCTATATAAGAGTCCAGCCTTTGATACCTATTTGTTAGCAGTAGCGGTAACGGCATTGGGTGCTGTTCCTGTTATGATTTCCTACCATTTGCCATCTTCGAATTTAGATGTGTTTGCGGAGCGATTGGAAAAGTCTTTCATTGTCTACGACCAAGAAACAGAAGAACGTGTAGCAGGAATGACTCGAACTGACCTGGTCACAAAGATATTTTTACCCCAAGTCCTAGTGCAAGAAGCAGTTGCTTTTGAAGAAAATCTCCTGCCAGAAGATGTCATTCAATACATGACTCATACTTCAGGGACGACAGGTGTTCCAAAACTAATCTGCCATACAGCACAGACCATGGGCTGGCGAGTAGCTTGGCAACAAACTATTTTTGACAAGATGACGGAGAGAGGCTTGCTGGCCTTCCATATCTCCCCTGTACATTCACGCTATAATATCGGCGTGTCGTCGGCGATTGGGTTAGGATTCCCCCTCTACCCACTTTCTTCTGCAAGAAAAGATGATGTTGAACGGGCACTTGCTCTTCATCGTCCAAGTGCTCTGGAAACCCATCCTAATAACTTTGTCCAATGGGCAAGATTGGCCAAGGAAAAACCAGAGGTCTTTAGTAGCATTCGTTATTACCATTCAACCTTTGATGCTATCAATATTGGTACGCTTCGCGCCTTCTTGGAGGCTTCTAAAGAGCAAGATCCAGTCTTTATGCAGGTTTATGGTCAAAGTGAATGTGGTCCAATGATTTTACGTTACCATCGCTTGGAAAACCTAGGAACAGTTAGCGGACGAGATATGGGGATTGGTCTGGAAGGTTACACAGAAGCACGTATCACAGATGCCCAAGGGAATCCTCTCCCAGCTGGAGAAAACGGGCATATCCAGTTCCTGTCAAAAGGCCGTGCTGTGACTTACTACAAAGAAGATGCCCGCTTCCAAGATAATGTGTACGGTGCTTGGTGGGATAGTGGTGACTACGGCTGCATGACTCCAGAGGGCACGCTTCTTCTAAAAGACCGTCAGGTTGACCTCATTGAGCACATCGACAGCAACCTTGCCTTGGAAGACTTATTGTTGGATAAATTGGACTTTTTATCAGAAGTCGTGATTATCCGCGATGTCAATGGTGCACCGCAGCCGATTATCGCTCTGGCAGAAGATGCTGAGATGAACTGGGAAGCTTGGTGGGCCATGGTTGCAGACCTACCACTATTGAAAGAGCCCATCTTGATGGCTTATGACGACATTCCACGTACTGCGACTATGAAGGTTCAACGCCTCAAAATGGAAGCAGAAATGAAAGAAAAAAATCTGTAAGAGTGACGAAACCACGCTTGCAGATAAGAAGGAGTTCACATGAAAGAAATTTATCTAGCAGGCGGTTGTTTCTGGGGAATGGAAGGCTACTTTTCCCAGATCGATGGTATTCTTGACACCAGCGTTGGCTATGCCAATGGACAGGTGGAGACGACCAATTATCAACTCCTCAAACAAACAGACCACGCAGAGACGCTCTATCTAGCCTATGATGAGACTCGTATCAATTTGCGGGAAATTCTCCTCTACTATTTCCGCGTCATTGATCCTTTCTCTGTCAATCAGCAGGGACCTGACAAGGGTCGCCAGTATCGGACTGGTATCTATTACACAGATGAGGCTGATTTGCCGACCATCGAGCAGGTCATGACGGAGCAGTCCCAGCTCTTTGGTGGACGCCCCCTAGCTGTTGAAGTGGAGCCACTCGCACATTACATTCCCGCCGAAGACTACCATCAGGATTATTTGAAGAAAAATCCCCAAGGGTACTGCCATATCGATCTTGGGCAGGCAAAAATCCCTCTGATTGATGTTGCGGACTACCAAAAGCCAGACCAGCAAGTCTTAAAAGACAGCTTGACCGACCTCCAGTATCAAGTCACTCAAGAAGCTGCGACGGAAAGACCCTTCGAAAATGAGTTTTGGAATAGTGAACAAGCTGGCATCTACGTCGATATTACGACTGGCGAGCCACTCTTTCTCTCGACGGACAAATTCGACTCAGGCTGCGGCTGGCCCTCCTTTACCAAACCAATCAGCAAAGAAGTTGCGACTTATTTCCAAGATAAGTCCCACGGCATGAACCGTATCGAAGTCCGTAGTCGGGCTGGTCATGCTCATTTAGGTCATGTCTTTGATGACGGACCGCGTGATAAAGGTGGTCTCCGTTACTGTATCAACTCAGCAGCCCTTCGTTTCATACCGAGAGAGGAAATGGAAGAAGCAGGATATGGCCTGTTTTTGGATTTGCTTAAATAAATTTATGAACGCAGAAAGTCTATTCGCAAAGAATAGGCTTTTTGTGTATTAAAATTGTATGTTTAAAAAGATGATTTTGATATAATAATCTATATAGAGATTTTATTTAAGATGTAAATGTACAGAAAGGTTATGAAAATGATTCTTAGTAAACGTTTTAAAAATAGAAGAAAGGAACTTGGCTTTACTCAAAAGGAGCTTGCAGAGGGAATTTGTGAGCAGAGTTTGATTAGTCGAGTTGAAAAATTAGGAGTTGCTCCTACATCGGATATATTATTTGCCTTATCACAACGCTTACAGGTGTCTATGGACTATTTTTTTGATGAAAGTGTATCAGATAAAGCGCCTGATATTACGGTATTTAAACGATTGGTGGACAAAGCTCTGTTCACTCGTTCCTATGATCAACTGGCTTATCTTGTAGAGGCAGAGAAGCAGAAAGAAGCTGTTCATTCGCAGGAAAGCAGTGAATATTTAACTTATCTGGCTTGTATAGTGGACTTTCATCATTATCATAAGGAGGATATTGCAATTGGATGTATGGAAGAACTTAGTCATCGAATCAGTAAGAAATCTAGTTTTTATCTGGATGTATACAACAGCTTGGTTAATTTTTATGCCTTGGCTTCTCGAGATGAGGATTTAGATGGTTTGTATGAGGGGATTTCAGAAAAGCTTAGCCACTTGGATATATCAAACACAGAGTGTTTTCATAAGTATATCAAGATTCGCTACAATCACGCTCACTATCTTTTTAAAAGGAAGAGGCAGTCACAGGCAATTGATGAATTGACAGACCTAATTGAAACATTGCGAGATAAGAAGAGTTGTTATTTTTTGGCAGATATGCTTTGTTTAATCGCAAATGTCGGAGAGGGATTTCTATCAAAAGATGAAATTCTCTCCTACTATAGAGAAGCAGAATGTCTATTCAAATTTTTTGGTCCGCAAAATAGTTATCTCAGTTTAAAAGAATATCTATCAAAGGTTATTTAATAATCAAGTATAGATTCTTTTATAAAAATAATTAAAATGGATTGAAAATCGACTGTTAATATGTTAAGATAAAATAAAAAAGCTATATCAACGAACGTTTGAAAACATGTTGATTTTGGTTACGGGTTCTAATGATAGGGAGGTGGTGGAGTCCACCTCCTTTTTGTGCAAATGGGGTTCGTTATGAAAAAAGTATTTACTTATTTATCTACTTTTAGCGTCTGTCTCTTCTGTATATGGTTAGTGAGTCTGCAACTCGATTCTTTAATTTATCATTACTATCCATCGGTTTCCATATTAAGTCGAGGGGAAGAAGTGACCTATGAAGAAGTGTCGGATGCCCTGACAAATTTAGCTGAAAAGGAAAATAGTCTAATTGCTAAGACAATAACAGAAACAGATGATAGTGGGCGAACTACTACCAGTTATGATGTTTTTGGGAAGGGGGAGCTTCCACAGGGCTTGGTCAAAGCGGATAGGTTAGTAGCTAGTCAGGCCAACTTAGCTGAAAATTACTATGTTGTAAAAGGTAATCTGGACATCAAAGTGGTAGAAAACGTCTTACAGTCACTGGGATTGGTGGATAGCTATATTTATAGACCGACCCTATTAAACAGTTTAAGTCTATTTCTTGGTAGGGGAGCTCCGAGCTTAGGCCTTATTATCTTTATACTCACCAATCTTGCATTGACAGTAGTTGGGCAGATTGTCTACTTGCGGTCGGCAGGTATAGAGATGCTTTCAGGGGTGAGGAGTTGGCAGATTGCTAGTCGTTTTTTAAGAGTGGATGGAAGAGATATAGCATTGGCTACAGGAGGAGCGCTTGTTTTTGGATTAATTGCTATTTTAATTTTGGGTTGGCCAATGGTATATTATCGTTTTGTAGCAATCGGTATCGCCTTTTATGCTTGTTTGCTTTTTTTCCTATCTTTATCGACAAGTATTGGATTCATGATTGCATTAAACATTTCTCAGTTACAAAAGCTAATTAAGGGAGCTTTGCCTCTCAAGGCGATTTTTGCTATTTTACTAGTAGGTCAGTGTTTAGCGGTTTGCATCATCTCTATTGGTGCTAGTCGAACGTTGACATATGTTGGAGTTCTCCATACACTAACGATAGGAGAAAAGGCTTGGCAAGAAAGACAAGATGTTTTTAGTCTGTCTTTGAATCGTGAAGCATTCATAGCTGATGAAGCGATGGCCCAGCAACAAAGAATGGCTTGGTCTCATGTAATTTTAGAATCATATGCGAAAAATAATGTAATGTTAGTCCAGCACCATTTACGGCATAACACAATAAAAGAACATACCATCATTGAATCCAGCAAGGAAATTCCTCTAGAAAGGGTGCTGTATGTGACGCCGAATTATATACAATCAGAAGGTGGACTGTACGATTTCAATCAGCTGGAAGAGATAAAGCAATTAGGTAAAGGAGAAATTGCATTATTATTACCAAAGAGTTTGCAAAATGATGCGAGTGTTTACCAAGCGTATTTTGAGGACATGGTAGGAAAATTGCTTGCGGATGGAGAAGGATCCATAAGTTTGCATTCAAATGTTTATTACATTTCCGATGAGAAGCGATGGTTCATTTACAATCATACCCCGATAAATTATGAGCAATTTTTACAGGCTCCGTTGATTGTTGTTCTATCACCTGAAAGTTTTGAAGAAACGTCCTATTTTTGGGAAAATGCGTTACCAGATTTTGTATTTTTCAAAGATAAAGAGATGCTGGAACAACTGTTGGACAAATACAATTTACAAAACACAATAGGTAGCTTGTTATCTAGCAAGCAACATTACAACACCCTGAGAAAAAATGTTCAACTTGAAATTCTTATGACCCTATCTCCGACAATCCTTGGAATATTCACTTCCATACTATTGTTCAATACGATGAATCTTCTATACTTTGAGACCTTCAAAAGAGAAATAGCCATCAAGCGGATAGCAGGGATGGGTTTTATCGAATTGCATGGTTCTTATCTAGGAGAACAAGTCGGCTCCGCTCTTATTGGGATGGGTTTGGCAATGTTTATGACAAAGTCAGTTATTGTTAGCCTAGGAGTAGTTGTGGCTTTGTTGATAAATAGTTGGATGTTACTGAACAATCAAGCGAAAAGGGAAGAAAAAATCCAGTTGAGTGTATTAAATGGCAGATAGTTAATGAGGTGAAGTTAGAATGAAAGGAAAATTTGTACTTGTATCGACGATCATTCTAGCCGTCTTTATGATTTGGTTGGGCGTCAGTCAAAAGGAGACTATGCTAGTTCATTATTATCCTTCTGTGACTACTTTGTCGGTATCTGAGGACGTGACATATTCAGATGTACGACAGCGATTAGAAGACTATTCTCAACAGACGGATAGTGTCATTGCCAGACGAGTGATTGAGCCAAGTAAATCAGGTGGACGTACCTTTTCTTATGATAATTTTAGTCAATCTCCCCTACCAAGAGGACTAGAGGAATTTCAGGCATCAGAAAAGGTGGAGTCTGCACTTTTAACCAAATATTTTATTTTCCAAGGGAAAGCGACGGTAGAGGAGCTTCGGTCTCTTCTTGTTTCGCTTGGACTTGATGAAGTTCAGATTCGGAAGCCTTCGACTATTGCTACTTTACTCGTATTTCTGACCCAAGGTGGTCAATTCTTAGCCGTACTGGTCTTTCTTATTACGTATATGGCTTTGGTCGTGATTGCTAATGTAAGGCAGTTGCGTACAGCAGGTATCCGTTTGATTGCAGGGGATTCGCGCTGGCATTTATTTCTACTATCTCTACAGGAAAATGCGAAAGAGATAGCTCTAACTATCCCATTTGCGGTTCTTCCAGCAGTTGGACTGGCCTACCTCGTTGGATTAGATGGCTATTCTGTCTACTATCTGGTCGCAGCTCTAGTGGGCTATCATTTCTTGCTTGGTTTGATTGTCCTTTTTTTCGCTGCTACATTTACCTTGGCCATTCGAACCTATCACTTTTTACCCTTGTTAAAAGGGAAGATGCCCCTGCAAGGGATCCTGACCATTATGGTTATGGGACAAATGCTGGCTCTATTGGTGGTGTCATTTGGGATGGCTCAAACCGTCTATTATTCAGGGATTTGGCAGGAATATCAAGCAGGTGCCCAGCAGTGGGAGAATGAAGGGGATTACTATAGTTTAGCTTGGAATATTTCTGCGGATGGTCGCTCAGGACTAAATTCGCCTGAAAATTGGTATCCTTTACTAAGGCAAGCTTTGGAGGAAGACGGCGCACTCTTTGTCAAAAGTAATTTGAATGCCTATTTAATGGGCTTCCAACTGGAAGATGGAACACGCCTTGACAGCTACCATCCAGCTGGAAACACCCTCTACGTTAGTCCAAATTATTTGCAGATACAGGATGTAGACTTAGCAGAAGGAGAAGTAGCGCTCCCTTTACAAGAAGGAGAATTTCAACTTCTGTTGCCTGAAAAATTGCGCCCTGAAAGCGATGCTTATCTCCATCTTTACCAAGATTATATCAATCGTATGGTTAGACCTGCTAATCAAGCACGCTCAGCTACCATTAAGGGAAAAGTTGCCTATTTAAAAATGGGCAGAAGCAGTTTATCTACAATCATCGTTCTGGTCAACATGTGCAATACCTGACAGACCCTATTTTAGTTGTGCTGGCACCGTCAAGTCTGGGAAAAGAATCTGCTGACTTTTGGTTGAATGAAGTAGATAGCAGTATGCTATTTAAAAACAGAGATAAACTTTTACGTGAATTGAAGGCAAGAAATTTGTTTCAGTTTGTCAATGAAGTGAGAAGTAGTTCTTCCCTCTTTACGGAACTTTTAGATCGTATTCGGATAGAGACCATTTCAACATCTATGGGTGCCATTTTAGGGATTGTGACATCAATTGTCCTGTTTAATACCATGAATCTTCTATACTTTGAAGAATTTAAACGTGAGATTGTCATCAAGGAAATTGCAGGGATGGGTTTCTTGGGAATCCATAAGAAATACCTAACGCTTCAACTGCTTTCTCTCTTGTTGGCTCTTGGAGCAAGTATGGTAGTAACAGGTCACATTTTTATAAGTAGCATCAGTTTTGCCTTGTTTATGGTCAATGCCCTCTGTTTATTGAGGTGGCAGGCGAGGAAAGAAGGAGCTTGGAATGTCCGTATTTTGAAAGGAGCCTAGTATGTTTTCTGTCCAATCAATTCAAAAGAAATTTGGGAAGCGCAGCTTGTTTTCTGATGTAACACTAGACTTGCAGGCTGGAAAGGTCTATGCCTTGATAGGTGCCAGTGGTAGCGGAAAAACGACCTTGCTGAATATTTTAGCCAAGTTGGAGTCCTATGATGCAGGTGACATTCTCTACAAGGGAAAGGATTTGAAAAAGTTGAAGCCCCATCTCTTTTTTAGGGAGGAATTAGGCTATCTCTTTCAGAATTTTGGTCTTTTAGAAAGTCAGACAATCAAAGAAAATCTGGATTTGGGACTGATTAGTCAGAAATTGTCCAAAGACGAAAGGAAATCGAGGCAGGAAGCGGCACTTGATGCAGTTGGTCTGTCTTATCTGGACCTGTCCCAGCCTATCTATGAACTCTCAGGAGGGGAAGCCCAGCGGGTAGCTCTTGCTAAAGTCATCCTGAAAAATCCTCCATTGATTTTAGCAGATGAGCCGACGGCTGCCTTGGATCCTAAGAGCTCCCAAGAAATTATGGATATTTTGTTATCCTTGAAGAGCCCAGATCGGTTAATTGTGATTGCGACCCATAATCCTTTGATTTGGGAGCGAGCAGACCTTATCATAAAAATGGAAGACTTGTAAAAATTCATACTCTTCGAAAATCAAAATTATCCGTTGTCAACTTACCTTGATGAACTCCAGTTCTATCTTCGGCTTCGTTTCCTAGGCTACTTTTGATTTTCATTGAGTATCAGAAAATATTCTTGATTTTTTCGTGAAATTAGATTAAAATAAAACTAGATAAAACTGAATAACCGGTTGATATTGGGTAGAAGGGAAACTGACTGTTCAATGGACGGAACTCTGGAGAGACCATTTTGGCACCGAAGGGGCAAGGTAGTCCTGCTTGGAAAAGTAGAGCTACTGAAACTCTCAGGTAAAAGGACAGAGCGTTGAAAAATAGGCTTTTTCTGTATTTTTCACGTTGATTCTAGAGGTTGAAGTGTTCAGCCTCTTTTTGTTTTTCCGGCAGCTTTATCGGGTTAGAAACGCTTAGGAGGAACTATGTTAGAACTATTTAAGGCTATCAACAATCTTGTTTGGGGACCGCCCCTCTTGTTACTATTGGTCGGAACGGGTGTCTATTTTACCCTACGGTTGGGAGTATTTCAGATTGGCAAATTGCCGACGGCTTTTCGTCTGATTTTCTCCAGTGACCAGTCTGGTCAGGGAGATGTGTCCAGTTTTGCGGCTCTGTGTACGGCTTTAGCAGCGACAGTTGGTACAGGAAATATCGTCGGAGTTGCGACAGCTATTACTACAGGTGGTCCTGGGGCTCTTTTCTGGATGTGGGTTGCGGCCTTTTTCGGAATGGCAACCAAGTATGCGGAAGGATTTTTAGCGATTAAATACCGAACCAAGGATGCCAACGGTCAAGCGGCAGGTGGACCTATGCATTATATCACCTTGGGGATGGGACAGAAGTGGAAACCCTTGGCAGTTTTCTTTGCTATTTCAGGTGTATTAGTAGCTCTCTTGGGGATTGGAACTTTTTCGCAAGTTAATTCCATCACTGCTTCTTTGGAAACGAGTTTTGGATTGGAACCGCCACTTGTCAGTGTAATAACGGCTATTTCAATTGCCTTCGTTGTTTTTGGTGGGATTGAAAAAATCTCTGACGTTTCGACCAAAATTGTTCCTTTCATGGCGATTTTGTATATCTTAGCAAGTATTACTGTCTTGGCCGTGCATTGGGATCAACTCTTGCCAACCCTGGCCTTAGTTTTCAAATCTGCCTTTACTCCAGCAGCGGCTGTGGGCGGTTTTGCAGGTGCGACTGTGCAACAAGCAATTCAGCGTGGGATTGCGCGTGGGGTTTTCTCAAATGAATCTGGTTTGGGTTCGGCGCCTATTGCTGCTGCGGCTGCCAAGTCTGATAATCCAGTTGAACAGGGCTTGATTTCTATGACGGGTACCTTTATTGATACACTTATCATCTGTACCTTAACGGGTTTTACGATTCTAGTAACTGACCAGTGGTCGGTAGAGGGCTTGGCAGGTGCTCCTCTTACTCAGGCAGCTTTTGCAACAGTTTTTGGCAATACAGGATCTATTGCCTTGACGATTAGTTTGGTACTTTTTGCTTTTACAACTATTCTCGGATGGTCTTACTATGGTGAACGCTGTATCGAATTCCTCTTTGGCACCAAGTCTATCTTGCCTTACCGTCTGGTCTTTGTAGCTATGGTTGCCTTGGGTGGTTTCCTCAAACTAGACTTGATTTGGACCATCGCAGATATTGTGAACGGGCTCATGGCACTACCAAACTTGATCGCCTTACTAGCTCTCTCTCCTGTTATCATCAAGGAGACACGCCAGTATTTTGCAAAGAAGAAATAAGATAAAAGTCAGCCACTTGGCTGTCTTTTTGTTCTTTTAGGGTGTTTTCTGCTATAATTATCTCATGAATGATTTTATTACCAAGTATTTGTCTCAATTTAATATTGAGGCCATTGTGACAGCAGGTCTAAATAAGGTTTTATCGCTTGTTTTACTCTTTGTTGCATTTTACATTATCAAGAAGATAGCCAAAGCTTCTGTGAAAAAGGTTTTGGTTCCCTCTCTAAAGGTATCTACCCAAGACATTGGTCGTCAGAAGACCATCAGTCGTCTGGTGGAAAGCATCCTAAATTACCTACTCTACTTTATCCTTATCTACTGTATTTTGAGTATCCTCGGTTTACCGGTATCCAGTCTTCTTGCAGGAGCCGGGATTGCTGGGGTAGCTGTTGGGCTGGGCGCACAAGGTTTTCTCTCAGACTTGGTCAATGGATTCTTTATCTTAATTGAACGACAGTTTGACGTCGGAGATGTGGTTAAGTTAACCAACGGGCCCATTACCATTTCAGGAACCATCGTTAGCATGGGAATCCGAACAACACAAGTACGTGATGCAGATGGGACATTGCATTTTATTCCCAATCGCAATATTCTAGTGGTGTCCAATCAGTCAAGAGGGGACATGCGTGCTCAAATCGATATTCCGCTCAAATTTAATACCGATTTGGAACAAGTCTATCGCGTAATAGAAGAGGTCAATTTGAGAGAAATCAGCAATTTTGACCAGATTACAGGTGTGACTGTATTAGGTCCCCAAAACGCTATTTCGGGACAGTTTGTATTTCGTGTTAATCTTTTCGTAGCCAACGGTCAACAGAACAAGATCTATCATCAATTCTTTGGTTTTTATCAAGATGCTCTGCGTCAAGCAGGAATAGATTTACCTTCAAGTGGGCCAACTGTTTTAAAATAAGGAGTTTATTATGCAAACAAAAGATTTTGTCGTTGAAAATGGGCAGATGTATTATAAGAAGAAACCCTTGCACAAACAGCCTCTCTTTTGGACGACCATTGCTGGTGCCGTCCTCTCCTTCATCCTAGGAGTAACCTGTTTTATTTTTATGATCGGCCTAAGCTCAGCAAATTTTGATAATTGGGATACAGGTAGTGACGGATACATTGATGAGACTGTGGAATACACAGAGTATCAAGTTGGTGACTCAGTTGATTTTTCTAACGGTCTTCATGTAACAGTAACATCTATGGGCAAAGACGATAGCATAGAACTAGTGGATAGCTACTACAGCACAGCTTATGTTGTTGAAATGGAAGTTGAAAATTCGACCGCAAAAGAGCTCTATTTTGATGAATACTATTTCAGTCTCATGGATCCCGTTAGTCAGATTCCCTTTACCCTGGATTTGCGGACCTATGATGTGAATCTAGTTGAAAAGTTGAAGCCAGGAGAGAAAGTACAAGTAAAACTTATCTACGGTATAGATAATGAAACAAACTTTGGTTTTACCTACGAAGATGCCATGTGGACGGAATTAGTCGCAGAAGGTATCTAATTGCTGTAGAAAAAGTTTTAAATATTGCACAATTTTGCGGTTTTATAACGCCCCTTGGTTCAGATTGTTCGGCTTGGTAATTGTACTATATCCGACTTATCTGTTATTTTTACATTTAAAAAAGGAGAATATGTTTATCCACTGTTCTCCTCTTCTTTTAATGAAAAATACCCCCAAAATTAGCACGTCAATTTTGGGGGCGTTTTTATTATAGTTTAGTAAACTAAAAGTAAGCTTATACCAAACCTTGGGCAATCATGCTATCCGCAATTTGTTCAAAGGCTGCGATGTTAGCACCTGCAAGGTAGTCTGTACCAAGGTCGTATTTTTCAGCAGTTTCTTTGGCTGTGTTGAAGATGTTGGCCATGATGTCTTTAAGACGGCCGTCTACTTCTTCACGAGTCCATGACAAGCGAAGGCTGTTTTGACTCATTTCAAGGGCAGATACAGCTACACCACCAGCGTTGGCAGCTTTTGCGAGTCCGTAGAGAACGCCATTTTCCTTGTAGACTTTGATGGCATCAAGGTCAGATGGCATGTTGGCACCTTCAGCCACACAGTACACGCCATTTTTTACAAGGGCAGCAGCTTGTTTGCCGTTGATCTCATTTTGAGTCGCACATGGAAGGGCAATATCAGCCTTGCCATCGTAGTTCCATACAGAACCTTTGAAGTACTTAGCAGTTGATTTTTCTGCAGCGTATTCTGTCAAACGAGCGCGGCGTTTTTCTTTGATGTCCACCAAGAGGTCGAAGTCGATACCAGTTTCGTCAATGATGTAACCATTTGAGTCTGAAACAGAAATAACTTTTGCACCAAGTTCAGTCGCTTTTTGAACAGCATATTGGGCAACGTTACCAGAACCTGAGATAAGGACAGTTTGGTCTTTGAAGGATTTACCGTTTGCTGCCAACATGTTATCAGTGAAGTAAACCAAACCGTAACCAGTTGCTTCTGGGCGGATCAATGAACCACCGAAGCCAAGAGGTTTACCAGTCAAGACACCTGCATCAAACTGGCGGAGGCGTTTGTATTGACCGTACATGTAACCGATCTCACGACCACCGACACCGATGTCACCAGCAGGGACGTCAAGTGAAGGTCCGATGTGTTTTTGCAATTCAGTCATGAAGCTTTGGCAGAAGCGCATGATTTCAGCATCAGTTTTTCCTTTAGGATCAAAGTCTGAACCACCTTTACCACCGCCGATTGGAAGACCAGTCAAGACGTTTTTGAAGATTTGCTCAAAACCGAGGAACTTCAAGATGGATTGGTTTACAGTTGGGTGGAAGCGAAGACCGCCTTTATAAGGACCTACAGCTGAGTTGAACTGAACACGGTAGCCACGGTTGACTTGAACATTTCCATCTTTATCTGTCCATGGAACACGGAAGCTGATGATACGCTCAGGCTCAACGATACGAGCCAAGATGTTTTCTTCGATGTATTCTGGGTGTGCTTCAAAAACAGGCTCAAGTGTAGAGAAGAGCTCTTCTACAGCTTGGAGGAATTCTGTTTCATGTGGGTTGCGGGCTTTGACTGCTTCAAAAGAAGCTTGGATGTAAGCTTTGGCATTTGACATGGGATCACCTGATTTCTTTTTTATTTATTAAATTGTCTGACAATTTAATTTATCTGATAATTATTATAGCACCATGATTTTTAAATGTAAAGAAGAAAATGTAAGAATTTAAAAAAATTAATAAATTTTTATTGCAAAATCCGAATGTTAGTAGTAAATGAAGAAAATCCGTTTGTTTCTTATGATATAATCAAGAAAGAATGACCTATATGGAGGATAAGATGGTTTCAACAGTAACGACACTCGGTGGATTTACCTTTGATAATTGTTTGATGAATGCAGCAGGGGTTTGGTGCATGACCAAGGAAGAATTGGATGCGGTTAAGAACTCGAAGGCGGGGACTTTTGTAACAAAAACAGCAACCTTGGACTATCGCGCGGGTAATCCAGAACCACGTTATCAGAATGTTCCGCTTGGTTCTATCAATTCGATGGGCTTGCCAAATCAGGGCTTGGCTTACTATTTGGATTATCTACTAGAATTGCAGGAAACGGAGCCAGAACGCACATTTGTTTTATCTGTAGTTGGAATGTCGCCTGATGAGACTCATGAAATTTTGAGAACTGTAGAAGCCAGTGATTTTAAGGGGCTGACAGAGTTAAATCTTTCTTGTCCCAATGTCCCTGGAAAACCGCAGATTGCCTATGATTTTGAAACGACAGAAACCATCTTGCAGGAGGTCTTCACTTACTTTACCAAACCACTCGGTATTAAGTTACCACCTTATTTCGATATTGTGCATTTTGACCAAGCAGCAGCGATTTTCAACCAGTTTCCTTTGAAGTTTGTCAACTGTGTCAATTCGATTGGAAATGGTCTTTATATCAAGGATGAGTCAGTTGTCATCAAGCCTAAAAATGGTTTTGGTGGTATCGGTGGAGAGTATATCAAGCCGACTGCTCTTGCCAATGTCCACGCTTTTTACCAACGCTTGAAACCGGAGATTCAAATTGTTGGGACTGGTGGCATCTTGACAGGTCGGGATGCCTTCGAACACATTCTCTGTGGTGCCAGCATGGTTCAAGTTGGAACAACCCTGCAAAAGGAAGGTGTGGCAGCCTTTGGACGCATTACGGCTGAATTGCAGGCCATCATGGCTGAAAAAGGCTACGAGACCATTGAAGATTTTCGTGGCAAGCTACAGCACTTAGATGACTGAGATCATCTGTTGAAGACATAAAAAGAAGCTAACATTGTACTGTTCTCCCAGATAGTCTTTTAGGGAGTCGCGAGGGGATAATGTTAGCTCTTTTTAAATGGTCTGTGAAGATCGGTCTGATAATCGTTTGAGGAATGGAATACATAGTCAGAAACATATATTTGTGAGATGGAATTCTGATTTTATTTAGATTTTTTAGCAAAAATATCGTATACTAATATTAGAACCTCTATTTATAAGTGATGTGCTTTTATGGAAGAAATAGTTTTTTGAGGGACTGCTGACTGTATTTTGAACAAAGGTTCTTAAGTAGGGAGTATGAGGGTAAAGGTATGGAGAGAAGGGCGAACTATATTCGCAGAAAACGATATGCGTCCTATCGGACAAAGATGCATTTGTTTTTTATTTGTGGCTTAGCGACTATTATCTTGGCGATTATTATTGTAAGCGAGCACCTAGTTCCTAGGCTGAATCAGGCCTCAGAATCAATGCACTCAGATAATTCTGTTCGCATCATGGCTCATGGGGATTTGCTCTATCACTTGCCTATTCTTCGAGGAGCAGAACAGCCAGATGGAAGTTACGATTTTTCTGAGAATTTTACCTACGTAAAGCCCTGGATAGAACAGGCTGATTTCGCTATCGCAGACTTTGAAGGGACCATTTCTCCAGATATCGAATTAGCAGGTTACCCACTTTTTAATGCGCCTGCCATTGTCGCCAACAATATCCATGATGCAGGCTACGATTTGGTGGACTTAGCCCACAATCATATCTTGGACTCACATCTATCAGGGCTGATTTCCACTGTCAATACATTTAGAGATGCAGGTGTGGATACAGTCGGTGTCTACGCCGAAGGCAATCGGGCAACTGCACCACTCTACATTCGGGAAGTCAATGGTATCCGTATAGCTGTCCTAGCCTATGCTTACGGTTTCAATGGGATGGAGGCTTTGCTGAGTCAGGAGGAATATGATGCCTATTTATCGGATTTTGATAAAGAAAAGATGCGGGCAGAGATTGAGCGAGCTGAGAAAGAGGCAGATATTACCATCGTCATGCCTCAGACGGGTGTAGAATACCAGTTGGAGCCTACGGAGGAACAGACCAGTTTGTACCATCAAATGATTGATTGGGGAGCAGACATCGTTCTTGGTGGGCATCCGCATGTAGTCGAGCCGACGGAAATTCTTGAGAAAGATGGTCAGAGAAAATTAATCATCTATTCTATGGGGAATTTTCTATCCAATCAGCGTATCGAAAGTATGGAAGATACCCCAAATGCCCAGTGGACAGAAAGAGGTGTCTTGATGGACCTTACTATTCAGAAAGAGAATGGGCAAACAAGTATTCAAACGGCTCAAGCCCATCCAACCTGGGTCAATCGCCTTTCAAAAGGGACTTATTCAACAGATGGATACGAACAATTTTCCTACCAGACTTACATTTTGGAAGACTGGGTCGCTGGTGGTCGATACTATGGACAATTGGATCTAGATACACAGGCGCGTGTGGATACAGCCTATCAAGAAATGAAAGACTTTGTCAATTTGGTATGGTGAGGAGAGAGAAGATGATAGTTCGATTAATTGCAACAGACATGGATGGGACCTTTTTAGATGGTCAGGGGAATTTTGATAGAGAGCGATTTTCACGGGTCTTGGATCAACTAGATCAGAAAAAGATTCCTTTTGTTATCGCTAGTGGTAATGGAATTGGGCGATTACTACAATTATGCCAAGGATTTGAAGACAGATTAATCTTTGTAGCGGATAATGGAGCCCATGTGTATCAAAATGGCAAGACAGTAATTCGTCGGGCTATTCAGCAAGTGGAAGTCGAAGCAATACTGCATTTTTTCAAAGGCCGTTGGGCGGATGTATGTCTGATGTTGTCGAACGATGGAAATATTTATATGCAGGCTGGGGCAGGTATGCCGTTTGCAGGAACTGATTTGCCAATAGAACTAGCTCAGATGGCTGCCTTCCAAAATCGTGTGACATATTTAGACAACCTTAGTGCCTATCCAGTTTCAGAGTCAATACACAAGGTTGGTCTCTGGGTTCCTGAAGCGCGTGTAGAATCGATAACGGAAGCCTTTAATCAGGGTTTTCACGGTCAGTTGGTGGCTGTAACCAGTGGTTATGGTTCCGTTGACATTCTACCGCAGGGTATCCATAAGGCTTGGGGCTTGGAACAGGTTTTGACCGGTCTAGATATCGAACCTGAACAGGTAATGGCCTTCGGTGATTCAGACAATGATATTGAGTTATTGTCCTATGTTGGGTATTCCTATGCCATGGAAAATGCGACAGACAAGGTCAAGGCGGTTGCCAAATACATGGCTCCAAGCCATTTGGAAGCTGGTGTGCTTCAGGTCATTGAAGAATATATCTTATAAGTATATAGAAAAAAGCTAGTGCTCTCAATCCAGAGAATGCTAGCTCTTTTAATTTCCAACGCTGGTGAACTTGGTCATACCATAGCGGAAGAGGTTATAATTGATGGAAAATAGGACCACTACCACCAGAGGCAACGCCAGTCCCCACATAGACAAGTCTAGGAAGTAGAGAGCAGGGAAGTAGGCGGTAAAGGCGTAGGGGAAAACAAAAATCAGCAGGATTTGAATGATTTTTGGATAGATATTGAGTGGGTATTGAGCCATCTGATTGAGGGCGAAAATTCCCATAGTCAAAGGAAATGATTCCACAATCCAAAATGCTAGAGCAGTTGGACCGAGCTGAATGGCTGCATAGAGTAGGCCGATACAAATGGCAATAAAGATTAGTAAGGCTAGTTTTCCAAGACTCCATTCCATGCCTAGCTCATTTGAAGCTTGGACTAGTGCAAGGGAACCGATGAGGGTTGTTCCGATTCCTTGTGGCTGGATTCGTTCACAGATAAGTTGAAAAAGTGGGTTCACAGGCATGAGGAGGAGGCGTTCAAATTCGCCTTGTCGGATGTAGCGACTGCCAAACATCCAGAGATTGTCAAAGAATATCAGGTGAATGGAGCGTCCGACGGTCGCTATTCCATAGATAAAAAGCATTTGACCGTAGTTGAAACCAGCGATTTCCTTGATATTTCCAAAGAGAATATTGAGGAAAATCAGGTAGACAATTTGTTCAATCAAAGAGGAGAAAAGCCCGATGAAGAAGTCCACCCGAAAGGACATCTGGGCCATCATGTAGACCTTGATGTTATAGAGATAGAGGCTGATATATTTCTTCATGTTAACCTCCAAAAATGACAATACGACGCTTGGCTTGGGACCAAAGAGCAGCAATGAAGCAGGCTAGGATGGGTATCCATATAACTTGCAATCCCAAAGCAGTTAGATCGCTTTCCTGTCCCAATAAAATGGAAACTGGAACGTTAACCGCATAATTATAGGGAAGGAGCTTCAAAAAGTTTTCCACAGCCTGTGGATAGAAGCTGAGTGGCAAAAGCGCTCCAGAAGCTAGATTGAAAAGTCCCATTCTCAGAAGCATGACTCCCCAGGCATTGACCGTAAAAAATGCTAAGAAGCCAAAAGCCATATCCAGTAATTGAACGATAAACATCCCTAGGATGGAGCTGACTAGAAAGAGCAAAATAGTTTTTCCGTCAGGTAGATAAAAATCCTGATGAACAAGTAAGATGCCGATAAATACGATAGCAAATTTTATCAGTTCCAAGAGCTTATTTCCAAGGTCTTTGAAAAAGAGAGCTAGGATAAAGGAATAGGGTCTGAGAAATTCTCCAGCAATGCTTCCTTTTAAAATGCTGTAGGATAAATCTTCTCCGAGTGAGAAAGAATTTAAACTGGCTAGTAGATTAGCAAAGATGATATATGTAGTAAAGGTTTGTAGGGTAAAGCCATTGACTTCTGATTGAGTGAAGAAAATGGTTTTCCAGACATAGAGAGCTACCAAAATCTTCACTGCCAGTGAAACGAAGGTCGCTAGAAAGAAAGCCTTATACTGCATAGCATTCATCATGGTCAGGCGGGTCATGTAGAGATATTTACGCATGGATACCCTCCTCATAAATCTGACGGACCATGGTTTCAATTTCCAATTCCTTCATGGTGACATCTTCAATTGAATAATGATTGAAAACTTGCTCAATCACCTGGGCGCTGGTCCAGACCTTGCTTTGGTAGTGGATTTCAAAGTGAAAATCATCTTTACGAATAAATTCCCAGCCCTCCAATTGCAAATCTTTTTCAATTGGTTTTTCTGTGGAGAAGAGAATGGTCTTGACTGTGGAAAAGCGTTCTTTGAGGACGGTCAGTGAACCATCGTAGACCTTCTTGCCCTTATCAATGATAAAAATCCGCTCACAGAGGCTCTCGATGTCCTTCATATCATGGGAAGTAATCAAAAAGGTGGTCTGGTATTCTTGATTCATATAGCGGATGAAGGAGCGAATGGTCTCCTTGACGCTGGCATCCAAGCCGATGGTTGGTTCGTCCAAAAAAACAACGGCAGGCTGGTGGATAAAGATAGCCGCAAATTCACAGCGAACTCGTTGGCCGAGTGACAGATTACGGATTGGTTGCTTCATAATATCAGCCAAGTCCAATAGCTCAATCAAGACAGCCAATCGCTCTTTGAATACCTTATCTGGAACATCATAAATTTTTGCGTGAAGGATAAAAGATTCTTGGACAGGTAAGTTCCAATCCAAGTGAGATTTTTGTCCAAAGAGAACGCCGATTTGCTTATTGACAGCTTTGCGGTTTTCTTGTGGATTGAGTCCGTTGATACGAACCTGTCCTTGGTCTGGGAAGAGGACTCCAGTAAGCATTTTGATGGTGGTGGATTTACCAGAACCGTTGGAGCCGATATAGCCGATGATTTTTCCTTTTCCTACCTGTAAGGAAATGTCTTGAACAGCAGGGATTGACTTTTTCTTTGGCTTGAAAAAGGCCTTGATAGAGCCTTTTAGACCGACTTCCTTATCAATGATTGAATAGGTTTTTGAAAGATGTTCTGCCTGAATCATATCATAATCTCCTATTTGAAAACGTTTGCGTAAGATAAGGATATTATAACATATTCCCCAGAAAGTGGCGGTAAAAAGTCGCCTTTAAGGTAACATTTTTATTAGAAAATCGGTCATATATTGAGGAGATTCTTGCTTACCATTTTTAATCCATACCTGCATGATACCGAAGAAGGCATGTGAAAAATAGATGCTGCTGTATTCTTTTTCCAGTTGTGATAAATTCTCTTTTCCTAAGCGCTCCGCTAAATCATTGGCAACAAGAAGTCGGACTTTATTGATAAGAAAATTTTGGATTTCTTGAGTTCCGTTATGGGTCAGTAGGGCAGAAAGCAATTTTTCACGATAGAGCAACTCGAAAATTTCTAAAAATGATGATTGGCGATTGCCATCATAATGGTCAAATATAGCCTCTAATTTGTGAAAAAGTCCCTGTTGATAGGAGTCGATTAATTCATATTTATCCTTATAATGGGTATAAAAACTGGAACGACTGATACCAGCAGTCTGGGCTAGGTGTGTTGTTGTAATGTCATTAAATCCTTGTGATTCCAGGCAGGTTACCATGGCTTCTAAAATTGCCTGTCGAGTTCGTTCTTTCCGACTATCTGTTCTCATAATTTCTCCTTTTGAACATTTTTAGACACAGTGTCTAAAAACAGTTCTTCTGACTTGATTTTGAAATTGATACTTGTATAATGTATTTTATCAGTTTTTGGACAGTATGTCTAAAGGAGTTGCTTATGTTACAAAAAGTAAAGAATATTTTCAAAAAACCAATGACCTTGATTACCATTCTAGGTATTGCCTGTGTCCCAGCTTTGTATAATATTAGTTTTCTAACTTCTATGTGGGATCCATACGGCCGACTAGACCAGCTGCCTGTAGCAGTTGTCAATCAAGACCAGTCGGCGAGCTTTCAAGATAAAACCCTCACAATTGGTGATGATATGGTGGACAATATGAAAGAGAGCAAAAGTCTGGATTTCCACTTTGTATCAGAAAAGAATGCGGAGAAAGGCTTGGAAGAAGGGGACTACTATATGGTCATCACTCTACCAGAAGATTTATCAGAAAAAGCAACCAGTCTCTTGACGAATCAGCCTGAACCGATAACGATTTCTTATCAAACCTCCAAAGGTCATAGCTTTGTTGCTTCTAAGATGGGCGAATCAGCTATGGAGAAATTAAAGACATCTGTTTCAGAGACAATTACCAAAACCTACACGACTGCCGTTTTTGATAGTATGAGAGAAATTCAAACCGGCATGATCGAGGCGGCAGATGGTAGCCAAAAATTAACAAATGGAGCTAGTCAATTGGAGTCAGGCAGCCAAACACTTTCAAATGGACTGACTACTTTAACGACTTCGGGTCAAGTACTCGTGACAGGAGCAAACCAATTGGCCACCGGAGTTGTGTCTTATACAGATGGAGTCAATCAGGCTGCAACAGGCAGTCAAACACTGTCCAGTGGCTTAACGATTTACACAAATGGGGTAGCGAGTCTTGTTTCAGGTGCGGAGCAATTAAATGCCAATTCCTCTCAGCTCATCACTGGGGTGGGACAATTGCAATCAGGAGCAAGCCAGGTTGAACAACTTGTAACGGGAGCCAATCAATTGCAGGCAGGCTTGGAACAACTCGCTAATTCAACTAGTTTGTCTGCTGAACAGTCTAGTCAGATACAAGCACTCTTGACAGGGCTTCCACAGTTGCAGGTGGCTATCAATCAATTAAATGACAGCCTATCAAGTATCGGAGGACTTGCAGTTGATAACTCTACTCTATCTAGCCTCTTGACGGAGATGGGGGCTCAGGCTCAAGGCTTGTTGACAGCAGCCCAAGCTGATAAAACAGCCAGCATCGAAGCCTTGCAAACCACGGCTACCTATCAAAACTTGACAGCTGATCAGCAAGCTGAATTGGTTGGTGCCCTCCAAAATTCACCTTCGGCAACAGCGACAGTAGCCCAAACGATTTTGGATCAATTGTCTCAGCTCAGTCAAACCCTTTCTAGCCTACAAAGTCTTTCTGGCATGGCAACACAAATGAACCAGCTACAATCAGCTGTCGGTCAGATTAACACGGCTGCCAATCAAGCATTGCCAGGAGCTACAACAGCCATTGAAAGCCTATCAAGTGGCTTGAGTCAGGTCAACACAGCTTTGAACCAGCAAGTTCTACCAGGAACTCAAACCTTGACGAGTGGTGTGAGTCAACTTCAAACGCAACTGTCAAGCGGAGCGAGTCAACTCATGTTTGGAGTAACAGCCTATACCGCAGGTGTTGCTCAATTAGCAGCAGGTGGAGCCCAGTTGGTTGCGAATAATAGTAGTATCCAATCTGGGGGTGGCCAGCTAACATCAGGATTGGCAACCTTGGCATCCAACTCCAGTCAACTTGTCAGCGGTTCAGAACAACTGGCTTCTGGTAGTCAGCAATTAATTGCTGGTGCGGATCAATTAGCTAGTGGTGGCCAAGCCTTGACAAGCGGTATTTCTAGTCTTCGTACAGGTAGTGAGACCCTAACGAATTCACTCAGCTCAGCCAGTCAACAACTATCAGTCGTCTCTGTAGAAGACAAAAATGCACAAGCAGTTTCTCAACCAGTCACCTTGGAACACAGTGACCAAGATGATGTGAAGACCAACGGTGTCGGAATGGCTCCTTACATGGTATCAGTCGCACTGATGGTTGCAGCCTTATCAGCGAATGTTATTTTTGTCAAACACATTGATAATCGCTCCTACAAGAATCGTTGGGACTGGGCCAAAGGAAAACTCTTGCTCAATGGTATCATTGCCAGCCTAGCAGCAGTGATTCTGTACGGTGTTCTTCGCTTGATTGGAATCGAACCAGCTCATCCAATGGCAACCTTGGGAATAATCCTCTTAGCCTCTTGGACCTTCATGGCCCTCGTTACAGCCTTGGTGGGCTGGAACAATCGTTTCGGATCCTTCGCAAGTTTAATTATCTTGTTACTACAGCTTGGATCAAGCGCAGGTACCTATCCAATTGAACTCAGCCCACGCTTCTTCCAAGTCATTCAGCCCTATCTTCCAATGACCTATTCTGTTTCAAGTCTTCGTCAAACCATTTCTATGGTTGGAAATAGTAGTCATCAAGTTTGGATGCTAAGTCTCTTCTTAGTAGGCTTTATGGGACTAGGTCTCTTGATTTATAATCAAAAAGATGAATAAGAATAAAACCAACTGCTCCATGTGAACAGTTGGTTTTTGGTTGATGTGGTTATTTGGGGGTCCCTAAATTGATTGTCGCATTGGTGGCTTCAATGGTCAGTTTGTTCTTGCTACCTTTGTTTTCTAGGGTTAGGGTCTGTAGATCGTTTTCAGTCTTGACAGGGAATTTGGTGTACTTATCGCTAGTGAAAATACCGACTTCCCCTAGTCGCTCTTTTAAGTAAGGGTCTTGGTTAACCATCTCTCCCAAATCATTCCCATCTTCATAGTAGTAACCTTGGGCTTCTACTAATTTTTTCTTGTCGATCTGGTTGGTGATGAGCAAGTTGCTATCTGCCAGGCTCTTGTCCGTCACATCCAAAAATGTCGTAGAGGAGTAGGTGTCGGATGGAGTGAAACGATTATCGCCAAGAAGAGTCGTTTGTCTGCTATCCAGCTGGCTATAGCCCTCGATGGTCACATTTTCCAAACTGGTTTCATACAGGCGGACGCTGCTTCCCTGTAGGTTGATGTGCATATCTTTTAGAGTGGATTGTGTCGCTTGGAAGTAGCCTGCTTCAATCTGACCGCTGTCAATAGTCACCTTGTCAAGAGTGACACCACCAGACAGATTTGCCTCTTTGATATGGATATTCTCAATCGTGAAACCGCCAAAATCATAGAAGTGGAGATTGTGTCCCTCTAATTTATCCAGTGTCTTCCCTTTAGGCACTTCAATGGTGACGGAGAAGACATTGATACGACGCTGGGCCAAGCTTTCTCCCAGATACTGCATGATTCCCTCAATGGCAAATTCTAGTTCCTGTGCAGAGAGGGTTAAGACGCCGTCTTTCTCACTGAGTTTTAGAGGGTTTTGGATATTGTTGTCGGAGTTGGCATAGGTCACATGATAGTTGTTATCACTAGACTCTTTGATGTAGACGCTGTGGGGGATAAAATCAATTTTAATGGTATTCAAATCTGTGAAGGTCTTATGGACTTCCGTCGGAGCAGCAACCTCTTCTAAGCGGGTTATGCCTCCGGTGAAAAATCCAATGCCAGCTAGAATTAAGCCTGCAATCAGGCTGACAAAGCCGATAATAATGGCGATGGTAAGTTTCTTTTTCATGCTCGTTTACCTCGTTTCAAAATCCATTTGAAGCAAGCCTTGACCAGTCGCCAAGACCAGTAGGCAAAAAATCCAGTCAAGATGTAGATGAGAATAGCTCCGCCAATCAAAGACAAACCTGACCCAAACCCCATGAGGAAGATATTGAAACCTTCTGACATAAGGCTAAAGGCTTCCCAAATTAGATAGCCACCGCTGGTGAGAAGTCCGACACCCAAAACAAAGGCACCGACAATGAGGGCCAAGATGAGCGCCACCAATCCCAATAGACTAGCTAGGAGAATGAGCAAAAGTGGAATGGCGATAGGCAGGGAAATGACAGCTAGGATAGCCAACCAGAGCGTTCGTTTTGTTTGGCTAAAATTACGGAAGTAGCGACCGAGGAAAAAAGCGCCGAGGATAAGAGTCGCAAACAGAGGAATGACTCCGATAAACTCTCCCATGATAAAGAGTAGGAAGAAAGAGAAGAGACCTGTCATACTTAAGGCTCCCAGACCAACCCAGAGTTTCCAGTTGAGTTGAATAGGTTCTTGTTGATCCTTCTCCTCCTGGATTTGCTTGTTGAGCATGTTGTTAATGAGTTCGCTGGCAGCTTCTTTTGGGGAACCAAGTTCTTCTATAATTTCTGTTTCACGCTCTGGTCCAGCCTCGTCAAAATACTCATTAAAGAAGCTGATGGCTTCAAAGTATTCTTTGTGGGGCAGTTTTTTGAGATATTTTTCTAACTGCTCCATATATTCAGTTCTTGTCATGGCGGACGCTCCCTTCTATGATGCCGTTTATCGTGTTTGTATAGGTATCCCAGTCATCTTTGAGTCGGACCAATTCTTCGTGACCTAACTGAGTTAGGCTATAATACTTTCGCATACGACCCTGATATTCTTGGGAATAAGTAGTCAAAAAGTCATTTTGCTCCAATCGTTTTAGGATGGGATAGAGGGCGGACTCCTTGATGTTGGCAATTAATTTAATGGTCTGACAGATTTCATAGCCATAAGAATCATCGGATTCCAAAATAGCCATGATGAGAAATTCTGTCAGCACTGCGGGGACTGGAAAATGCATAGGACGCTCCTTTCCTTTGTTGTTAGTTAGGTTCGGTTTTGATATATAGTGTTCGGTTGCATATATCAAATTTTTCTATATATTAAATATACACCTACAAAAATAAATTGTCAAGTGATTATGTGCAAAATAAATAAAATAACTTAAGACCAAATAGCTTAGGACAAATTTTTAAGGTGTAAACGTTTTATAGCCTTGAAAAATAATTTCAGAGTAGTAAACTTAATAACAGTACTAACATTAAGGGATTTTCTGGACTAAAAGAGAATGACCTCAGATGGATTAGTAGTATTTAAGGTGGTGTAAAGATGAAACTATATGTTCAGTTTATGATTATTCTGGTATTTTCATTTTTAGGGGAAGCTATTTCGACTATTTTTCATCTTCCTATTCCGGGAAGTATTATTGGCTTAATCCTCCTATTTTTAGCCCTAGAGTTCAAATTGATTCGTCTTCGCCATATTCATACGGTTGGGAATTTTTTGCTGGCTAACATGACCATTCTTTTTTTGCCTGCAGCAGTGGGCATTATGGAGAGATTTGATGCAATTAAAGATTATTTACTTCCTATTATCGTCGTCATTTTAGGCGCCATTTTTTTTAAATATCTTAGTAATTGGTTTTGTTGTTCAATTTGTGAAGCAAAAGTTTGAAGGCGACTACATTGATGCGGAGGGAAATCATGACTGAACTTTTTTCCAATCCTATTTTTGGTATTATGTTATCAATTGCAGCATATTTAATTGGAATGCTGATTTATCGGAGATTTCCTCATCCAATCACAACCCCACTGTTGGTAGCTACAGGATTGATTATTGTCTTTTTAAAAATGACAGGTATTTCCTATAAGGAATATTATGCAGGAGGGTCCTATCTAAATATGCTTATTGTGCCTTCAACAGTAGCTCTGGGTATTCCTTTGTATCGTTCTTTCCATCTAATGAAACATCACATTCGAAGTATTCTTTTGGGAATTTTTGTTGCCTGTATTGTCAATACTGTCTTTACTGCCCTAATTGCAAAATGGTTTGGGATGGATTTTTTTCTAGCAATCTCTCTTTTTCCAAAATCAGTCACCACTGCTATGGCTGTTGGTATTACTGATAAAATGCAAGGAATAGCAACAGTTACTCTTGTAGTCGTTGTTGCAACAGGAATTCTGACAAGTGTTCTTGGTCCAGTCTTTTTAAAGCTACTAAAAATTGAAGACCCGGTAGCTGTTGGTCTTGCTTTGGGAGGAACAGGACATGCCATTGGAACGGGTACAGCGATAAAATGTGGACATACACAAGGAGCGATGGCTGGCTTGGCTATTGGGATTACAGGCATCATGTATGTGGTGATTAGTCCAATAGTTGCGCAGATTATCTTACAATAAAAAACTACGATTGGAATTCCAACCGTAGTTTTTAGTCTACATAAAGTTTGGATTGATTATTCAACCAACTATAAAGAAGTCCGATAAAGAGACCGCCTCCCACGTAGTTTCCTAATCCAGAAAAGAGGAAATTGCTTAGTACACTTAATAGAGTCATTCCCTCAACTGGTCCACCATTTGCAAAAAAGGCCAGGGAGAAGAGTGAAAAGTTCGCAATGACGTGCTCATATCCCAAGAAAGCAAAGATAAAGATGATGAAAATAACGGAAATGAGACGTCCAGCGTCATCTTTGATGCGTAAGAAGGTAAATACGCCGATATTCACGACAATATTAGCAAAAATTCCTTCAATAAATTGAGTCAAAGGTGTCTTTGAAAGCTTGGCCACCGTTGCTTCAAATAGGTAGCTGTGAGCATCAACGTGCTGATAAGGCAGAGTCAGTGAGACCAAGTAACAAACAAGGACAGCACCGACAAAGTTGAAAAGGATACAGGTTGCCAACATCTTGAGGGCTGTTTTAGTAGGAATCGTTTTTCGATGGCTGGCTACTGTCATATACATCATGTTGGATGTTCCAAGTTCGGCATTCATATATAAAATCATGAGTAGCCCCCAACCAAACATCAACCCATAGCTAAATTTCCCGAGTCCTTCTGCGACATGGTTGAGTTTGTCTGCTGTATAAAGAGAAATGACAATCCCCAATCCTAAATAAAGACTGGCTAGTATTGATCGTACAGCGTAGGCAGAAAAACTGTGTTCAAACAAATCTGCTTTTTTCTTGATACTCTTTTCAAGTGTATACATTAATGTCTCTTGGTTAGCTCCCATCCTAATCTCCTTACTGAATCTACTACTTTTTCGAGTAAACGTTTTCTTTTTATCGAATGGCTTTACTTTGTTTATTATACTTGATAAAATGGTTGTTGTCCAAAAAAAATTCAACTTTTGAAAGGAAATATAAGAAAAATATGGATGTTACATGGACAGTGAAATATATCACTGAATTTTTAGCGACTGCACTCCTTATTATCATTGGTAATGGTACAGTTGCAAACGTTGATTTAAAAGGCACAAAAGGAAACAACTCTGGTTGGATTCTCATTGCGATTGGCTATGGTTTGGCAGTTATGATGCCAGCATTGATGTTTGGTAACGTTTCTGGTAACCATATCAACCCAGCCTTCACACTTGGTTTGGCTGTTTCAGGTCTCTTCCCTTGGGCTCACGTTGCTCAATACATTGTTGCCCAATTGTTAGGTGCAATGTTTGGTCAGTTAGTGGTTGTAGCAGTGTATAAACCTTACTTCTTGAAAACTGAAAATTCTAACCATATTCTTGGCTCATTCTCAACTATCAGTGCGCTTGATAACGGAACGAAAGAAAGCCGTAAAGCTGCGACAACTAATGGTTTCTTGAATGAGTTCGTTGGTTCATTTGTATTGTTCTTCGGTGCCCTTGCTTTGACCAAACATTTCTTTGGTTCAGAGTTGGTTGGTAAATTGATTGAACAGGGCTATGATAAAACAGTCGCTGAGACAATGACTGCTCCATATACTTCAGGTTCAATTGCAGTTGCCCACTTAGGCATTGGTTTCCTAGTTATGGCTCTTGTTGCCGCTCTTGGTGGTCCAACAGGTCCTGGTCTTAACCCAGCGCGTGACCTTGGTCCACGTATCGTCCATGCCCTTCTTCCAAAATCTGTTCTTGGTGAAAACAAGGCTGATTCAAAATGGTGGTATGCTTGGGTTGGTGTATGTGCTCCAATTATCGCATCAATTGCCGCTGTTGCACTTTTCAAATTCTTGTATCTATAATATAGAGAACCCGTTTCGTCGGGTTTTTCTTTTTCTCTTGGTATATCCTATATAAAGTTGTCTGCTCTGCTATTTTCCTAAAAGTTATGCTACAATAAGGATAGAAAAATCGGAAAAGAGGCTAGAATATGTCAGATGTTATTGCTTTTGGCTATGGAAGCAGTCGAGCGAAGATGCAGCTCAAGCGGCTCAATCGTCATGGAATCATCGCAGGTGCGACAGGTACAGGGAAGACCGTGACCTTAAAGGTCTTGGCAGAGCAGTTGAGTGATGCGGGAATTCCCGTCTTTCTATCGGACATCAAGGGTGATTTGAATAGTTTGGTTGCGGCCAATACCAAGGAGATTGATCCTAGTCGTCTAGAGAAGACTCATTATCTTGACTATAGCCCAGTCGGTTATCCAGTTGAGTTGTGGGATGTCTTGGGGGAAAATGGGACTCCTATCCGCATGACTATTTCAGAGCTGGGACCTGTCCTACTGACACGTTTGTTGGGCTTGAATGATACTCAGGAGTCCATCCTGAATATTGTTTTCAGCGTGGCAGACGAGCGTGGTCTGCTCTTGATTGATTTGATGGACTTGCGGGCTATGTTAAACTTTGTGGCTGAAAATGCGGCAGAGCTGAGCCAGTATTATGGAAATATTCCAGCTCGTTCGGTCGGTGCTATCTTGCGTAGTCTGGTTGTTTTGGAGCAACAAGGTGGTAAGATTTTCTTCGGTGAGCCAAGCCTTGATATTGCTGATTTGATGCGTACGGCAGAAGATGGTCGTGGTGTTATTAACGTCCTTCAAGCTACTCAGCTATTTAATCAGCCAACATTATATTCAACGGTTCTTCTCAGCCTCTTATCAGAACTCTATGAAGTCTTGCCTGAGGTGGGCGATTTGGACAAGCCTAAGATGGTCTTCTTCTTTGACGAGGCTCATGTTCTCTTCAAAGATGCTCCAAAAGTTCTTCTTGAAAAGATTGAATTGATTGTCCGTTTGATTCGTTCAAAAGGTGTAGGTGTCTTCTTTGTAACGCAGAATCCGACGGATATTCCTGATAGCGTGGCAGCCCAGTTGGGTAACCGCATCCAACATGGTCTTCGCGCCTTTACACCAAAAGAGCTCAAGACAGTTGCTACTGTCGCTGAAACCTTCCGTCAAGAAGGTGATGAGGATTTGGCCAAGGTCATTCAGGAGTTGCAAGTGGGGGAAGCTGTTGTGTCTACCCTTCAAGCAGATGGTACACCAAGCTTTGCGGATCGGGTTTTGATTTATCCACCAAAGAGTATGCTGGGAACGGTGGAGCCAAGCGCCCTCTTGTCAGTTATCAATAATTCTCCTTTGATGGAAAAATATGCTGACGCGGTCAATCGTGAATCAGCCCATGAGCAGATTTTAGCCATGACAGAGGCTAAAGAAGCCGAACTCATCAAAAAAGCAGAGCAGGCCGAGGCGGAAAAACAGGCAGAAAAAGAAGCTAAGGCAGCCGCAAAAATGGAAGAGAAAGCCCAGAAAGAAGCAGCTAAAACTGCACAAAAAACTAGTCAGCCAGCCAGTCGCAAAACAGACTCTATGATGGATCGTTTTACCAAGAACCTGATGAGTCAGGTCGGACGGGAAGTTGGGCGCGTGGTAACTCGTGGCATTATGGGCATGTTAAAAGGGAAATAAACGACTAGACTGGGAAGGAAACTTCTCAGTTTTTTATCTAGACAAAGTTCTTGCCAGATGCCACAAAATTCGTTAAAATAAACACAAATCACTAGTTAGTAAGGAGTTGCCATGACTGATCAATTGCAGGCATTATTGAAAGACTATCAGCCCCAGCCATTGGGTGAAAAACGTTCTTATGCAGTTTTCTTGCCCTTAGTCTGGTCAGACAATCAGTGGCAGGTCTTATATGAGATTCGGAGCGAGTCCATTTCTCAACCGGGAGAAGTTTCCTTTCCAGGTGGCGGAGTAGAGGTAGGAGAAACGCCACAGCAAGCGGCCGTTCGGGAGGTTATGGAGGAACTAAATATTCAACCTGAACAAATTGATATACTCGGAGAAATTGATTATTTGGTTTTGGAGTGCTCAACCGTTCATTGCTTCGTTGGACGGTTAAATCTTGATTGGACGACTATCCTTCCTAATGAAGAGGTTGCTCGGATATTTACAGTGCCTCTATCAACTCTATTAACAACTCAGCCAGTCTATTATCAACTGGATTCACAGATTGTCCCAGATTGTGACTTTCCCTTTGAACGTTTGAGAGGTGGGGTTGACTATCCTTTCAGTCATCACAAACGCTCGGTTCCCTTTTATGAAAATCTATCAGAAAATATCTGGGGAATGACCGCCCAATTTACCCATCGGTTTACGGAAATAGTGAAAAGTAATCTATCGTGAAATGATAGGTTATTTTTGGGAGGAAAAACCAGCCTTTGCGATATGTATCAACGAAAAAAATGGAGACAAAGCTCAATGTGAACCAATGTATATAAAAACACAAAAAAAACAGATGCATGGCAGATAAAAGATAGCTATGGCTGGTATACTTGGTACGGTCCATATTTTGAAGTACCATCATCTATCCAGGAATGCGACAACATTCATGTAAACGCATTCAGTGCTTGTTGTCATTTCCAGTAGGTGAGTGGGAAAATGTATAAATCTATATTTTAAGAAGGAGCCAATTATGAGCAAGCAGAAAGTTGTGTCCAGTTTATTATTAAGCACAGTCGTATTAGGGGGATTAGCCTTTTATTCAACGACAACGGTTAAAGCAGAATCGCTAGAACCAGATGTTACATCAGTTAATGCAAGCGATGCTACTAATAAACCGGTAGTACCAAATGAAGAGGGAGGCGACTTTTTAGCTGAAGAGGAGCTTGAAGATGATGACACTTTGGAAGAAGAATTAAATGAGAAAGCCGAAGAGGTTACTGAGCCATCTTCACCTGAAGCACTTCTCCAACCTCGTGCGATGATGAGTGATTCTGAAACTAGTGGTATGGAAGAAATTCCGATGAATGATGAACCTTCAGATAATACGGAAGAAAAGGTAGAGAAGCAACAGTCGCCATTAATTCAAACCTCAAATGCAGATTATAAAAGTGGTAAAGATCAAGAGAAACTTAGGACATCAGTATCTATAAATCTGTTGAAGGCGGAAGAAGGTCAGATTCAGTGGAAAGTAACTTTTGATACAAGCGAATGGTCTTTTAATGTTAAACATGGGGGTGTTTATTTTATTCTTCCAAATGGTTTGGACTTAACAAAGATTGTTGATAATAATCAACATGATATAACAGCCTCCTTCCCTACGGATATTAATGATTACAGAAATTCTGGTCAAGAAAAATATCGTTTCTTTAGTAGTAAACAAGGTCTTGACAACGAAAATGGTTTTAATTCTCAATGGAACTGGTCTGCTGGTCAAGCTAATCCTAGTGAAACAGTAAACAGTTGGAAATCAGGCAATCGTTTGTCTAAGATTTATTTCATAAATCAAATAACAGATACTACCGAATTGACCTATACTTTAACTGCTAAGGTAACTGAACCAAATCAGCAATCATTCCCTCTTCTGGCAGTGATGAAGAGCTTTACGTATACAAACTCTAAGAGTACAGAGGTTACTTCGCTAGGTGCACGTGAGATTACCCTTGAGAAAGAAAAAACTCTACCACCTAAGGAGAATCCAAAACCAGAGCCAGAAGCTCCAAAACCAGACGCTCCACAAGCGCCATCAGCACCGGAATCTCCAACGGAAGAACCTAAGAAGGAAGACGCTCCAGCGCCATCGACTCCGGAAAAACAACCAGAAGTACCGGAATCACCAAACCCAGAGACACCAGACGCGCCATCGACTCCAAAAGATGAGCCGCAAGTTCCATCAATCCCAGAGGAGCAACCAAAAGAGACTCCAGCGCCAGAAGAACCTAAGAAGGAAGATACTCCGCAAACACCACAAGCGCCATCAACTCCTAAAGAGGAAGCACCGAAGGAAGAAGTTCCAACACCACCGGCTCCATCAGTACCAGAAGAGCAACCAAAAGAAACTCCAACACCAGAAGTTCCAAAACAAGAAGATGTTCAACCGGAAGCGCCAAAATCTGATAAAGTAGAATCTGACAAACAAATGCCAGAAACTAAGAAACCAGATATGAAGCAACCGAAGGCAGACGACATGCCTAAGGAACAAAAGCCGAAAGCCGACGAGCCAAAGGCAGAGCAACCACAAATGGACAAACCACAAATGGAAGCTCCTAAGAAAGATTCGGAAGCGCCAAAATCTGATAAAGTAGAAACTGACAAGCAATTGCCAGAAACTAAGCAACCAGATATGAAGCAACCGAAGGCAGACGACATGCCTAAGGAACAAAAACCGAAAGCCGACGAGCCAAAGGCAGAGCAACCACAAATGGACAAACCACAAATGGAAGCTCCTAAGAAAGATTCGGAAGCACCAAAATCTGATAAAGTAGAAACTGACAAACCAATGCCAGAAACTAAACAACCAGATATGAAGCAACCGAAGGCAGATAAACCAGAAGCAGAGAAAGCTCAAATGCCACGGACAGAGGGTATGAAGCCTGAATCTAAGGCTTCAATGATGCCAAAAGCAGAGGCACCAAAAGCAACTTTGCCAAATACAGGCGAAGCAAGTAGCGCAATAGGCTGGCTAGGTGGTGCTTTAGCCACTCTTGCCACAGGCTTGTATCTATTCAAAAACAAAAAAGAAGAATAGTCATTATTGAATAAGATATAAGAACTTCCCTCTTCTAAGTTCATAAAAGACTCCAGATCATCGCTGTAGAAGCCTTGGTTTGGAGTCTTTTTGTTAAATATTCTTAGAAAATAACAAAATAGATAAATATTAGATACCCTCTAGAAAAAATTTAGTTTAGGATGTTATACTAACGCTAAAACAATAATATCAATTTTTGAAAATACTAGATTGGAATAAAAATCTAATCGCCATATTTTAGAACCTGTACTTACAAGTAAAGAGCTTTTATGTAAGAGATAGTTTTTCGCTAATCAAGTTAATTTTTTGAGGGAATGCTGGCTGTATTTTGAAAAAACGAACGATGAGTAGCTTAAAAATGCCTTAGATGGGAGTGCTAACCTGTAAATACAGGTTCTTAGTAAATTGAAGTAAATAGAGTAAAGGAGCACATTATGAGCAAACAAAAAGTTGTGACAAATCTATTGCTTAGTACAGCTGTACTAGGTGGTTTTCTAATATGTCACGCACCATCTGTAAGCGCAGAAACAGGCAATCTTCAAGAAATACCTACTGAATCTGCTACGGTTAGCTCAGAAAATCAAACTGCGACCGCAGTCGATGGAATTTCACCTACGGATAACCAATTACCTACGTCAGAAGAGGGTGATAAACAGGCTCCAGAAGAAAAACTAGTTTCTAGCGATTCTACGAGAGAAGAAAGTGCTACGCAGGTAGCGACAGATCCGGATGCACCATCTCAATCATTAAGTGTGTCAGGGGCGGAAATTTCAACGGCAGATTCAAATATTCAACAAGCCGAAGAGAAACTGATTCAAGAATCGAATTATTATAGATTTGACACGCATCAAGGTGAACAGATTAGGAAGGCAGTATCTATAGAAAAAATATCGGCAGATAATGACGAAATTAAGTGGAAAGTAACTTTTGATAGAAAAAATTGGACCTTTAGTGGAGAGGGGAGTGGCTATTACTTTATTCTTCCAAAAGGCTTACAATTAACCAAAATTATTGATAGCCAGTCTGAAGAGGATATTTTCAATAAGTTCCCTAAGGATGTCAATAGTGAGGCAAATTCTGGCGGGCAGCCGTATCGCTTTTTTAGTAGAGAAAAAAATGCTAATAATGATGAGCGTAGTTTTGAAAGTCAGTGAGGTTGGTCTGTTGGACGTGTAGGAGGAGAGCTAGAAAAATGGAAGGAAGAAAGTTCCAGCATCTATTTTCTACAAGTACAGCGAGATTCCGTTGCTAAAGAAAAAGCGACATATGAACTGACGGCACAGGTGACAAATCGAGAAATGCAGACTTTCCCGGTTTTAGCTGTGGTGAAGAATTTTAAAGAGCGAATATTTTTCTCCAGAGATGAGATTACTTCTGCTGCTGGTTTGAGATTAAAGGTATCGGAAAGTGCTAAGCCAAATAATGAAGGGATTACTATTATCGGAGATTCATCTCCAGAAAGCGACAGGACTCCTGAACCGCGGGGAGATAGGACTCCGGATATAGATGTACCAAAGGCAGAGGTTCCAAAAGTTGAGCAACCAAAACCAAAGGCCCCTGAAGTTCAACTGCCTGCTCCTAAGGCTCCGGAATCTGTGCCACCAAAAGTAATGCCTCCAGCCCCCAAAGTTCCAGACGTTAAGACGCCAAAAGTTGAGTACCCTGATACAGATGCTCCTGAGATTGAGTCACCAAAAGCTCCTGAAACTGAACGACCAGAAGTCTTACCACCGACGCCAAAAGTCCCAGAAGTTGAGGTTCCGAAAGTAATTCCACCGACCTCAAAAGTTCCAGAAGCTGAGCTACCGAAAGTTGAGCAGCCAAAACCGAAGGTTCCAGAAGTTCACCTTCCTGCTCCTAAGTCTCCGGAAACTGAGCCACCCAAAGTAATGTCCCCAGCCCCCAAAGTTCCAGACGTTAAGACGCCAAAAGAGGCGCCTCTGCCACCAAAAACTCCGGGCGTTGAGGTTCCGAAAGTAATTCCACCGACCCCAAAAGCCCCAGAAGTTGAGGTTCCGAAAGTAACACCACCGACCTCGAAAGTTCCAGAAGTTGAGACACCGAAAGTTGAGCAGCCAAAACCGAAGGTTCCAGAAGTTCACCTTCCTGCTCCTAAGTCTCCAGAAGTTGAGGTTCCGAAAGTAACACCACCAACCTCAAAAATTCCAGACGTTAAGACGCCAAAATCTCCGGAAGTTGCGCACCCAGAAGTTGAGAAACCCGCCGGAATCCAACCAGAAAAGGGTCAACCTGAGGTTAATAAACCCAATATTATCCATTCGGAGGTGCTTCAATCCGAAGTTAAGAAAACGGAATCTGGAGTTTCAATGGCTCCAAAGGTAGGAATACAAAAAGAGACTTTACCAAATACGGGTGAAACGAGCAACACCCTAGTATGGCTAGGTGGTGCTCTAGCTACCCTTGCATCAAGTTTGTATCTTTTCAAACAACACAGGCAAAGAGAAGAGGAATGATTTTACGCTAATGCTATATTTTTGGAACGCCAATAAGGCTTATCTACCATGGACTAAGAAAATTTAGAACAGTTGTAAATAGAAAACGTTCCAAAATCTGAACTGCACCCCAAAAGTTAGAGGTGAAATCTAATTTTTGAGGTGCTTTTCTTGTAAGGTCAAGACACAAAGACAAGATTGAAATTTATCGTTTGCAATGATATGAAGGAGTTGGTTATATATTTTGTTTTATCAATACTAGTTTGAATGTTATTCGAGAATTTGTAGGACATTCTGAGGATGGTAAGGAGATAGTGAAAATCTATCTTCATGTAATACAAAAAGGAAAACGTAAGATTGAACAGGCTATGCTAGATTTAGCAGAAATTATCATTTGATTTATTTTAATCAGTTAAAATTCAGTTATTTTGTCAAAAACAAAAGAAAAAAGCCTTTGAAACGTTGATTTCATAGGCTTTCTGTATGTTGTCTTATTTTACCTCAGTAAAAATCACGTGCTTACGCAATTTTGGTGAGTATTTTTTCAATTGAAGACGGTCTGGAGTGTTACGTTTGTTTTTTGAAGTAAGGTACAAACGCTCACCAGATTCTTTGTGTTCAAGTGTAATATTTACGCGCATGGTATCTCCCTTCTATTATTCAGCTGAAGCAGCCTTGGCAATTTTACGTCCTTTGTAGTATCCTTTCAAAGATACACGGTGTGAACGTGAGTAATCTCCAGTAGTTTCATCAAATTTCACAGTTGGAGCTGCTACTTTATAGTGAGTACGACGTTTGTTTTTCTTCGCTTTTGAAGTGCGACGTGCAGGTACTGCCATTTCTT
Organism: Streptococcus suis S735; assembly: GCF_000294495.1. NCBI lineage: Bacteria > Bacillati > Bacillota > Bacilli > Lactobacillales > Streptococcaceae > Streptococcus > Streptococcus suis. Next base: position 260,600 of record NC_018526.1, read on the forward strand.
TCTTCCTCCATTAAATGTCAGGGTCAAGCCCTTTTTAAATCTAAAAATAGTGCGTATGACTTTCGCCAACTTTAACAGTATAACAAAAGTTTTTTGTAAAGTAAAGTTACTTGACAGATTTTTTTCACTTTTTTGGAAAATAGCAGAGCATTTATGGTAAAATAAGGAGGATTGCAAGGCTCGACTGGTAGAGTTTGAGCCCTTATGACTTAATTTGGAAAGGAAGAAGCACAACTTCGAGCGATATAAGTTGGCTCTATACACTTTATTATGAAACTACAAAAACCAAAGGGAACACAGGATTTACTACCGCAGGATTCTGCCAAATGGCAGTACGTGGAAAACTTTACCCGCAGCATTTTCAAACAGTACAATTACGCTGAGATTCGCACACCAATCTTTGAGCATTACGAGGTGATCAGCCGTTCGGTTGGCGATACGACGGACATTGTGACCAAGGAGATGTACGATTTCTATGACAAGGGAGAGCGTCATATCACCCTCCGTCCAGAAGGGACGGCACCGGTTGTTCGCTCCTATGTAGAGAACAAGCTGTTTGCTCCAGAAGTACAAAAACCTGCTAAGTTCTATTACATGGGCCCAATGTTCCGCTATGAGCGTCCGCAGGCAGGTCGTCTCCGTCAGTTCCACCAGATTGGTGTGGAGTGCTTTGGTTCCAATAACCCAGCGACAGACGTAGAAACCATTGCTATGGCCTATCACTTCTTTGAAGAGTTGGGGATCAAGGACATTCGCCTCCACCTCAACAGTCTGGGCAATCCAGAGAGCCGTGCTGCCTACCGTCAGGCTTTGATTGACTATCTGACGCCGCTCAAGGAACAGTTGTCTAAAGATAGCCAGCGCCGTCTAGAAGAAAATCCTTTGCGTGTGTTGGATTCCAAGGAAAAAGAAGACAAGGTTGCTGTGGAAAATGCACCGTCCATCTTGGACTATCTAGATGAAGAAAGTACAGTCCACTTCGAGGCAGTCAGGTCCATGCTGGACAACCTAGGCATTACTTACACAATTGACACCAACATGGTACGCGGTTTGGACTACTATAACCATACTATTTTCGAGTTTATGACAGAAGTGGGTGGCAATGACCTGACCATCTGTGCCGGTGGACGTTACGACGGTTTGGTGACCTACTTTGGTGGACCAGAAACGCCAGCTTTTGGCTTTGGTATGGGCATTGAGCGCCTCATCCTAGTCCTTGAAAAGCAAGGCATCGAGCTCCCTCTCGATACCCAGTTAGATGTTTACATCGCGGTTTTGGGTCAGGAGGCCAATGGCGGAGCGCTTGATCTTGTTCAAGCCATTCGCAAGCAAGGTTTCCGTGCAGAACGTGACTATCTGGACCGCAAGCTCAAGGCCCAGTTTAAGTCAGCAGATGTCTTTGGAGCCAAGGCTATCATTACCCTGGGTGGTAGCGAAATTGAATCTGGACAGGTTGTGGTCAAAAATAACCAGACAAGAAGTCAAGTTGAAACAAGCTTGGAAGCACTTAAAACAGATTTTGCAAGTATTTTAGAAGAATTGGAGAAGCAGTAGTCTAAAGCTGCTTCTTTTTATTTTAGAAAGCAAAAAAGAAGCGATTGGATAATCACTTCTTGAAAATAGTGGAGAACGCATTAGTGTGAGTGGCAGAAGTCTAAGACCATACGACCTTGGATAGTACCGGCAACCATTTCATTGAAGACTGCTTCGGCATCTTCGACAGGGCGTTTTTGAACGACTGGAACAACTAGTCCCATAGCACCGAAGTGGAAGACCTCTTCTAAATCTTTACGAGTACCAACTAGTGAGCCGACCACTTTGATACCGTCTAGCACAGTCTTCACGATACTGAGGTCCATGTATTCAGATGGAAGTCCGACAGCTACTACATATCCACCAGCACGAACACTGTCAATAGCTTGGTTGAAGGCTACTTTGGAAACAGCTGTTACAACAGTAGAGTGTACACCGCCACCAGTAATTTCTTTAATATATCCAGGAACATCTTCTACTTCAAGTCCGTTGATCGTCACATCTGCACCAACTTCTTTGGCGAGTTCCAATTTATCATTATTGATGTCTACGGCGATAACATGAGCGTTGAAGACTTTTTTAGCGTATTGTACAGCAAGGTTTCCAAGTCCACCAGCACCATAGATAGCAATCCATTGACCTGGTTCCAAGTGAGCTTCTTTAATCGCTTTGTAGCAAGTAACGCCAGCACAAGTGATAGAACTTGCTTGAGCTGGATCAAGACCTTCTGGAACTTTTACTGCATAGTCCGCTGTTACAATACATTGCTCAGCCATACCACCGTCAACAGAGTAGCCTGCATTTTTTACGGTACGGCAGAGAGTTTCGCGACCGGTTGTACAATATTCACACATACCACAGCCTTGGAAGAACCAAGCAACGCTGACACGGTCACCAACTTTTAGACTGGTAACACCAGGTGCGATTTCTGTAACAATACCGATTCCTTCGTGACCAAGAACGCGACCAGGAACCTTACCAAAATCACCATTGGCAACGTGGAGGTCAGTGTGACAAACACCACAGTACTCAATTTGGACCAAAGCCTCACCAGCTTCGAGTGGACGAAGTTCCTTTTCGACAACGACAACACCAGTAGATTCTGGATTTACAACGACTGCTTTCATAAGCAGACCTCCTGTTTTAATATTTTATGTACATTTTTGGATGTGTTAATATAGTTGTTTTATATTGTTAAGAATATCACAATGTGAACAAAAATGCAAGAGTAGAAAAGGAGGGACAAATGAATATAAAATTGAAAATTATCACGTAATTACTACAAAATTTTCAAAAAAATCTATTTACATGGAAGCGTTTTCTTGATAAACTAGTATCGTAAATGTTAGAGAAAGAATAAATGATAAAGATTTGTCTTACTTTATGTATTTTTCGACCAAACAAAGCAGAAACAAATCTGAACGTTTTCTGAAAACAGGAAAAAGTAAGCGCTTTCCAAAACAAAACAGAAAAAATGTGAAAAAATTAACAATTTCTCTTTACAAATAAAATAAAAAATAGTAGAATAACATTGTGAAAAAGTTAACAAATAGTTAGCAAGTATATTTGGAGGAACACAATGGCTGATAAAAAAGTAGTATCACCAGAAGAAAAGTTGGTAGAAGCGCGCAAGCACGTCGATGAGCTTGTTCAAAAAGGTTTGGTTGCTCTTGATGAGTTCCGTAAACTTGGTCAAGAAGAAGTAGACTATATTGTAGCGAAAGCTTCGGTTGCGGCCCTTGATAAACATGGCGAATTGGCAATGCACGCCTTTGAAGAAACCAAACGTGGTGTATTCGAAGACAAGGCTACTAAGAACTTGTTTGCCTGTGAGCACGTTGTCAATAACATGCGCCATACAAAAACAGTTGGTGTCATCGAGGAAGATGATGTAACAGGTTTGACTTTGATTGCTGAGCCGGTCGGTGTTGTTTGTGGTATCACACCAACAACAAACCCAACTTCTACAGCAATCTTTAAATCATTGATTGCCTTGAAGACACGTAATCCAATTGTCTTTGCCTTCCACCCATCTGCGCAAGAATCTTCTGCTCATGCAGCTCGTGTTGTCTATGAAGCAGCTGTGGCAGCTGGTGCCCCTGAAAACTGTATCCAGTGGGTAACAAAACCATCTATGGAAGCAACGTCTGAGTTGATGAAACATGATGGTATTGCAACAATCCTTGCAACTGGTGGTAACGCAATGGTGCGTGCAGCTTACTCTTGTGGTAAACCTGCCCTTGGTGTAGGTGCAGGTAACGTTCCAGCCTATGTTGAAAAATCAGCAAACATCCGTCAGGCAGCACATGACATCGTTATGTCTAAGTCATTTGACAACGGTATGGTCTGTGCGTCAGAACAAGCGGTTATCATTGATAAAGAAGTTTACGATGAGTTTGTAGCAGAATTCAAATCTTACAAAACTTACTTCGTTAATAAGAAAGAAAAAGCTCTTCTTGAAGAATACTGCTTCGGTGTGAAAGCTAACAGCAAAAACTGTGCTGAAGGTAAATTGAACGCAGACATCGTTGGTCGCCCAGCTGCATGGATCGCTGAGCAGGCCGGCTTCTCAGTACCAGAAGGTACAAACATCTTGGCAGCTGAGGTTGCTGAAATCGGTGAGAAAGAACCATTGACTCGTGAGAAATTGTCACCTGTTATTGCCGTCTTGAAAGTTGAAGGTCGTGCAGAAGGTCTTGAAGCAGCTCGCCAAATGGTTGAATTCCACGGTCTCGGTCACTCTGCAGCTATTCATACGGAAGACGCAGAATTGGCGAAAGAGTTTGGTACAATCGTACGTGCTATCCGTGTTATTTGGAACTCTCCATCTACTTTCGGTGGTATCGGTGATGTTTACAACGCATTCTTGCCATCATTGACACTTGGTTGTGGTTCTTACGGACGCAACTCAATCAGTGATAACGTAAGTGCTATGAACTTGCTCAACATCAAGAAAGTAGGAAGACGTAGAAATAATATGCAATGGTTTAAAGTTCCTTCTAAAACATACTTCGAACGTGACTCTATCCAATATCTCCAAAAATGCCGTGACGTTGAACGTGTCATGATCGTTACAGACCGTGCCATGGTAGAACTTGGATTCCTAGATCGTATCATCGAACAATTGGACCTTCGTCGTAATAAAGTTGTTTATCAAATCTTCTCAGACGTTGAGCCAGATCCAGACATCACAACGGTTTATAAAGGTACAGAATTGATGCGTACCTTCAAACCAGATACAATCATCGCACTCGGTGGTGGTTCACCAATGGATGCTGCCAAAGTTATGTGGCTCTTCTACGAACAACCAACAGTTGATTTCCATGACCTAGTTCAAAAATTCATGGATATCCGTAAACGTGCCTTCAAGTTCCCAGAACTTGGTAAGAAATCTAAGTTTATCGCGATTCCAACTACCTCAGGTACAGGTTCAGAAGTAACACCGTTCGCCGTAATCTCTGATAAAGCAAACAACCGTAAATACCCAATCGCTGACTACTCATTGACACCAACTGTGGCAATCGTTGACCCAGCACTCGTATTGACAGTACCTGTACACGTTACAGCAGATACTGGTATGGACGTATTGACTCACGCTACAGAAGCATACGTTTCAACAGTAGCTAACGACTTTACAGATGGTTTAGCACTTCAAGCTATCAAACTAGTATTTGAAAACCTTGAAAGCTCAGTGAAGAATGCTGACTTTGTATCACGTGAGAAAATGCACAACGCATCAACTATGGCAGGTATGGCCTTCGCCAACGCATTCCTAGGTATTTCTCACTCAATGGCTCATAAGATTGGTGGACGTTTCCATACCGTTCACGGTCGTACAAACGCTATCTTGCTTCCATACGTTATCCGCTACAACGGTACTCGTCCTGCCAAGACAGCTACATGGCCTAAGTACAACTACTATAAAGCAGATGAAAAATACCAAGACATCGCACGTCTTCTAGGCTTGCCATGCTCAACACCAGAAGAAGCTGTTGCAGCATACGCACAAGCAGTTTACGACCTCGGTGAACGCATCGGTATCCAAATGAATTTGAAAGCACAAGGTATCGACGAGAAAGAACTCAAAGAACACTCTCGCGAATTGGCTCTTCTTGCCTACGAAGATCAATGTACCCCAGCTAACCCACGTCTAGCAATGGTTGACCACATGCAAGAAATCATCGAGGATGCCTACTACGGTTACAAAGAACGTCCAGGTCGCATCAAGTAAGGATTTTCGTCACGATACATCGTTAAAGCTCCTTGCCTAACTTTAGTTATGCCTACGTCGCTTTGCCTTGTCTCGTTTAGAAAATCATTCCTTAGTGATTTAGATTCGCCTTCGTCAATCTGCCTAGAAAGGCTTAGGACTAGAAAAAGTCTAGGTAGGAGTAGTAAATCGTATCCTACTCAGTTGAACGGAGTAGGATTTATAGGTAAATTGCCTCCAAATATCGTAAGACAATCCTCTATTGAAAAATAGGGGATTGTTTGTTTAGAAATAATGGTGGAGATTCTGTAAAAAGCGAAAGTGGTTGGAAAGTTAGGGTTTAGCCGAGAAAAAGAGACTTTTCTATCTATCTTTCACAATTTTCTGTCAATTTGTGGTAGAATAGAAAAAATAGATTTTTTATGAGGGATACCATGACATTAGTATATCAATCAACACGCGATGCTAAAAATACTGTATCGGCTAGTCAAGCGATTTTGCAGGGCTTGGCGACCGACGGTGGTTTGTTTACACCGCTTTCTATTCCAACAGTTGACTTGGATTTTTCTGTTTTGAAAGATGCTTCTTATCAAGACGTTGCCAAGCTGATTTTGTCGGCTTTCTTGGATGATTTTACGGCAGATGAGTTGGACTACTGTATCAATAACGCCTACGACAGTAAGTTTGACACGTCAGTTATTGCCCCAGTGGTTAAGCTAAAAGGTCAGTACAACTTGGAGCTCTTCCGTGGCTCAACCATTGCCTTCAAGGATATGGCTCTGTCCATCCTCCCTTACTTGATGGCGACGGCGACTAAAAAGCACGGTTTGGAAAACGAAATTGTCATCCTGACCGCGACTTCAGGCGATACAGGCAAGGCAGCCATGGCTGGTTTTGCGGACGTTCCTGGCACACAAATCATTGTCTTCTATCCGCGTGACGGGGTATCTAAGGTCCAAGAATTGCAGATGACCACGCAGACAGGGGCTAATACCCACGTGGTGGCTATTGACGGTAACTTCGACGATGCCCAGACCAATGTCAAACACATGTTCAACGATGAGGCACTCCGTGCCAAGTTGGCGGCTAAGAAACTCCAGTTTTCATCTGCCAACTCTATGAACATCGGCCGCTTGGTGCCACAGATTGTTTACTATGTCTATGCCTACGCTCAGCTGGTTAAGACTGGTGAGATTGCGGCGGGCGACAAGGTCAACTTCACCGTTCCAACAGGAAACTTTGGAAACATCTTGGCAGCTTATTACGCCAAACAAATCGGTCTGCCAGTTGGCAAGCTCATCTGTGCGTCCAACGACAACAATGTCCTAACCGACTTCTTCGCGACAGGCGTTTACGATAAGAACCGTACCTTCCGCGTGACCACCAGTCCGTCCATGGACATCTTGGTGTCTTCTAACTTGGAGCGCTTGATTTTCCATCTCTTTGGCAATGACGCTGCAAAAACAGCTGAGCTGATGGAAGCCTTGAACACAGCTGGTCAGTATGACATTCAAGGGGCTGACGCGGAAATCCTCTCTCTCTTTGCTGCCGCCTTTGCGACGGAAGAAGAAACCGCTGCGGAAATCAAGCGTGTCTATGACGAGTCAGACTACATTGAAGATCCACATACGGCTGTTGCCTCAGCTGTCTATAAACAGTATGTGGAGCAAACAGGGGACCAAACTCCGACAGTGATTGCTTCTACAGCAAGTCCTTACAAGTTCCCTGTGGTTGCGGTAGAGGCGGTGACAGGCCAGTCAGGTTTGTCTGACTTTGAAGCCCTTGCAAAATTGCATGAGATTTCAGGTGTAGACTTGCCACCAGCTGTGGACGGCTTGGAAACGGCACCCGTCCGCCACAATACCGTCGTTGCAGCTGCCGATATGCAGACTGAAGTAGAACGCTATTTGGGTGTTTAATTTCGATTTATTTTATGACAAACTGCTCATTTTGAACAGTTTGTTTTCTTTTTGTGGTTTAAATTAAAATTTACAGATAATTCAAAGAATGATATACTATATAGGAATACTGAATAGTGAGGTGGATGATGGCACAAGAGCAGGAGAAAATCTCCAGAGAAAAGAAAAAAGCCCTCTTGAAGCGGCTCAAAGAACGCATCAAACCCAAGATGAAGCTGGTTTATTTGGCAGCCTTTCTATCATGGGTGCAATTTTTGATGCGGATTATTTCCTTTTATCTGATTGCTAAGGGCTTTGTGAGCTACTATGAGGGTGGTCAGGTTGATCTGGTACGCTTTGTCCTCATCTTGCTGGGGCTCAATGCTTTTGGCTATGGTGTGGCTCTGATTGCCAAGCGTTTGCAGGGGCTGGGCTCCCAGTTTGCACGGGATTCGCTCAAGCAGTCTTTCTTTGAGGTTCTTTTGGCCAAGGATGGTCAGTTTGCGTCCAAAGCGACGGCGGCGGATGTTTTTAACATCGCTTCTCAGGGGATTGATAGCCTGGATACCTACTATTCCTACTACATGGCTTCGTCCTTGCGGACCCAGTTCAACTGTGCGACGGTTCTCTTGCTGGTTTTTCTGATTTTCCCGCTGGGTGCAGTCATTTTCATCTTGGCCTTGCCTCTGATTCCCATTTCCATTATCGCTATGCAGAAGCGGTCCAAGCGGATCATGAATCGCTATTGGGGTTCCTATATGGATGTGGGCAATCTTTTCCTGGATGACCTCAAGGGCCTCAACACCCTCTATTCTTATCAGGCGGATGCCACCTACGAAAAGACCTTCAATGAACAGGCCGAGGACTTCCGCGATGCGACCATGGAGTTGCTCAGCTTTCAGTTGCAAGCGGTGGGCTACATGGATGCGGTCATGTATCTGGGGATTGGCTTGTCTGGTTTTGTGGCGGTCAATAGCCTAGCAGCAGGCAATTTGTCCCTCTTTAGTATGCTCTTCTTTGTCCTCATTGCGACGGAGTTTTTTGCACCCATACGGGAACAGGGCTACGGTATGCACTTGGTGATGATGAATACCAAGATGGCGGATCGCATTTTTGGTTTCTTGGACAGTATGACAGCGGAGCAGGAAATCGATTCTGTCCATGTGCCTGCTTTTGACAGTCTAAAACTAGAAGATTTGGCCTTTGCCTACGGAGAAAAGCCGGTCCTAGAAGATATTTCCATGACCATGCCGGCTGGTAAGGTATATGCTTTGGCCGGCGAGTCAGGGCAGGGGAAAACGACCTTGGCCCAGCTGCTCTTGGGACGCTTGCGGGCGGATAAGGGAGCTATTTACTTGGGTGAGCAGGAGATTTCAGGTATCAGTAAGCTTTCTCTGAATGAGCAGGTCCTCTATGTGTCGGGCCAGTCAACCTTGCTTAACCAGTCTATCTACCATAACTTGCGGATGGCTTGTGACTGGTCCAAGGAGGACATCTTGGCTTGGGCAGATCAGCATGGGGTCTTGCAGTTTGTCAAGAATCTGCCAGACGGTTTGGATACGATTGTGGGTGATGACGGTGCTTTCTTGTCGCCTGGTCAACGCCAGCAGGTTATCTGTGCCCGTGCGGTCTTGGCTAAACGCTCCCTTTATATCTTTGACGAGGTGACGTCCAGCGTCGATCAGGACAATGAAGGCTTGATTTACGACCTCATTGACTTGGTGGCCAAGGATGCGATTGTCATCATCATAACCCATAAGATGAAACAGGTGGAGCAGGCAGATGACATCCTCTTCCTGTCTGCGGAGGGAGCTGTGACAGGCAACTATGCCACGCTTTATCAGACTAGCTTGGCTTACGGTCAACTGGTCGATCAACAAAGAGAATTGGAGGAAGCAGTTTATGGATAAGAAAGAAATGCCAACACGAGTGCTGATTCCGAGACTCTTGCAGTCCATGAAGCACCTCTTGCCACGGATTGCGGTTGCGGTTTGCTTTGCGGTCTTGGGACAGGTGGTGACCATTGCTATTCCAGTTATGCTGGTCTATCTGGCTTTCAATGCCCTTACTGGCAATCCTGCTCCGCTATGGACCTTGGGAATCCTCATTCTCCTAGCTCTTTTACGTGGTGCCTTCCGCTATGGTGAGCATTACTTTGGTCATTATGTGGCCTTTCATACGCTGGCGGCTTACCGTCGCTTGATTTTCGCAAAATTGCGGGCCTTGGCTCCTGGGAAATTGGACCGGCAGGACAGCGGTAGCCTGCTTAAGATGATTGGGGAGGATATTGAGGCCTTGGAGGTTTTCTTTGCCCATACCATTGCCCCGATTTGTACAGGGATTTTGGTGGCTCTTGGTTTGACGGTCTATTTTGGTCTATCTAGTTGGGGTTTGGCTTTTCTGGCTCTGGTGACCTATGCTCTTTTAGCGATTGCTATTCCAAATCAGTTTGCTCAGCAGTTACAACCCTTGCTCAAGGAGCAAAATGCTAGCCGTAAGGGCTATGTGTCCTACTTTATTGAAAGTCTTAAGAGCATGAAGGATCTCATGCAGTTCCAGCAGACAGATGCTCGCTTCGCCAATCTGACTCAGAAAAGCCAAGAGGTCAATGGTCAGGAGAGAAGGGTCGCCCAGACCAACTTCATGCAGTATGCCGTCTCCTTCTTGGTGGTCGGCTTGTCTATCATGGGCTTTGCCTGGCTGACCTTCGACTTGGTGGGTAGTCAGAGTTTGGACTTAGCAACAGGAGTAGCCCTGCTGGTTTCTTTCATTAGCTCCTTTGCTCCCTTCTTGGAACTCAGCCGTCTGCCTCTTGGTTTCAAGCGGGCTATGAATGCTGGTCGCAACATCTATGCTCTTTTGGATGAAAAAGAAGCAGAGCGAACAGGTGAGCTTGTTGAGGTCAGCGTGACAGACATTGCTATTGAGCAACTGGACTTCGACTATGATGTCCGAGAAACAGGCCTTTATCGTAACCTGTCTGTCCAGTTTGAACAGGGAGGCATCATTGGTCTGGTTGGTGAGTCTGGTGCAGGAAAATCCACCTTGATGAAACTAATTATGCGGTGGTATGATTGGCAGCAAGGCCAAATCCGCCTGTCTGGCTTGGATAGTCGGCAGGTAGATAAGGCTCATTTGCAGGGGGCTTTTGCCTATGTACCACAGGTGCCACAAATCTTCCGCCAGACCATTCGGGAAAATCTTGTCTTGGGTCGTACGGATATATCGGATGAAACCATCATGGACTTGGCAGAAAAATGCCATATGAAAGAACGGATTTTGGCAGCACCGCAGGGCTTGGATACGCTTGTGGAGGCCAGTGATTTTTCAGCAGGAGAGGGGCAACGCTTGGAACTCATGCGGGCCCTGCTCAAAAATGCGGATTGCTATATCTTTGATGAGCCAACTAGTAACCTAGATTCGCTCAATGAAGCCCGCTTTATCCAACTGGTTAAGGAACACTGCCAGGGCATGGTCTTCTTGATTTCTCATAGAAGCTCGACCATGGCTTGTGCGGATACCATTTTCCGCTTGGAAGACGGACAATTAGTAAAGGAAAAATAAATGAAGAAATTACAAGTAAAAGATCTGATGGTAACAGGGGCTTTTGCTGCCCTCTACTTTGTTTGTGTTGGTCTAGGAACCTTGTTGAGCTTGGTTTTTGATCGTTCGGGTAATATGATGTATGCACCTGCGGGAGCAGCCCTTTTGGCAGGACCTGTTTATATGTTATTGGTAGCCAAGGTTGGTAAATTTGGTTCAATTAGTCTGGTTGGAGCAGTAATGGCCTGTTTCTTTTTCCTATCAGGCTATATGACAGCGGCCTTTCTCCCAAGTTTGACCTTTGGTTTTTTGGCAGAAATGGTAGCGAAGTCAGGTCACTATAAACAAAAATGGACCAATCTTTTTAGCTATATCATTTTCTCTTTTGGAAACTTAGGACCTATTATTCTTATGTGGTTCATGCGAGATGCCTATGAGGCCAATCTTTTGGCACGTGGAAAATCAGCAGAATACATCGCTCGTGTCATGCTTGATTTCACTCCAGAGAATGTGCTATGGTTGTCAACGACCATTATCTTAACAGCTCTTATCAGTGGTTTGTTTGGTCAATATATGCTTCAGCGCTATTTTAAACAATCAGGTTATCTTTCATGAAATTAGATGCTCGTACAAAAATTATTCTCGTCATCTTCACTAGTTTTACCTATGGGATGAGGCTTACAATATTAGAAAATGCAGTGCTGGTCTTAGGCCTTAGCCTGCTTTTCTGGTTTTCTGGAAAGCGGAAAATGGCTATAATGAGTCCGATAGCCTATTCTATTTTTTGTCTGTTGTCCTATATTACATTTTTACCAGCATGGCTGACGCATTTGTTACTTGTATTGACCTATACATGGCCTCCGCTTTTGGCAGGACATCTATTACTGATGACGACAAGTGGTTACGAACTCATTCATGGCTTGCGGAAATGGCACCTGCCAGAGGTATTTCTTTTGACGTTGGGAGTAATGTTTCGTTTCCTACCTGCCATTAAACAGGATGCTCGTACGATTTGTGCCTCTTTGAAGGTTAGAGGAATTTTTTTACGGAAGAGAGATGTGGTTTGTAAGCCACTCCAGTACATGGAGTTTTTCTTGGTTCCCTTGATGATGTCTCTCTTGCGAACAGCTCAGGAATTGACAGTAGCCAGTCTGACAAAAGGTTTGGCTGTGTCTACGAAATCACCTGCATATATTTGGTCGTCTTGGACCGTGCTAGATTGGAGTCTTTGTTTATGTTGTCTCGGTTTTCTGATTCTCGTCCGGCTGTGACGGTAAAAAATGTAGCATTAACTTATTCAGGAGCAGATAAACCAGCCTTGCAGATAGAGGATCTGACCATTCCAGAAGGACAGTGTGTTGTTTTATGTGGGCAGAGTGGTTCTGGGAAGTCTAGTTTTCTCAAGGTATTAAATGGTTTGACGCCAGAATATTATCCTGCTCAGCTTTCGGGACAAATTTTCTTAGGGGACTTGGATTTACAAAAATCTAGTCTGGAAGAAATATCTCGGCACATTGCTTCAGTCTTTCAGCATCCGTCTACTCAATTTTTTCATAGTCAGGTCTTGCAGGAATTGGTTTTCCCTTGTGAAAATCAGGGTTTGTCAAGAGAAGAAATCGAGAATCGCCTGGCTTGGGTTATGGAATTATTTGGTTTGGCTTCTCTTAGCCAGCGAACGATTTCCAGTCTATCAGGTGGTCAGCAACAACGTCTAGCCTTGGCCGTTGCAACTATGCAAGGGACAGATGTCTTGGTTTTAGATGAGCCGACTGCCAACCTAGATCAGGAAGGGATTGTGATTGTAGAGGACATCTTGAAAACTTTAAAAAGCCAAGGCAAGACCATTATTATTGCCGAGCATAGACTGTCTTATCTCAGTCAATTGGCAGATCGCTATTTATATTTTCAAGATGGGCAAGTGGTGACGGATTATCTAGCAGATGAGTTTTTAAGTCGGACAGAAGAATGCCGTCAGGATATGGGACTGCGTTGTTATGACTCGGAGCCTTATGGGCGGGCAATAGCGGAGCTGGCAGACCAGTTTGTTAATGATAAAGAGGGGTTACTTGTTGAAAATTTATCGGTAAGTCAGAAAGAGAATACTCTCTACGAGATTGAAAAACTCTGCTTGGCACCAGGACAGGTGGTGGGTTTGGTTGGAGCGAATGGTTCTGGAAAAACAAGCCTTGCTCGTTATCTGGTCGGTTTAGCGGAAGATAAGAAGAGTAGGATTTCTTGGCAAGGTCAAACCTTATCTAGTCGCCAGAGATTGGAAAAAACAGCCTTTGTTATGCAGGATGTTCGACTCCAACTATTTGCGGAAAGTGTTGAGCGAGAACTTACTCTTGGAAGGAAAAATAGAGCTGTCGATGAACATTTGGTGGCTCGTTTTGGTCTATCGGATTTGTTGGAGAGACATCCGGTCAGTTTATCGGGTGGTGAACAACAGCGCGTGATGATAGTAGCTAGCTTACTGGCAGATAAGGAAATTTTCATTTTTGATGAACCGACGAGCGGCTTGGATTTGAGACGAATGCAACAAGTTGCTTCCGCTTTAGTAGACTTAAAAATGAAGAATAAGTTGGTTTTGTTAATTTCTCACGATGAAGAGCTATTGAATCTGGTTTGTGATAAAATAGTAGATATTAAACAGTTGAAATAGTGATTATGAACAAACAAACCTATAAAGAAATTTTAACCATTGCCTTTCCAGCCATGGGGGAAAACCTTCTCCAGATGTTAATGGGGGTAGTAGACTCTTATCTAGTAGCCAGTATTGGCATTGTAGCTTTGTCTGGAGTTTCCCTTGCTAATAATATTTTAGCCGTCTATCAGGCGGTTTTTATTGCCCTAGCAGTAGCGGTGTCTTCTCGTTTGGCTCAGGCTTTGGGTGAAGGGGGTTCAGAAGGCATTGGAGGAACTGCTAGTGAAAGTGTCAAGTTTACAGTTTTTATCGGTCTCCTTTTAGGAATTTTTTCAGTTCTGGCAGGTCCAATAGTACTTACTAGCTTGGGGGCAGAGTCAGAAGTGGTACAGGCTGGGGGTCTTTATTTGATATTGGTTGGTGGGGGAGCACCTTTTTTGGGACTCATGACAAGTTTGAGTGCAATCTTACGAACCTTGGGGGAACCACGTTTTCCTATGTATATCAGTCTGCTCTCAAACGTTCTAAATGCACTATTTTCAGCATTTGCAGTCTTTGTGCTTCATGCAGGTGTAGCTGGAGTTGCGATTGGCACGGTATTATCGCGGTTGATTGGTTGTAGCCTGCTTTGGTCTCGCTTACCAATTTCTTTAAAACCATGGACCTGGTCCTTTGATAAAGAACTGCTTAGACTTGCCCTGCCAGCAACTGGTGAACGGTTGATGATGCGGGTGGGAGATGTGGTAGTCGTGGCGTTGATTACCAGCTTAGGAACAGCGACGGTAGCTGGAAATGCGATTGGAGAAACCCTGACGCAGTTTAACTATATGCCGGCTTTAGGGATTGCTACCGCAACAATCATCCTTACAGCGAAACACAGACAGGATAAGGCTATGGTTCGACATATTTTTCGAACAAGCTTTGGCCTTTCTTTGCTGTTTATGTTTTTGGTGGCTGGTGTGACTTATTTTGCGGGGTCTTTCCTAATCGACCTTTATACTAAGGATATTCAAGCAGCACAAGCTAGTCAAACAGTATTATTTTATGCCATGTTGGGAGTTCCCTTTACAGCTGGCACTCTTATTATGACAGCTCTTTGGCAAGGTTTGGGAAATGCTAGATTACCCTTTTATGCCACAACTATCGGTATGTGGCTAGTGCGGATTGGCATAGCTTATTTACTTGTAACATTTTTTAAAATCGGTTTGTCAGCCATTTGGATTGCAACGATTTTAGATAATGCCTTCCGATCAGGGGTGCTATTTTTTCAGTATAGGTATTCAAAACAAGAATCAATTTAAGATAAGGCTAAGAAAATTTTCAGTTTCTTTTAAGTTTGTAGCTATATACTATATTCAAGCTAGAAATAGCGAATTTCTTTTTCATATAATCTCCAGAGAACAGTCGACCGCGGTCGGCTGTTTTCGTGTCAAGTTTTAAGAAAATAAGTATGAGAAATTGCTTTAGAAAAATCTAAGAAATCTTTCAGTTTCTTTTAAGTTAGTAGCTATATACTATATTCAAGCTAGAAATAGCGAACAACTTTCTTTTTCATATAATCTCCTAGAGAACAGTCGGCCGCGGTCGGCTGTTTTCGTGTGTTCTATTCTTATGTAAAAATGGTATAATAGTAGTGATTGTGTAAGGAGAAAAGTATGTCGGTAGTAGGAAAAGCAAATGGAAAAATCATTTTGATGGGAGAGCATGCGGTGGTCTATGGGCACCCAGCAATTGCTATGCCTTTTTCTGCTGTTGAAATTATTGCTCAGGTAACTGCTCAAGGGGAAGCGCTGACTGTTGCTTGTGACTTCTATAAAGGCTTAGTTCACAAGATGCCAAAAATCTGGGAAAGCCTCAAGCATGCCATCCGTTTCTCGCTCTATCGTATCGGAGCGCCGACAGACCCAGCTATTCATATCGAGATTAGTTCCACCATTCCTGCCGAGCGTGGCATGGGCTCCAGTGCAGCCGTGGCAGTTGCAGTAGCACGCGCCCTCTTTGCCTATTATGAAAAAGAGCTGACCGACAGCGAACTCTGGGACATCGTCCAGTCTTCGGAAAAAATTGCTCACGGCAATCCCTCGGGTATTGATGCGGCGACCACCAGCGGCAAGTCCCCCGTCTTCTTTATCAAGCACCAGCCCATCGAACCTTTTGAGCTGAAACTCCATGCCCATTTGGTAGTGGCTGACACAGGTGTGACGGGAAATACCTTAGAAGCCATTTCAGACGTGGCAGATTTGTTGGAGAAAAAGCCAGAGGCTATCAAGCTAGTAGAAGAACTGGGGAACTTGACCCGACAGGCCAAGGAAGATTTAGCCACAGACCAGGCAGAGCTTCTAGGCAGCAGAATGAACCAAGCTCATGCCCTCCTGCAAAAATTAGGCGTGTCTGATCCTAGCCTAGATAAGCTAGTCAGCCTTGCCCAAGAAAATGGAGCCCTCGGAGCCAAATTAACTGGTGGCGGACGAGGCGGTTGCATGATTGCCCTGGCAAGAACAGCTCAGGATGCCCAAAAACTTGCACACATCCTTGACCAAGCAGGCGCCCGCCAAACCTGGATACAGTACTTAGGAGAAACCAATGACTAAACAAATAGGCATAGCCCGTGCCCATACCAATATTGCCTTGATTAAATACTGGGGAAAACGCGATAAGGAATTATTCCTACCTATGAATTCCAGTTTATCCCTGACCCTTGACGCATTTTATACGGATACCAAGGTCGTTTTTGACCCAGAATTAACTGCTGATGAGTTCTATCTCAATGGGATTTTACAAAAAGAAAAAGAAATTTTAAAAATTTCTCGATTTTTGGATTTATTTTGCGAATATATAGGTGAAAGGGCATTTGCCCGAGTGGAAAGTCTAAATTTTGTTCCGACTGCAGCTGGTTTGGCAAGCTCAGCATCAGCCTTCGCAGCGCTTGCGCTTGCAACCGCAACTGCCTTGGATTTAGATTTGTCACCAGCCACCCTATCAACCCTTGCTCGCAGGGGTTCTGGCTCTAGTACCCGTAGCCTATTCGGTGGATTTGTTGAGTGGGGCATGGGAACTGGTTCGGAAGATTCGATGGCTCATCCCATTGATGATGCGGATTGGGATATCGGCATGGTCGTCTTGGCGGTCAATACCGGACCGAAAAAGATTGCTAGTCGAGAGGGAATGGACCACACAGTTGCCACCTCACCATTTTACACAGCCTGGGTAGAAACCGCTAAGCAAGACTTGGTGGACATCAAGGCAGCTATTGCCAGCCGTGATTTTGAAAAACTTGGTCAGATTACAGAGCACAATGGCATGAAAATGCATGCAACAACGCTCTCTGCCAATCCACCCTTTACCTATTGGTCAGCCGATAGCCTAGTGGCTCAAGAGGCAGTCCGTCAGGTTCGTGAAGCAACTGGCTTATCAGCCTACATGACCATGGATGCAGGACCAAATGTCAAGGTCCTCTGTCGAGCAAGTCAGATGGATGAGCTAGTAGCTGGATTGGCCAAAGTCTTCCCAAGAGAGAAAATCATCACCAGCAAGCCTGGACCTGCTGCTTATGTTCTCAGTGAGAAGGATTGGCAGGCATCACAAACAGCATTTGAAAAGGGAATCTAGCATGAAAGTGCAAGTAAAGATACCAGGAAAACTCTTTCTGGCAGGGGAATATGCAGTTGTTGAAGCTGGCTATCCTGCGGTGATTGCGGCGGTTGGCCAGTACCTAACCGTCACCATTGAAACAAGTGACCAAGGCAGTCTTCATTCTAGTCAAAAGGCAGACCTTTATCTGACCTGGGAGCGTAAGGAAGGTGCCGTTCGTATTCAAGGTAGCCATCCCTATGCCTTGATTGAATCAGCTATGCAGGTGACAGAAGCCTATCTGACGGCCAAGGGCTATGCTTGTCATGGAACCTATAGCCTATCTGTACAGTCCGACCTAGATGACCAAGCCTCTGGTGCCAAGTACGGTCTGGGGTCTTCAGGAGCAGTAACGGTTGCGACGGTCAAGGCCCTGTTGACCTATTACGGTCATCAAGCGGATGCCCTTTTGACCTACAAGCTAGCAGCTCTGACCCAGTCCAAGCTAGGCATGACAGGTTCCTTTGGAGATTTGGCGGCTTCCAGTTTTGGCGGCTTGATAGCCTATCATTCCCTGGACCGTTCTTGGCTTTTAGGGAAAATGGCAGAGCTGTCTCTGCTGGATGTGGTGGAAAGTGATTGGCAAAGTTTGTCTATCAGCCCTATCCAGTTACCCCAAGGTCTAGACCTCTTGGTTGGTTGGACAGGGTCGGCGGCTTCAACGGATAGTCTAGTTTCCCAGATGGAAAGCCAAAAAAGTCAGACAGAAAAAGAGCAAATTCATAGCCAGTTTTTAGCCGACTCCAAGACTTGTGTAGAGCAGTTGATAGTGGCCTGTCAGACAAATGATTCAGTATCAGCTAGACAGGCCTTGTCAGCTAATCGCAAGCTCTTACAGGACTTTGCGAGAGGAATGGGCTTGGTCATTGAAACGCCTCAACTGAGTCAACTCTGTGATCTGGCCCAAACTTATGGAGCGGTGGCCAAATCATCTGGTGCTGGCGGAGGTGACTGCGGTATTTGCTTGGTAGACAGTAAGGAACAAAAAGCAGCGATAGAGACGGCTTGGCAAGAAGCCGGTATTTTTCCACTCACCCTAAACATCGCAAGTAGAGAATAAGGAGAACCCTATGTTTTATCTAGGAGAATTTGGTTTAGATCGCAAGGATCAACACGTTGGCTTGGCCAATCAGCAATATAGTGCCACGCCGGCCAAGGACTTTACAGAAACTCTGTTTGTCCATCATTCCCTGCCGCAGACCAAGGTGGATGAAGTGGATATTTCGACCAGTGTAGCTGGTTTGGACTTTGCCTTTCCTTTCTTCATCAATGCCATGACTGGTGGAAGCAAGAAGACCCGGGAAATCAACCGTCTGTTGGGAATTATGGGGCATTTTGGCAAGATTGCCCTGGCTTCTGGTTCGGTCAGTGCGGCAATCAAGGATCCGTCTGTTGCGGAAACCTTCTCTGTTATGCGTCGGGAAAATCCTTACGGGATAATCTTTGCCAACCTAGGTGCCCATCATAGTGTGGAAAATGCCAAGCGGGCGGTGGATTTGTTGGAGGCCAATGCCATTCAGATCCATGTCAATGCTCCTCAGGAGATTGTCATGCCGGAGGGGGACCGTGATTTCACTATGTGGTTGAAGAATATTGAAACTCTGGTGCGGGAGATGGAAGTGCCTGTCATTGTCAAGGAAGTTGGTTTTGGCATGAGCCGTGAAACAGTAGCCCAGCTGGCTTCTGCCGGCGTGCAAACAATTGATGTATCTGGTACTGGGGGAACGGATTTCGCCAAGATTGAAAATGCCCGTCGGACCTTCAATGACTATGCCTATTTAGAAGGTTGGGGCCAGTCTACCGTGACTTCCTTGGTGGAAGCTATGTCTGTTTCTGAAGAAGTTTGCCCAAGCCTGATTGCTTCTGGTGGCATTAAAACACCGCTAGATATTGTCAAATCATTGGCTTTAGGTGCAGACCTTGTCGGTATGTCCAATCATTTCCTTCAATATGTCAAGGATGGAAAAGGGCATCGTTTTGACGACGGTTTGCAGGCTATTAAGGTCTATCAATGGCAGATTGCTGAAATCATGACCATGCTGGGTGCTAAGAATATTGCGGAACTCCGGCAGAAAGATCTGGTCTTGGCACCAAATGTCCAGAACTGGTGTGAGGCGCGTGGGATTGATTGGAAAGCCTATGCCCGTCGGTCAGCGAATGTGAGTTAAAGAGAGATAGATTGATGTCTTCAGTTCTCAACAATGTAGAAAAATAAAAAAGCCAGGTCCATTTTGGAACTTGGCTTTTGTCATGGAGTGGTTTCTAGGTTGCTGTTAACTGGCCTGCTTGTAACTGGTACATACGGTGGTAGTGACCCTTGAGGGCTAGAAGTTCTTCATGATTGCCTGACTCGATGATCTTTCCCTTATCCAAGACATAAATACAGTCGGCATCCTGAATGGTCGATAGGCGGTGGGCGATGGCAATGGTTGTCCGCCCTTTTCGCATTTTCTCAAGAGAAGTCTGGACTGTCTTCTCCGTCTCAGAATCGATATTGGCGGTAGCCTCGTCTAAAATGAGAATCTTAGGCTGGCTAGCCATGGTGCGTGCAAAGGCCAGCAGTTGCCGTTGTCCTGTCGAAAAGGCGGAGCCCCGCTCGGTGACCAAGTGGTCGTATTTCTCAGGAAGTTTTTCGATGAAGGGAGCAGCGTCCACAAATCGAGCCGCTTCCTCAATCTCCTCCTGAGAAATATCCTGATACATCTGGATATTGGATGCAATGGTTCCGTGAAATAGAAAGGGATCTTGCAGGACTAGGCCAATCGCGGACCGCAATTCTTCCTGCGAAAAGCTACGAATATCCTGACCGTCAATCAAAATCCGTCCAGATTGGAATTCATAGAAACGCATAAAGACATTGATGATAGAAGATTTGCCTGATCCTGTAGCACCCACAAAGGCGATGGTCTGCCCCTGTCTCACTTCAAAGGAAACCTTGTCCAGAATTTGCCGCTTGCCGTCATAGGAAAAGTAAACATCCTCAAAGACAATATGCCCCTTGTCAATCTTGGCCCCTCGGTCCAGCTGTAGTGGCTCCTCGATGGTCTGGTCCATGAGCGTAAAGACCCGTCCGGCAGATACCATAGAGGTTTGGAGGGTGGAAAAATGCTGCGTGACATCCAGCAAGGGATCGAAAAGACGATTGACATACTGGATGAAAGCATAGATAAGACCAGCAGAAATTCCAGCCTGTGACCAGTCCAAACCAAAATAGGTCATGAGTAGGGCATAGGCCAAAATCTTAACAAGTGACAGGGCAGGGCGGAGAAAGAGACTGTCCAAGGCCATGGAACGACTGGCATAGTCCAGATGTTCCTGGTTGATAGCCTCAAACTCTTCCTTTAGCCTCTCCTCTTGAGAAAAGGCCTGGATAATCCAAATCCCCTCGATGCTCTCTGCCAGTTTGCTGTTGATGGCACTCAACAGACTTCTAGTCTTGGCCACAATGGGAGCTGACCGCTTCCGATACTGATCAACCAGGATGAAAATCACGGGCAGGAAGAGGACAATCAGACTGGTCAATTTCCAATCCAGAGCAAACATGGTCGAAAGAGTCGTGACGATAATAAAGAGAGCTGAGATAAAACTGGATAAAATCCCTGAAAACATCTCTGAAATACTCTCCGTATCATTGGTGATGCGAGAGACAATGGAACCACTAGGAGTCTGGTCGAAGTAAGCCATTCCCAGCTTTTCCATTCTCCCAAAGGCATCCCGGCGAATATCTCTGACAATGCTGTAGGAAACTTTAGCAAACCAGAGATTTCCAAAATATTGAAGTACCATTTGAAGCAGATAGAGGGCGAAGTAGGCAGCTAGAATGGCCACAGCAGTCTCAGAAATAGTAGAAATGTAGTGGTCGATAAAATAAGAGGCTAGAAGGGGAATTAGACTGCGGACCACGGTAGTCAGTAGCAAAAAGCTCAAGGCAAGGACTGTCAGCAGTCGATAGGCTTTGAGATAGGACAAGAGTCGCAAAAAAACACTAGCTTGCTTGGTTTTAGAGAGCATCACTTTCCTCCTTTTCGAGTTGCTGCATCATATAGGTATCGTAGTACCAGCCTTTTTCATCTAGTAATTCTTGGTGACGACCTCGTTCTACGATTTTTCCATCTTCAAGGACCAGAATCAAATCGGCATGGACAATAGCTGACAGGCGATGGGCGGTGATAATGGTGGTTTTGTCAAGGCGTTCTTGCTTGATGGTTTCGAGAATAGCGTGTTCTGTTTTAGCATCCACCGCTGAGAGCGAGTCATCCAAGAGCAGGATATCTGGATTGAGAATCATGGCACGGGCCATAGCCAACCGTTGTTTTTGTCCGCCAGAAAGGGAAATCCCCTTTTCGCCGACCATGGTTTCAAAGCGGTCGGGCATATCCTGAATATCCTCATAGACATGGACAGCCCGAGCGGCCTCTTCTACCTGATTTAGAGATAAATCGGGATTGCCGAAGCGGATGTTTTCAGTAATGCTGGTCGCAAAGAGGAACTGGTCCTGGGGTACATAGCCAATTAAGCGTCGCAGGTCAGCTAGCTTGTAGTTCTTGATATTTTCTTGATTGAGCAAGATCTGTCCATTTATCACATCGTATTCTCGCATCAGGAGCTTGAGCAGGCTTGTTTTCCCAGAACCTGTTAGCCCCACAAGACCAATTGTCTGCCCTTTTTTGATCTGAAACTGGATGTCTTGGAGGACTGGTATGTTATCATAGGCAAATTCGCTAATCTCATAGACAAGCTCTCCATTGCTTGGTGCAGGCAGCGGTTGGTCTGTTTCAATGACCTCTGAGGAAATGCTGAGAAGGGTCTGAATCCGATTGTAAGATACATCACCACGCTGGCTAATATTGACCAAAAAACCAATCGCCATAAGAGGCCAGACGAGGAGATCTAAATAGGTCATGAAAGTTACTAGTTGGCCCAGACTGACCTGACCTTGCGAGATGAAGTGAGAGCCGACCAGAAGGGTCAGCAGGTAGGACAGGCCAATGAAGAAGAGGACGGCAGGGTTGAACAGGGCATCGTAACGCATGGTTTTGATATTCTGCAAGAAGGCTGCTTGGTTGACTTCCTGAAAAGCCGCCGTTTCTTGTTCTTGGTAGCCAAAGGATTTAGTAACCTTTATACCAGAAACAGCTTCCTGGACCTTGTTGTTAAGCTCTGAAAAGGCTGCCTGTGAAGCCTTGAAATTTTCATGAGTGCGACGGCCTAAAAAATTAGTGGTTAGAGTCATGAAGGGTAGGGGGAGGATTGCAACCAAGGTCATCTGCCAGGAAATGCTCAAACTCATCGTAATTAGGGTAACCAAGGCTGTGACCGTTGCATCAACAAAAGACATGACGCCACCACCTGCTAGTCGGGTCAGGGCATTGATATCATTGGTTGCGTGGGCCATTAAATCCCCAGTCCGATGTTGCTGAAAAAAGGATGGAGATAGGTGCATAAAGTGGTCAAACAGCCGAGCCCTCATGATTTTTCCTAGACGATAAGATGTTGCCAGGATGTTCATTCGCCAAAGATAGCGGAGGCCGTACATGGCCAAGGCTGACAAGATGAGCCCAGCTACCCCGAGTAGCAAGCGATGCTCAGTCAACTGTCCGCTGGCAATCTGGTCAATCAACTGCCCCATGATAGAAGCGGGAAGGAGATTGAGGAGGCTGACCAAACAGAGTGATAAAATCCCAATCAGATAGGCCTTTTTCTCAAGGGAAAAGAACCACCACAATTGCTTGATAATCTTCATAAATGTCCTTTCTGAACAAAAGAAAGGTTGGTAGCTTGTCGCAACCAACAAATAATAGAATTCGGTGACACTAGTGTATCACAGACTGGTAGAAATAGAAAGTTTGTAACTTAAAAATTAGGCAACTCTAGCCGTAGCCGAATAGAAGAAACAGTTGGAGTTGTAAACACGTACGATACAGGTAGAAATCAAAAGATTTTTACCTTTTTCTGTCTATTTATGATAAAATATATGAAAATTTAGAAGAGGTGTTCAGATGAAAGCTATTGTTACAGTTGTCGGTAAGGACAAGTCAGGAATTGTTGCGGGTGTTGCGACCAAGATTGCGGAGTTAGGGCTCAATATCGATGATATTTCACAAACTGTTTTGGATGAGTATTTTACCATGATGGCGGTGGTGTCATCAGATGAGAAGAAAGATTTCACCAAGCTTCGTGCAGAACTAGAAGCCTATGGTCAGGCTTTGAATGTGAAAATCAACATTCAAAGTGCAGCCATTTTTGATGCTATGCACAACTTGTAAGGAGAGATTTCATGGATATTAGACAGGTTAGAGAAACCATTGAAATGATTGAGGAGCAGAATTTCGATATTCGGACCATCACCATGGGGATTTCCCTCTTGGACTGTATCGACTCGGATATCGACAAGGCTGCGGAGAAAGTGTATACCAAGATTGTCACCAAGGCCAAGAACTTGGTAGCAGTCGGCGATGAGATTGCGGCAGAACTAGGCATTCCCATTGTCAACAAACGGGTGTCAGTAACGCCTATTGCTTTGATTGGTGCGGCGACGGATGCCACGGATTACCTTCCCCTAGCTCATGCCTTGGACAAGGCGGCTCATGAGATCGGCATCGATTTTATCGGTGGTTTTTCAGCTCTTGCTCAAAAGGGCTACCAAAAAGGTGATGAAATCCTCATCAACTCTATTCCGCAGGCATTGGCCCAAACCTCTAAGGTCTGCTCGTCAGTCAATATCGGCTCGACCAAGACGGGTATCAATATGACGGCTGTGCGGGACATGGGGCGGATCATTAAGGAGACGGCGGAGGCTTCTGATATGGGGGCTGCCAAGTTGGTGGTCTTTGCCAATGCGGTTGAGGACAATCCTTTCATGGCGGGGGCCTTCCACGGTGTCGGCGAGGCGGATGTGGTCATCAATGTCGGCGTGTCTGGGCCTGGTGTGGTCAAGCGTGCCCTTGAAAAAGTGCGTGGTGAGAGCTTTGATGTGGTGGCGGAGACCGTCAAGAAGACGGCTTTCAAGATTACCCGTATCGGTCAGTTGGTCGGCAATATGGCCAGTGAACGCCTGGGGGTTAAGTTCGGTATCGTGGACCTGTCGCTTGCTCCAACACCAGCTGTTGGCGACTCAGTAGCACGGGTTTTGGAGGAAATGGGCTTAGAAACCGTTGGTACGCACGGAACGACTGCTGCCCTGGCTTTGCTCAATGACGCAGTCAAAAAGGGTGGGGTCATGGCCTGCAACCAAGTCGGTGGCTTGTCAGGTGCCTTTATCCCTGTGTCTGAGGATGAGGGCATGATTGCGGCGGTGCAAAATGGCTCGCTCAACCTTGAAAAATTGGAAGCCATGACGGCTATCTGTTCTGTAGGTTTGGACATGATTGCCATTCCAGAAACAACGCCTGCTGAAACCATTGCGGCTATGATTGCGGATGAAGCGGCTATTGGGGTTATCAATCAGAAAACAACTGCGGTTCGTATTATTCCGCTTGGAAAAGAAGGAGACATGATTGAATTTGGCGGCCTTCTGGGAACAGCTCCTGTTATGAAGGTCAATCAAGCTTCGTCTGTGGACTTTATCAACCGTGGTGGTCAGATTCCAGCACCGATTCATAGCTTTAAGAACTAAAAAACGTAGACCGATTGCCACAAGCAGTCGGTTTTTTGTTATACTAATAGTAAGAAATGACAAGGAGAAAAACGAATGGCAGATGTAAGATTATATATTTCTCGTCACGGGAAAACCATGTTCAATACCATTGGGCGCGTGCAGGGCTGGTGTGATACGCCGCTGACCAAGGTCGGTGAGGAAGGAATTCGTGAACTGGGCTTGGGGCTCAAGGATGCGGGCCTTGACTTTAAACTAGCCGTATCCAGTGATCTGGGTCGAACCGTTCAGACCATGACCATCGCCCAGCGTGAGTTAGGAATTTTAGGGAAAATCCCTTATTACCAAGACAAGCGTATCCGTGAATGGTGTTTCGGTAGTTTTGAAGGCATGTACGATGCCGAGCTTTTCCAAGGGGTCCTGCCTCGTTTGAAAGGGACAGTTGATGCGACGGGTATGTCCTTTGCGGAAATCGCAGCAGGTATCCAAGAAGCAGACACCGCTGGCTGGGCGGAATCGTGGGAGGTTTTGAGCAACCGTATCTTGACAGGTTTTGAATCCATCGCCCAGGACTTGGAAAAACAAGGCGGAGGCAATGCCCTTGTGGTCAGCCACGGTATGACTATTGCGACATTGGCTCATTTGTTAGAGCCAGAGCGTGGTGCCAATGTCTTTCTCGATAACGGCTCAATCACCGTCCTCAAATACGAAAATGGCAAGCTTTTAATTGAAGCAGTTGGGGATTTATCCTACCGCAAACGTGGGGCAGAGTTGATTGCCCAAGGGAAATAAGATATAAAATCAGGGAGGATTCTCTGATTTTTTTTCTTGACATCCACCATTCTAGGTCCTCAGACTGATTTTTAGCACTCTAAGCAAAAGAGTGCTAATTTTTTGTCTTTTTCTCTTGACAATCCATTTTTTCGGCGTATAATGGGAGTATAAGTAATTAGCACTCGATATCATAGAGTGCTAACGCTCTTCAAAAATCAACACTATCCGTTGTCAGCTTGCCTTTGTGAACCACAGTTCTACATTCGGCCTCGCTTCCTAGGCTACTGTCGATTTTCGCTGAGCGTAACTAAAACAGTGTTCATGAAAGGAGCGGAGATGATTACCCAACGTCAAAATGATATTTTGAATCTGATTGTTGAATTATTTACGCGCCATCATGAGCCAGTTGGTTCTAAGGCCTTGCAGGAAATGATTGCTTCAAGTTCGGCTACCATTCGTAATGACATGGCCAAGCTAGAGCAGTTGGGTTTGCTGGAAAAGGCCCACACATCAAGTGGTCGTATGCCCAGTCGGGCTGGTTTTCAATACTTTGTCAACCACTCGCTCAATCTGAAACACATCAATGAAGAAGATGTTTATCAAGTGGTTAAGGCCTTTGACTTTGAAGCCTTCAAGCTAGAGGACATCTTGGAGCGAGCAAGTCAGGTCCTAGCGGATTTGACAGGCTACACCTCGGTCATTTTAGATGTGGAGCCGACCAGTCAGCAGCTGACTTCCTTTGACATTGTGCAGCTCAGTAGCCACGATGCTCTGGCAGTCTTGACTCTGGACCAGTCCAAACCTGTCACTGTTCAGTTTGCTATTCCTAAGAACTTCTTGACTAGGGATTTGGAAGTGCTCAAACGCTTAGTTGATGAGCGCTTCGTTGGGCAGACGGTCTTGGCAATCCACTACAAGTTGCGGACGGAGATTCCCCAAGTGGTGCAGCGTTACTTTGCCACGACGGACAATGTCTTGGATCTCATGGACTACATCTTTTCCAATCTTTTCCAAGAATCGGTCTTTATCAGTGGAAAAGTTGCCTCGCTGACCTACGGCAATCTTGCCACCTACCAACTCTTGGATAGTCCTCAGTTATTGGCACCAGAGTTGCGGCAGGGCTTGGCTCCCAACCAGCAGACCAGCATTTCCGTGGCGGAACATAGAGAACCTGCTCTTGCAGATGTGACGGTCATTCATCATCGTTTTCCAATCCCCTATCGGGGCATGGGCCAGATGAGTTTGCTCGGTCCTGTTGACATGGACTACCGTAGGCAGATGAGCTTAATCAACATCATCAGCCGCATCCTATTTATGAAATTAACCGATTACTACCGTTATCTAAGTAGTAATCATTACGAAGTCAATTAGAAGGAGAATGCTTTGTCAGAAGAAATCAAAAACGAAGAAATCGTAGAAGAGGTTGAAGCAACAGAAGAAGTTGTGGAGACACCTGAAAAATCAGAATTGGATTTGGCAAACGAGCGCGCTGAGGAATTTGAAAACAAGTACCTTCGTGCCCACGCTGAAATGCAAAATATCCAACGCCGTGCAAACGAAGAACGCCAAACCATTCAGCGTTACCGTTCGCAAGACTTGGCCAAGAAAATCTTGCCGAGCTTGGATAACTTGGAACGTGCCCTTCAAGTCGAAGGCTTGACAGAAGATGTCAAAAAAGGCTTGGAAATGGTTCAAGAAAGCTTGATTCAAGCCCTTAAAGAAGAAGGGGTGGAAGAAGTCGCAACAGATGTCTTTGACCCAAATCTTCACATGGCCATTCAAACAGTCCCAGCCACAGACGATTGCCCAGCAGAACACATCGCACAAGTCTTCCAAAAAGGCTACAAGCTGCATGAACGCTTGCTGAGACCGGCTATGGTAGTGGTGTCGGAATAGTCGCTCTGCTATTTCCCAAAAAAGAAAACCTGACCGAAATGTCATTAAACTAGGCTAAATTGAACATAAAAAGTAAATTAAAAAGAGGTAACACATATGTCTAAAATTATCGGTATTGACTTAGGTACAACAAACTCAGCAGTTGCAGTTCTTGAAGGAACTGAATCAAAAATCATTGCAAACCCAGAAGGAAACCGCACAACTCCGTCTGTTGTGTCTTTCAAAAATGGTGAAATCATCGTTGGTGACGCGGCAAAACGCCAAGCGGTAACCAACCCAGATACCATCATCTCTATCAAATCAAAAATGGGAACTTCTGAAAAAGTTTCAGCAAACGGTAAAGAATACACACCACAAGAAATCTCAGCAATGATTCTTCAATACTTGAAAGGTTACGCTGAAGAATATCTTGGTGAAAAAGTAACCAAAGCGGTTATCACTGTTCCTGCTTACTTCAACGATGCCCAACGTCAAGCAACCAAAGACGCTGGTAAAATCGCTGGTCTTGAAGTAGAACGTATCGTCAATGAACCAACTGCAGCAGCTCTTGCTTACGGTTTGGACAAGACTGACAAAGATGAAAAAATCTTGGTATTCGACCTTGGTGGCGGTACATTCGACGTATCTATCCTTGAACTTGGTGACGGTGTCTTTGACGTACTTGCAACAGCAGGTGATAACAAGCTCGGTGGTGACGACTTTGACCAAAAGATTATCGACCACATGGTAGCAGAGTTCAAGAAAGAAAACGGTATCGACTTGTCAGCTGACAAAATGGCCCTTCAACGTTTGAAAGATGCAGCTGAAAAAGCTAAGAAAGACTTGTCAGGCGTGACTTCAACTCAAATCAGCTTGCCATTCATCACTGCAGGTGCAGCAGGTCCACTTCACTTGGAAATGACATTGACTCGTGCGAAATTTGACGAATTGACTTACGACCTTGTAGAACGTACAAAAATTCCTGTTCGTCAAGCCCTTTCAGATGCAGGTCTCAGCCTATCAGAAATCGATGAAGTAATCCTTGTCGGTGGTTCAACTCGTATCCCAGCCGTTGTGGAAGCTGTAAAAGCTGAAACTGGTAAAGAGCCAAACAAATCTGTAAACCCTGACGAAGTGGTTGCCATGGGTGCGGCAATCCAAGGTGGTGTGATTACTGGTGATGTCAAAGATGTTGTTCTTCTTGACGTAACACCATTGTCACTTGGTATCGAAACAATGGGTGGTGTATTTACAAAACTCATCGACCGTAACACAACAATCCCAACTTCTAAATCACAAGTTTTCTCAACTGCAGCGGACAACCAGCCAGCTGTTGACATCCACGTGCTTCAAGGTGAGCGTCCAATGGCAGCGGACAACAAGACTCTTGGTCGTTTCCAATTGACAGACATCCCTGCAGCACCTCGTGGTATTCCACAAATCGAAGTAACATTCGACATCGACAAGAACGGTATCGTTTCTGTAAAAGCCAAAGACCTTGGTACACAAAAAGAACAAACTATCGTTATCCAGTCTAACTCAGGTTTGACAGATGAAGAAATCGACCGCATGATGAAAGATGCAGAAGCTAACGCGGAAGCAGATAAGAAACGTAAGGAAGAAGTGGACCTTCGTAACGATGTTGACCAAGCAATCTTTGCGACTGAGAAAACTCTTAAGGAAACAGAAGGCAAAGGCTTCGACGCAGAACGTGACCAAGCCCAAGCTGCTCTTGATGAGTTGAAAGCAGCTCAGGAAGCTAACAACTTGGACGACATGAAGGCTAAACTTGAAAACCTCAACGAAAAAGCCCAAGCCCTTGCAGTGAAACTCTACGAGCAAGCCGCAGCAGCACAACAAGCAGCCGCAGGCCAAGAAGGTGCCCAAACAGCTAACAATGCAGATGATGATGTGGTAGATGGCGAGTTTACTGAAAAGTAGTACTCTTCGAAATTCTTCACTAGGCTTCGTTAACTCTCCTCGATGAACTCCAGTTCAATCTTCGTCCAGTTGCCTAGCCTAGTCTTGAATTTCTTTGAGTATCTAGAACAAGGAAAGTTATCTTTTTTCCGTAGTTCTTAGCTTGAACTCAGTTCTCCTCTTCCCGAGAATAGAAATTATTAGTTAATAAAGATTCCAATCACAGAGGTTGCAACCCAGCCTCTGTTTTTGGGTAAATACCCGTCTAACTTTTACAGAAAGGAAAGTGTTCGTAACTGAACACGGGCTACTTTCTGAGTTTCGTCTATTATTTAACGAAAGGAAATGAACTCGCCCTAAAAGCTGTGTGAAAAAGATAAATCGTCTAGAAAATCAGGATTTTCTGCCGATTTCCTATTTTCACTTTGCTTTTAACGGGCTTGGTATCTTATATGAACAATACTGAATTTTACGATCGTCTTGGTGTTTCTAAGAATGCTTCGCCAGACGAGATTAAGAAGGCTTATCGGAAGCTTTCAAAGAAATACCATCCAGATATTAACAAGGATCCGGGTGCGGAGGATAAATACAAGGAGGTCCAGGAGGCTTATGAGACCTTGAGCGACCCGCAAAAACGGTCTGCCTATGACCAGTATGGTCCTGCTGGTGCTAATGGAGGCTTCGGCGGAGGAGCAGGTGGCTTTGGTGGTTTCGACGGAGCAGGTTTCGGTGGCTTTGAAGACATTTTCTCTAGTTTCTTTGGTGGAGGTGGTGCGACGCGCAATCCTAATGCACCTCGTCAAGGGGATGATTTGCAATATGCGGTCAATTTGAAATTTGAAGAAGCGATTTTTGGTGTGGAACGAGAAGTTTCCTACAATCGTGAAGCAACTTGTCGAACCTGTACAGGTTCAGGTGCCAAACCTGGAACAAGTCCGGTAACCTGTGGGCGTTGTCATGGTTCTGGAGTGATCAATGTGGACACCCAAACTCCACTTGGAACCATGCGTCGTCAAATGACCTGTGATGTCTGTCATGGTCGCGGAAAACAAATCAAAGACCCATGTACAACCTGTCATGGAACTGGTCATGAAAAACAAGCCCATACGGTAACGGTTAAGGTGCCAGCTGGTGTGGAAACTGGTCAACGTATTCGCTTGGCTGGTCAAGGTGAAGCTGGTTTCAATGGAGGTCCATACGGAGATCTCTACGTTGTCATTCAGGTCCAACCTTCAGACAAGTTTGAACGTGAAGGGACCACCATTCACTATAAACTGAACCTCAACTTTGTCCAAGCAGCACTTGGAGATACTGTTCATGTGCCAACAGTTCACGGTGATGTGGATATGGTCATTCCTGAAGGTACCCAGACTGGTAAGACCTTCCGACTCAAAGGAAAAGGTGCACCAAGTGTTCGTGGTGGAGCTATTGGTGATCAATATGTCACAGTAAATATCGTCACTCCGACAGGTTTGAATGACCGCCAAAAAGCAGCTCTTAAAGAATTTGCGGCAGCTGGAAATATTGATGTCAAACCCCATAAAAAAGGATTTTTTGACAAGGTAAAAGATGCCTTTGAGGATTTATAATTCTAAGATGAGACTGGGCAAAAAGCCCAGGACCACTACTCAGAGTTCGTTTCAACATCTCAGCGCAGTGGTTGATTGGCAGATTTGTTCGTGTTTTGCACTCCAAATCTGGCCTAATCAACTGTGCGGGGGTGGGAAGACGAACTCTTTTTATCTTGGTCGAGTTCTTTCCCACTCCCCTTTCTTTTTCAGAAAAAACTCTGGGCATTTTCTCCGACGCATCACAGGCTCTGTGTTAAAATAAGATATAGTAATTTGAAAGAGAACGCTTACGAATGAAATCTTGGGTTGAGAATGTGACCATAAAGAAATACGAAGATCGGTCTGGCTTGACGGGTTTGAAACAGGAGCCACTGGTGTGGACTGAGGTCTTTTTGCGCGAGGTCAATCGTCAGTCCAATACAGGAATTTTACATTTTTGGCCCATGGACCAAACGGTCATTCTGGGGATGATGGATAGTCAGGTTGCCCAGCTGGACAAGGGCTTAGCCAGTATTGGTCAGGCAGGCTACAGTCCTATTATTCGGAGTTTGGGCGGTTTGGCAGTCGTTGCAGATGAAGGGATTTTAAATGTCACTCTGATTTTGTCCAATCCTTCTGGTCACAAGGTTGATTTGCGGGAGTCTTATCAGGTCATGGTGGATTTGATTGCCCAGGCACTTTCAGATTTTCCCTTTGAGGTTGTCAGTGGTGAGGTGGCAACTTCCTACTGTCCAGGGACCTACGACCTTAGTATCAAGGGGCGGAAGTTTGCTGGATTGGCCCAGCGGATTTACCAAGAGGCTATTGCCATTTCTGCCTATATCAGTGTGTCAGGTAATCAAGTCAAACGTGGGCAAGTGGTGGCGGATTTTTATGTGGCAAGTTTTGCTCCGCAAGAAGTATCGGACAGATTTCCGCAAGTAAATCCGGATTCGATGGCCAATCTGTCAGACTTGGTCGGTCAGGATGTGACGGTGGAGGATATGAAGAAACGGATTGAGCAAGTATTGGTTGAAAATGGGACCAGGCTGTCTACTTTTTATCCCTCGTCGGACAACATGGCTGATTTTATGACCTTTGGAAAGACCATCAAGCAGTCTATGGAAAAATATGGTATCTAGGAGATTCTTATGATATGGAAAGATGCGACAGCCATGGCTCAGGCTGTCAATCAAAAACAGGTTTTTGCCAAGGAATTGGTGCAAGAAACGATTGACAGGATTGAAAAGCTCAATCCCACCCTCAATGCGGTTGTCAGCAAGCAGTATGAAGAAGCCTTGAAAGAAGCGGAGAAAGAAGACTATCTGGGCAAGCCATTTGCTGGAGTTCCTTTCTTGTTGAAGGATCTGGGGCAAAATGAAAAGGGGCAGCCATCTTCTGCTGGTTCTCGCCTACTTGCTGGTCGACCAGCAGGCCATACCGACACCTATGTCCAACGCTTGAAAGATTTGGGTTTCATCATAGTCGGTCGAACCAATACGCCAGAATTCGGCTTCAAAAATATCTCAGACGCCAGCCTGCATGGTCCTGTCAATCTTCCCTTGGACCCCAGTCGCAATGCTGGTGGATCAAGTGGTGGTGCAGCTGCAGCACTGGCTTCAGGCATGGTCTCTATTGCTGCAGCATCGGATGGTGGTGGGTCTATTCGCATCCCAGCCTCCTTCAATGGCTTGATCGGGCTCAAAACCAGTCGTGGTCGGATTCCAGTTGGACCTAAGTCTTATCGTGGCTGGCAGGGAGCATCTGTCAATTTTGCCCTGACCAAGTCTGTCCGTGACACCCAGCGTCTGCTCTATCATTTTCAGGACTACCAGCTGGAAGCTCCTTTTCCCCTTGCCAAGCTGAGTGAAGAGGAGGTTTTTGGAAAATTGTCTCGCCCCCTAAAAATCGCCTACTATACCAAATCTCCAGTAGGGAGCAAGGTCAGTCTTGAAGCGGTAGAAGCGGTTCAAAAAGCCTGTCATCACTTGGCAAATTTGGGGCATGAAGTGGTGGAATTAACAGAATATCCTCTGGATGGAGTGGCCCTGATGAAATCCTTCTACCTGATGAACAGCGTGGACACGGCCCAGATGTTTGACGAAATCGAAGCAGCTTTTGGGCGCCAGATGACCTTGGATGACATGGAAGTCATGTCCTGGGCTATTTACCAAAGCGGGCAAACTATTCCAGCCAAATTGTACTCCAAGGCCCTATTGGACTGGGACCAGTTTGGAGCCAGCATGGCGCGTTTCCATGAGGAATACGACTTGCTCCTGACGCCGACAGTGGCTGATGTAGCGCCCAAGCATGGACAATTTGACCTACCAGTAGATTTGCTGGATCGCCTCAAGCAGACCCAGAACTATTCCATGGAAGAGCAGCAGGACCTGATCTGGCAAATGTTCGAGGACAGTCTGGCCTTAACTCCCTTTACGCAGCAGGCCAATATTTGTGGTCAGCCAGCTATTTCTCTGCCAACTTATGTACGTGCTGACAGCCTGCCAATCGGCGTTCAATTGACAGCATCCAAGGGACGAGAGGATTTGCTCTTGCAGTTGGCAGATCAAATGGAGGCAGCTGGTTTACTCAACTTGTAAGGGAATTCATTTTTTCAGTTCAATTATTTGCCAAAACGTTTTCAAAATGTTAACCTGTAAAAGTTGGTGGGTTAACACCGAAAAAGTAAAAAAGGAAGCTATGGCTTCCAAAGGAGATTGTTTTATGTTGAAAAAAGTTTTAGCCTCAGCTCTCTTGGTTTCTACATTGACCTTGGCAGCATGTTCTAGTTCAAGTTCGAATACTAGCAGTTCTTCTGCTGAACAGACTCAATGGGAAAAAATTCAAGAAGCTGGTGTCTTGAAAGTTGCTACACCAGGTACCCTCTTCCCAACTTCTTACTACAATGATGCTAAAGAATTGGTCGGATATGAAATTGACATGATCAATGAAATTGGTAAGCGTTTGAAACTGGAAATTGAATACCAAGAAATCGGTGTGGCAGAAGCCTTTACAGCGGTTGACAGTGGTAAGGTAGATATTTCTGTTAACAACTTTGACATGACAGAAGCACGTAAGGAAAAGTACAACTTCTCTATCCCTTACAAGTATTCAGTTGGTGGCTACATTGTTCGTGAAGATGGTTCATCAGGAATCGAAGCAGCTGACTTGAGCGACTGGACTGGCAAGAAAGCTGGTGGTGGGGCTGGTACTCAGTACATGAAAATCGCTGAAAAGCAAGGTGCAGAGCCAGTTATCTATGACAATGTAACCAACGATGTCTATTTGCGTGATGTATCTACAGGTCGTACAGACTTCATTCCAAATGATTACTATACACAAGTGATGGCTATCAAATGGGCAAATGCCAACTTCCCAGACATCAAGGTAAAAATGGGTGAGGCTAAATACAACCCAACTGAACAAGGTATTGTTATGAGCAAGGCTGACACAAGCTTGAAAGAAAAAATTGACGAAGCACTTGAAGCGATGAAAGCTGATGGAACTTTGAAGGCAATTTCTGAGAAATACTATGCAGGACAAGACTTGACAGTCCCTGTTGAAAATGCTGATAAATTGCCAGTTATCGAAGTTGAATAAGACCTCGTAACAAATTAAATGCATCTTGTATAGACTTTGTCAGTCACAGACTGGCAAGGTCTATCTGGTTTTTAGGAAAGAGGAGAAGATATGGATATTAACTGGCAGGCAGTTTTTAATGCAGATATTGCAAGAGAGGCTATTCCACAGATTTTGGAGGGACTTCCCTACACTCTATCCCTATCCCTAATTGGTTTTGCCTTGGGGACTTTCTGTGGATTTTTTGTAGCCCTCATGCGGATGTCTAAGTTTGGACCCTTGCGTTGGTTGGCTATGGCCCATATTTCTCTCATGCGTGGAATTCCCCTCATGGTTCTTCTCTTTTTCATCTATTTTGGATTGCCTTTCATGGGGCTACAACTAGATGCTATCTCCGCATCTATTATCGCCTTTACCTCCATGTCCAGTGCCTACATTTCTGAAATTATTCGTGCATCTCTTTCGGCCATTGATAAGGGACAATGGGAGGCAGCGCGTTCCCTGGGCTTGCGGACCAATGTGATTCACAGAAAAATCATTATTCCCCAAGCCTTTCGGATTGCTCTTCCACCACTGAGCAATGTTCTCTTGGATATGGTGAAAAGTACGTCCTTGACCGCTATGATTACTGTACCAGAGATTTTCAATAAGGCAAAAATAGTCGGTGGAGCTAAGTCGGATTATATGACGGTTTATATCTGTGTAGCCCTCATTTATTGGGTTATCTGTACCCTTTATGCATTTGGTCAGCTCAAGCTAGAAAAACGCTTGGCGACTTACTAAAAAGAGGTTGGTTTAGCCTTCCGATTAAAATTTGAACAATCAAAAATAGCTTAGAATTAACGTCTCGAATGATGTGGACCTAAGCTATTTTTTATTTTAAAGACTGTTTTTTCGATGTAACTCTCACTCTTCCACATATTCCAAAATATCCCCTGGTTGGCAGTCTAAGATGCGGCAGATGCTCATCAGGGTATTAAAACGAATGCCTTTTGCCTTGCCTGTCTTGAGAATGGACAGATTGGCTTCGGTGATGCCGACTTGCTCCGCCAAGTCCTTGGAAGTCATTTGTCGGTCTTTGAGGACCTTGTCTAAGTTTACGCGAATCATTTCCATATCAGATAAACTCGCTGTTCTCGGTTTCAAGTTGTTGCCCCTTTTGTACTAAGGTCCAGACAAAATAAGTCAAGAAGATAAAGAGGGCGTTGAGGATGAAATCTGACCAACGCAGATTGAGGAAGTTGTTTGGTCCAGCAGCATTTGTCAAGGTGATCAAGCTGGTTAGGCAAAATTGCCCAGCAGTCAGGACGAGCAAACTGATGAAGAGCTTCTGATAAAGTTCCATACTAGCTGAAGCGAAATAATCTTCTTCCAGAAGCAATTTACATAACTTTTGAATCAAGTGGGCAATGTGACTGAGTGCTACTAAGACAACTAGAATCAATCCAGTCGCTAGCAGAATGAGCCAGACACTGATCTGGTCAATGGGTTTGTTAAAGGTGTATTCCCAAGAGCCTATCGCAAAGGAGTCGCCTCCAAGACCAGCCAGGCTAAAGAAAATATAGCTTGCAATTAATAAATAGAAGAAATAGCGAACACAAGCAGCCACAATGCCAGCTGTTTTGAGTAGATTGGTTTTCATAGCAAACCTCCGATTATTATTGTTTTATGATAATATTATCTGTAAAATTATTATAAAACAATAATTTTTGAAATGCAAGCGTTTTTTTAAAAAAAGAATAATAAGAAAACCGCCAACTACCTGGCGGTTTGAAGCTATTTAAAATACAATAGTCTCAACCCATTCAAAATCACCAAAATCGTTGATCCTTCGTGGCCCACCACACCGAGTGGGAGGTTGATAGACTGGAAGAGGTTGGAGATGATAAGAAGGGCAATGACAGATAGCGCAAAGATGATGTTCTGCTTGATGATGCCCCGCATTTTCTTAGAGAGACGAATGGAGTAAGGAATTCTCGTCAGGTCTTCCATGAGTACGATGTCAGCTGACTCCATAGCGATGTCCGTTCCGCTTCCCATAGCATAGCTGACATTGGCTTGAGCCAGGGCGGGAGCGTCGTTGATGCCGTCTCCGACCATGCCGACAGACGCAAACTCGGTTTGTAATTCTTGGATAACAGCAGCCTTATCCGTCGGCAGACAGTTGGCAATCACACGGTCAATACCGACCTGACTCGCCACGTAACGAGCCGTCTTTTCTTGGTCACCCGTCAAGAGAATTGGCGTCACGCCCATTTCTTTCAACTGGGCAATCAGCTGCTTGCTCTCAGGTTTCAAACTATCTTCCACCATGAAGATCGCCACCAGCACATCATTTTGGCTGACATAGACCAGGGTTTTCCCAGTGCTTTCCGCCTCATCGATCTGTGCCAGCAAGCCAGCAGACAGGGGACTCACCAGGCTGTCCGCCACAAATCCCGCCTTACCGATTTTCCAGCTGTCGCCCTCATAGCCTGCCACCAAGCCTTTTCCTGTCACGTCTTCTAGGCTTTGAAGGGCAATAGCAGAGCTGTCAGCCGTATAGGTCATGAGAGCCTGAGCGATTGGGTGGCTTGATTGTTTTTCAACTGCCTGAACAACCTGCTTGATAAGCTCTTCATCGCCAAGATAGGTCGCACCTACAACTTCAGGTTTACCAATGGTCAGGGTACCCGTCTTATCAAAGACGATGGCCTCTAGATTGGCGATGTTGTCCGCAATGTCACCGCCCTTGATAATCATGCCCTTACGTGCCGCACGGCTGATGGCAGAAAGTGTTGCGGGTGAAGAAGAAGCTACGAGGGCACAAGGAGAAGCGATGGTTAAGAGAATCATGCCTCGGTAGAAGGCAGTTAACCAGTCCCAGCCCAGTGCAAAATGAGCAAGGAGGATGAAGAGTGGTACCACCACCAAGACAACCTTGACATA
The DNA here is from genome assembly GCF_000294495.1 of Streptococcus suis S735. NCBI lineage: Bacteria > Bacillati > Bacillota > Bacilli > Lactobacillales > Streptococcaceae > Streptococcus > Streptococcus suis. Next base: position 298,278 of record NC_018526.1, read on the forward strand.
GGTATCTTCCATATTTTCAATGAAAGTCGCTGTTTTTGATTTGGATTCTTGGGCGTTTTCAACCATCTGGACGATTTTATCGAAGAGGGCATCGCCTTTTTCAGCCGTAACTTGTACGGTCACAGTTGGACCTTGGTTAATGGTTCCGCCGATAACAGCATCGCCAGCCATTTTCTCCGCAGGGAGCGGCTCGCCTGTAATCATGGATTCGTCAAAGATGGATTGCGGACTGATGAGGGTAGCATCCAGTGGAACCGTGTCACCCTTGCGGACTTGCAGGAGGTCGCCAATGCGGATGGCTGCGGTGTCTAAGACAGTAATGTCACCATTTTCCTCGATTTTGCGAGCTGTTGGAGGGGTCATGTTCATCAAAGCAGCGATCGCATTCTTGCTTTTTTCCATGGCTAATTCTTCCAGAGTAGAAGAAAGGGAGAAGATGAAGATGAGTAGAGCCCCCTCCATCCAGTAGCCAATTAGACCAGAGCCGATAGCAGCTAAAATCATGAGCAGGTCGACAGACAGGTGCTTGTCGAAAATCAGCTCAGAAATGCCTTCCTTGGCTGATTGGTAGCCCCCGATGACAAAGGCTGAAATGAAGAGGATAGGAGCCCATCCCTGTCCAGTCTGAAACAGAAGGATACCTATTAGAATGAGCGCCAAGCAAAGAGCGGTCGTGATGATGTGGCTGTGTTGTTTGAGGTTGGTTACGAGTGTCATAGTTTGCTCTTCCTTATTTAGAATTATTATCATTTAACTAAGTTAATTATAACAATTATAAAAAGAAAGTCAAGTTATTTATAATAATTCTAAATAATATCATTCTGATAATTCAAAGGGAAATAAAAAAAAGCGACAGAAAGCCGCTTTGATATTCGTCTTTTAGTTCTGGCAATCAGGACAAATGCCGTAGATGGATAGCACCTCTTTTGTAATTTTGTAACCAGTTTGGGTATGAGCTTCCTTCTTCAAGCTCGGGATTTCTACATCCATGAAATCAGTGATTTTTCCACAGACTTCACAAATAACATTGAGGTGCTCGTGCCCCATAAAGTCGTAATAAGTAGTATTATCATTGGTCCGTTTCAATTTGGTCACGAACCCTTCTTCCAATAGAAGTTTGAGGTTGTTGTAAACAGTCGCCAGACTCATGTTGGGGTAGTTAGGTATTAGATCTTGATAAATCATTTCAGCACTAGGGTGGTCATCGCTTTCGATAATGTAGGCAACGACTGCTTTTCTAGTTTCGGTAATGCGTATACCCTTTTCTTTTAGATGTTGGATGACGTGTTCAAAAGCAGTTTGGTTTTCTGCATTGAAGTGAGAATGGAGTTCCATAGTTTCCTCCTTTCGTTATTATTTTATAAAAATTCTAAGATACAATATTCAGTTTCATTATAGTGTATTTGGGAGGTTGTGTCAATTTTGAGACAGGAAATCTGTCATAGTACAGTTTGGTGTCTCATGACTTGTTTACATACTTTTCCTGTGCTACAATCAAAACATGACAAGATATAAGGCAATTATTTCCTACGACGGACATGACTTTTCTGGTTTTCAGCGCCAGCCCCATGCTCGTACGGTTCAGGAAGAAATCGAAAAAACGTTAGTAAGATTGAATAGTGGTCAGCCAGTAACCGTTCATGGTGCAGGTCGTACAGATGCGGGGGTCCACGCTTACGGTCAGGTTATACACTTTGACTTGGCTGGCAGTCGAGATGTGGAGAAGCTCCGCTTTGCCCTGGATACCCAAACCTCTGAGGATATTGATGTGGTCAGTGTGGAGCAGGTGGCGGATGATTTTCATTGCCGCTATGCCAAGCACAGCAAGACCTATGAGTTTCTGGTGGATATTGGGCGACCTAAGAATCCCATGATGCGCCACTATGCGACCTTCTATCCCTATGATTTGGACTTGAGCTTGATAGAAGAAGCCATTCAGGACCTAGTGGGAACCCATGATTTCACAGGCTTTACGGCTTCGGGGACCTCGGTCGAGGACAAGGTGCGGACCATTACAGTAGCAAGTATGGAATATGACCAGCAGCGGCAGTTCTTGATTTTCACCTTTTCGGGCAACGGTTTTTTGTACAAGCAGGTGCGGAATATGGTCGGGACCCTCTTGAAAATTGGCAATGGTCGCATGCCTGTTGGGCAGATTAAAAGGATTTTAGCAGAAAAGGATCGTGGTTTGGCGGGTCCGACTGCGGCAGGCAACGGCCTCTATCTAAAGGAGATTATCTATGAAGACTAAGTATATTTTGGCGCTTTCTGGCAACGATATTTTCAGCGGTGGCGGGCTCCACGCAGATCTGACCACCTACACAGTCCATGGGCTGCATGGCTTTGTGGCGGTGACCTGCTTGACAGCTATGACGGAAAAAGGTTTTGAGGTCATTCCGACGGAGACTGCGGTCTTTGCCCAGCAGCTGGCTAGTTTGAAGGATGTGCCCTTTTCTGCGATTAAGATTGGCTTGCTTCCCTCTGTGGAAATAGCAGAGCAGGCTTTGGAGTTTATCAAGACTCACCAGGAGATTCCTGTGGTCTTGGATCCAGTCTTGGTCTGCAAGGAAACGCACGATACCGAGGTCAGTCAGTTGCGAGATGAAATCTTGAAATTCCTTCCTTATGTCAGCATTATCACGCCAAATCTGGCAGAAGCTCAGCTATTGCTCCAAAAGGATATCAAAACGGTGGAAGAGATGAAGCAGGTGGCAGTGGCCTTGTATGACTTGGGAGCCAAGGCGGTGGTCATCAAGGGAGGCAATCGTCTGGGTGGCTCAGAGGCGGTTGATGTTTTCTACGACGGTCAGGAAGTGGTGGTGCTCCAGTCGCCTCTGCTGTCAGAAAACAATGTGGGGGCAGGCTGTACCTTTGCGTCCAGCATTGCCAGTCAGCTTTTGCTGGGTCAAGAGCCTTTGGAGGCGGTCAGGCTGTCCAAGGACTTTGTCCATGCGGCGATTGAAAAATCAGATGATTATGGGGTGGTTCAATATGAGAAATAAACAAACGCAAGAATTGGTCTTGCTCGCTATCTTAACAGCCTTGAGTTTGGTATTAGCCTTTGTTCATGTACCAACTGCAACTGGTTTTGTCACACTCTTGGATGTTGGGGTATATTTTACAGCCTTTTACTTGGGCAAGAAAGAGGGAGCCATTGTCGGCGGATTGTCAGGGCTTCTGATTGATTTCTTGTTGGGCTATCCCCAGTGGGCATTCTTTAGTCTAGTATTCCACGGGGCTCAGGGTTATTTTGCGGGTTGGACAGGTAAGAAACGGATTCTCGGTTTAGTCTTGGCGACCCTCTCTATGGTTGGGGGCTACTACCTGGCATCTCGACTTTATTTTAATGACCTGAAAGCCATTGAAAGTGTTCTAAGCAATACCTTGCAAAACACAGTTGGTTTGGTAGTTGGTTACGTCTTGGCTCAGGCAATAGAAAGAATTGGTGCAGTAAATCATGTTATTAAGGGAAATTAAAGACCAAACTAAGCAAGTTGTGCAAGAAGTCCTAGAACTCAGCGATCTTCAAAAAGGACAGATATTTGTCCTTGGATTGTCCTCTAGTGAGGTGATTGGAGGGCATATCGGGAAAAATTCCAGTCTGGAAGTTGGTGAGGTGGTTGTTGAAACCATCTTGGAAATTCTGGATCAAAAAGGTATCTATCTAGCTGTCCAAGGCTGTGAACACCTCAATCGTGCCTTGGTGGTGGAGCGTGAATTAGCAATCCAGAAGGACTTGGAAATAGTCAATGTCTTACCCACCCTTCATGCAGGTGGTTCAGGACAGCTGGCGGCCTTCAAGTATATGAAGGACCCGGTGGAAGTCGAGTTTATCACCGCTCAGGCTGGTGTAGACATCGGCGACACAGCTATCGGCATGCACATCAAGCACGTCCAAGTTCCGATTAGACCTAGCCTGCGTGAAATTGGACAGGCCCATGTCACAGCTCTCGCCAGCCGACCAAAACTAATCGGCGGAGTCCGAGCAGCCTATCAGGAAGATGAGATACGGAAAGGTTCATAATGAAAGAATTTACGGTTAAGGATTTAGTGTGGACCCGTCCACCGAGACAATTCACTATTTCAGATGAAGAAATTACCATTACCACCCACCCCCAGACGGATTTGTGGCAGAAGACCTATTACCATTTTGTGAATGACAATGCTCCTGTCTTACAGATGGAGACAGAGGAGGACTATTTTTCTTTTACTGTGAAGACGGATTTTGCGGGTAGTCATACTCGATTTGACCAGTGTGGAATTGTCCTTTATCAAGATTCGGAGAATTGGCTCAAATGTTCGATAGAGTATGAAAATGATGACTTCCAACACTTGGGAAGTGTGGTGACTAATCACGGCTTTTCTGACTGGGCAACTACTGAAGTCAGTTCACAAATCAAATCCATGTGGTTTAGGCTCAGTCGCAGGGGAGCTGATTACTGTTTTGAAAATTCCGAAGATGGTATCCACTTCAAACAAATGCGGGTTTGCCATTTTCATCAAGGGGCGGGGAAAATAGCTTTTGGGCTATATGCCTGTTCACCAGAAAACTCCAGTTTTACAGCTCGCTTTACCAATATGGAATTGAGCGACTGCAAATGGCAGGCCCATGATGGCCAAGAGCCAGATGAAATATAGTGAGAGTTTTAGGTAAGTAGTAACAGAAAAATAGTTGAAACTCATACTCTTCGAAAATCAAAATGTTCCGTTGTCAACTTGCCTTGAAGAACTCCTGTTCAATCTTCACCTTCGTTTCCTAGGCTACTTTTGATTTTCATTGAGTATCAGGAAGTAACTTTCGACTAGTAAGAGAGTTACTTTTTTTATCTTTTGAGCCAAATCCTTGCCAAAAAAGTCTGGCTTTTGATAAACTTGTTTCTGTAAATGATACAAGAACAAAAGGAGAAGACATGACAAAAGGATACCAACAACGATTTTCACTGTCCATTTTATTATGGATGCGTCAGGATAAAGCACGCCAAGAGGGAATGGACTACTGGAGTGGCGGGCATGCACAGATTATTGCAGCTTCACCGGGTCTATTAGAATACCGCCAGCAACATTTGAGTGAGACAGAACATAGTTTTTGGCCGAAAGCGACAGGCTTGGAAACGGCTGTTCCAGAAGATCGTCGGATTGATGGCATTGCGGAAGTGACCTATCAAAAGTTATTGGCACCAATAGGCGGTCGCCGTCAGACGGCCCTGGCCTTTGAAGATGAGGTCAATGTTTTCCGTCGGACTTTGATGCACATGGGCTTCCCTTATTCATCACGTTGGTACCATACTAGCACTCAGGCCCAAACCCAACTGCGTGATGTCCTATACTTCCGTCGCAAAGATGGGGTGAAGAGCGGTAGCTTCAAAAAATTTGTTCAAGATGGACTCGCCAGTCAACTGGCGACAATCTCTGGGGTAACGGAAGTACGAACACAGGTCTATCTTCCTTGGAATAAAGCGACTTGGAATACCCCAAATGTTGCCCATGACAATCCTAAAGAAGACCATCTTCATGCCTCCATCATCCCAGGTTTTGCGGATCAGGCGGCAAGAGAGGCCTTCTATGCCAACCAGGCTCCGCAGTTGAATGCAGAAGTGGTGCAATACTCCTCAGCAGTCCACGCTTATCATATAGAAAAAACCTTGCCATTTGTCCTAGACGGCAAACGCATGTAAGACAAGCGACTTCTTGGTCGAATGCTTTGTTAAAAAAATATAGTCGAATGAATTAGCTTTCAGACAAGGAACCGAGGTGCAGGTTGCTAGCACAGCCTAGTGGCTGTGCTAGGTTGGAGATATAACTTGCAAAGCAAGTCACTTCTGCAGAGTACGGCAAGCCGAAAGTGACGATGTATCAAAGTTAATTCAAATGACTATAAAGCAAAAGACTTGCCAAGAAGTCTAGCTTATGGTAAACTTGTTCTTGTAAATGATACAAGAACAGAAAGGAAACCAGATGGATACAAAGTTTTCAGTAGCCCTTCATATACTGACCATGATCAGTGAGAGTAAGGAAATACTTAGCTCGCAAGCCTTAGCTGAGAGCGTTGGCACCAATGCCAGCTACATCCGCAAGGTGATTGCACTTTTGAAAAATGCAGGCTTAATCACTTCGCACCAAGGCCGTTCAGGCTACCAATTGAGCAAGTCTCCTAAGGATATTAGCTTATTGGAAATCTACCTTGCGACGCAAGAAGTGGAGCATATTCGCCTATTTCAGATACACCAGAATGCCAATCTTTCTTGTCCGGTTGGGCAGCATATAGAAGGCGCAATGGTTCCCATCTTTTCCAGCGTTGAACAAGAACTGGAAAATCAACTCAGTCGTCAATCCTTAGATAATGTGATTACTAATCTCTATCAATCCGCACAAGTAACCCGAATCTGACCTCGGTCAGATTTTATAAACTCAAACATAGACCTGTAAGTGATACAGGAACAAATGATATAATAGAAAAGAGAAGAACATGAAAGCAGCACAACACACATCTTATAACAAAAACAACATCGCCCTTAACCTTACAGAAATTGCTAAGCCACAAATCAAGCCTAACCAAGTCCTTGTCAAAGTGACCGCAGCAGGCGTTAACCCCTTGGACAACATGATTTCACGCGGAGATGTGAAATTGATTGTCCCTTACAAATTGCCCCAAACAGCTGGAAATGAAGTGGTTGGCTTGGTTGAAGAAGTAGGTTCAAGCGTGACGACCTTTGCAGCAGGGGATCGTGTCTTCGGTCGTCTTCCGCTTGATAGTATCGGTGCTTTTGCTGAGTATGTAGCGGTTGACGCTCAGGCTCTTGCTAAGGTTCCTGCCTACTTGACAGATGAAGAAGCAGCTGCCGTTCCTCTGACAGCTCTGACCATCATGCAGGCACTTGACCTTATGGGGGCACAATCTGGCAAGACCATCTTCATCTCAGGCGGAACTGGTGGTGTCGGAGGTATGGCCATTCCGATTGCCAAAGCCAAGGGCTTGACCGTTATCACAAATGGTGATGGGGCAAGTGCAGAGCGGGTGTTGTCATTGGGTGCAGACCGTTTTATCGACTACAAGACAGAAGATTACACCAAAACACTTAGCGATGTTGACTACGTCTTGGACACACTTGGTGGTGCAGAAACAGAGAAACAAATGTCAATCATGAAAAAAGGTGGACAGCTGGTTTCCCTTCGCGCCATGCCAAATGGCGAATTTGCCAAACGTATGAATTTGCCAAAATGGAAACAAATCTTGTTTGGCCTAGCTGGTCGTTCATTTGACAAAATGGCAAAAAAATACGGTGTTCACTACCATTTCATTTTCGTAGAGAGCAATGGTCGCCAACTGCAAGAAGTAGCAGACATTTTCAACAAGCTCGAAATCAAACCGTCAATCGATACAGTTTATCCATTTGAAGAAGTCAACGCAGCACTTGATAAGGTTGCCAACGGTCGTTCACGCGGAAAAACAGTCCTCAGTTTCAACTAAAAAATAAAATATACAGGGAAAAATCATGTCATATATTACAACCAAAAACCAATACATCACCGTTTCAAACAATAAAATCGCCTATCGTGAGCTCAGCAAGGGCAAGTCTGACATTCCTTTGGTCATGCTGGTCCACCTAGCGGCCACCTTGGACAACTGGGATCCCAAATTGCTGGATTTGCTGGCTGAAAAGCACCATGTAATTATCCTAGACCTTCCTGGCGTAGGAGCTAGTCAAGGCAAGGTGGCTCCGACTATTCCAGGAATGGCTGAGCAGGCTGTTGCTATTATCAAGGCTTTGGGTCATGAGAAAATCAATTTGCTGGGTCTGTCTATGGGTGGTTTTATTGCTCAAGAAATCGTTCGTCTGGATAGTCAGCTGGTCAACCGATTGATTTTAGCAGGTACAGGTCCTCGTGGTGGTTTTGAAGTTGATAAGGTAACTGGAAAAACCTTCCGCTATATGCTGAAGGCTGGTTTAGAGCGTGTGGATCCAAAACGCTACATTTTCTACAATCATGATGAAGCAGGTCGTTTGGAGGCAGAAAAAGTCTTGGGTCGTATGGGGCAAAGAAGTGCTGCACATGCAGACAAGGACATGAATGTTCCAGGATTTTTGACCCAGCTGAAAGCTATCAAACGCTGGGGAAGAGAGCCGCAAGATGACATGACCTTTATTACCCAACCAACTCTGATCGTCAACGGTGATAAGGATATGCAAGTTCCGACAGAAAATTCTTATACCATGCATGAAAAAATCAAAAATAGCCAACTGATTATTTATCCAAATGCAGGACACGGCTCGATCTTCCAAAATGCAGAAGAGTTTTCAAAAGCCTTACTAGCCTTTTTGGAGGAAAGCAATGCCTAAAACTATTTTAATCACAGGATCGACAGACGGGATTGGCAAACACCTAGCCATGAAACTAGCTAGTGAAGGCCATGAAGTGATTTTGCACGGGAGAAATAGCGAAAAGCTCCGTGTAGCTCTCAGTGACATTCAGCTAAAAACAGGAAGTAAAAAAATTCATGGCTACCTTGCAGACTTTTCCAAGTTAGCAGATGTCTATCGTTTCAGCCAAGAAATTAAACGCGATTTTGAGCAGATTGATGTCTTGTTAAACAATGCGGGTGCTTACTTTGGTGATGCGCGTGTAGCAACGGCAGAAAATATCGAGATGACCTTTATGCTGTCTGTCCAAGTTCCGTATATCTTGACGACGGAGTTACTTCCCTTGCTGGAAAAAGCAGCAGGCAGGGTCATTCATACCTCTTCCTTGATGCACCATTTTGCACAAACCAGAGGCTTGGATTTTGGTTTAGAGCAGAGCTATTCTGCAGCCATGGCTTACAATAATGCCAAGCTTTACACCATTTGGCTGGCAATAGCTCAGGCAGAGGCCTTAGAAAAGCAAGGTTCATCTGTGACCGTCAATGCCTACCATCCTGGCTTGATTGCGACAAATTTGGGCAATGATGGTATCAAACGCAATCTGAGAAGTCGGATTCTCACCAGTCTGATGAAACCATTTTCCAAGGATTTGGACCAGGGGATTGAAACGGGTTACTACTTAAGCTTGTCACCAGAGGTGGCTGGAGTATCAGGTCGTTATTTTGCGGAGAAAAGGTTGGCTAATGTCAGCTTGAAAGGATTTGATTTGGCAAAGAGCCAAGCCTTACTAGCCTATCTTGATAAGAAAATTCAAGTATTTAAGGAGAGCTACGGTGACTAAGATTTTGTTAGAAAACCTCCAACTGCCCAATGGTCAGGTCTTAGACAATCGCTTTTTCAAATCCGCTATGAGCGAAACCCTGGCAGATAGTCAGGGAGCTCCCTCAGATGACCTGATTGCCTTATATGATTTTTGGGCCAAGCAGGGAGTGGGTGTCTTAGTGACAGGCAATGTCATGGTGGACGGCCGCTACCTTGGTGAGCCGGGCAATGTGGTCCTTGATTCAGACGCTCATCTGGCTCAATTTCGGAAATGGGCAGCCGTTGGGAAAAAGAACGGTGTGCCTATCTGGCTCCAGCTCAATCATCCTGGCAAACAGATGTATCGGTCGATCAATCAAACTCCGATTGCACCCAGTGCCATTCCGATTTCTGGAGGTTCAGCTTCGGCCTTTCGTCCACCGAGAGAAATGACTGTGTTTGACATCAAAGAAGCCAGAGATAAATTTATTGCAGCAGGCCTTAGGGCAAAAGCAGCAGGATTTACAGGTGTACAGTTACACGCTGCACATGGTTACTTGACCAATCAATTCCTCTCACCAGCGGATAATCAGCGGACGGACCGCTATGGTGGCAGTCTGGACAATCGCATGCAATTCTTGGTGGAAGTTTATCAAGGTCTGCGTGAAAAAGTGGGACCAGATTTTACCATTGCCTTGAAATTGAATGCTTCTGATTTTAAGGAAGAGGGTTTTGGTTTTGAGGATTGTAAGCATGTGGTGAAAATCATGTCTGACTTGGGTATTGACCTGATTGAAATTTCAGGTGGCAATTATGAGACACCTGTTTTTGGTAGTGACTATGAGAATGGTGCTGGATTTGTCACCTATGCCCTTGCTCTAGCAGATTTGACTTCTGTTTCTATTGTTTCAACAGGCGGTTTCCGAAAAGTCACTCAGATGGAGGAGGCTATCAAGGATGGTGTGTCCATGATTGGTCTTGCTAGACCCTTTGTCCTTCGTCCAAGTCTTGTCAATGATTACCGTCAAGTCGGTGATTTGCAAGCAGACGGCGAACGGACAGGTCGTTATATTCTTGGCGGTGAAGAGTTGGTCTTGAACAGCAAGGGAGAAAGCGTTATTTCCTATGCAGATTATGCCATTGGTATGATTGACGAGATTGCAACAGGTGATCATCTCAAAGCACGTATCAGCCTTGTCAGTGAGTAAAAGATTGTTATGCAGATTTCAAATAAATTTACCATTGCCATTCATGCCTTGGCTTTTATCCATCTCTTTCAAGACCAGCAACGTGTCACCAGCAAGGTTTTGGCAAACAGTATTCAAGCCAATCCCGTTATCATTCGCTCGGTTCTATCTGGTTTGAAGGAAGCGGGAATTGTAGATGCCAAGCAGGGTAGCGGCGGTTTTCGTTTAGCAAAGACGCTTGATGACATTAGTCTTTATGACATCTTTGTTACGGTTGACAATATTGATAAGAAAGGCTTGTTCAACTTTCATGAAAATCCCCATCCCGACTGTATCGTGGGGGGAAATATCCATGCTGCTGTGGACGACAAACTCGTCCAAGTCCAGACAGCTATGGAGAAAGAATTGAAAACTATGTATATGTCCGATGTTCTGGTTGACCTAGAAAAAGCCATTGAAGAAAAAGTGAAAAGGACTTAAATGGGAGTGGGAAAGAACTCGACCATTCATAGAAGAGTTCGTCTTCCCACCCCCGCACAGTTGATTAGGTCAGATTTGGAGTGTAAAACACGAACAAATCTGCCAATCAACCACTGCGCTGAGATGTTGACACGAACTCTAAGTAGTGGTCCTGGGCTTTTTGCCCATCCTCACTATACACAAAAAGACTTAGAGTGACTGAACATCAGTTGTCTAAGTCTTTTTGCTTGGTTTGGTCAAGAACGTTGACAAGCTTGCTCTATTGCTCACTCATCAACCGCATGATGTCATCAGGGCTTTCCTTACAGCCTCGAGCAACCCAGGTTTTGAGCACTCGGAAAAATCCTCCTACGATAAATTGCAGGTGAAAATCATCAGTCAAGTCCCCCAGTCTTTCTTTGAAATAGCGATCCAAGACCTCCTCGAGCAAGTAGTCCAAATGGTTGGCAGTCAATAAGCGAATCTTATCCTGTTGCTCATACCAAAAGTCAAAAAATTGCCGTAAAGCTAGTAAGAGATGAGCATCTGACCAATCCGACAAGTCAATCTGCCGTTCGGTCAACCAGGCTTGCGATTCCAAGTTGAAGGATCGTTCGAGCACCTCTTCCTTATTGGAAAAGTTTCGGTAAAAGGTCACCCGACCGATGCCAGCTCGCTCCACCAACTCTGACACACTAATCTTTTCAAAAGATTTGTCTTCCAGTAACTCCCACAGAGCCTCCACGACACTCTCCACAAATAATGACTCTTTCCGCTTCACTCTTTCCATGCGAAACACTTCCTTTCCTTTGTTTCCTTTTGGGGAAATAGCAGAGCTGGGACTAGTTTTCCCACTGTCCATCTGCTATACTGATAAAAACGAAACACTTGTTTCTAAAAATATACCATAAAGGACAGAAAAAAGAAAGTATGAAAAAAGTTTTAATCGGCATTGGGATTTTAATAGCTTGTTTTGGTATTGGTTTCCTGTATTTAGCCAGCAAGCCATCAGTGGCTTCTAACTACACAGAAGTAGTTGAAACGGGTGGAGCTGTTGAGAAAAAGTATCTTGGACAGGGCAACTATGACGTTTCCTATCTCGAAATCAATGCTTTACAAAATTTCAAAAAATATGAACTGTACTATCCTACAAATATTGAAACAGAAACCAGAAAATTTCCAGTAGTGATATTTTCTAATGGTACCGGTGTTAGAGCTTCTAAGTATGCGTCTGTTTTGAAACATTTGGCTTCTTGGGGCTTTATTGTCATTGGTACTGAGGAAGAATATTCTTGGAATGGATTTTCATCCGAAATGAGCTTGCGACTTGCTATCAAGCTAAATGATAATAAGACTGTTGAAGGCCTAAAATCAAATCCTTTCTTTAGTAAAGTCGATTTAGATAAGATCGGCCTATCGGGGCATTCTCAAGGAGGAGTTGGGGTCTTTAATGCTGTTACGGAACAAAAGCATGGGCATATGATCAAAACTATTTACGCGGCAAGTCCTGCCAATTTAGAACTTTCTAGTAATTTAGAATGGGACTATGACCCGAGCTTGATTTCTGTTCCGACCTTTCTAGTATCGGGTACGGGAGGTGGATATGAGGATTTGGTAGTGTCTGGCAAGCAGTTGACACAGATTTATGAGACATTACCAGCTACCATCACGAAGGTAATGGCTCGGAGAAAAGAAGCAGGACATGGTGATATGCTTAGACTTCCAAACGGCTATATGGTAGCTTGATTTATGTGGCGGTTACAAGGAGCCCCTGAAGCAGAGACGGCATTTCAAGGAAACTCCCCAGAAATTGTTCAAAACAAACTCTATCAAGATCAAAGAATAATGAACTAGGATTTGTATCATTGACGGTCAAAAGCGAGTTCTGTCTTTCTATTGTTTGTTCTTGTTTTATGTTAGTAGCTTATTCAAAAAATGTGTAAAAAGAGTGTAATTCTTCATGAAAAAATTCAAAAAAATCATCTTATGGACCCTTGGGATTGTAGCCAGTCTCGGTATCATTGCTTATGTGTCTGTTACCAATCATCCGCAGTTGGTAGTCGGTGTCATTCAATCGTTTATGTACAAAGAGAGTTCACCGAACTCTTACAGTCCTCTTTATGATCCCATTGATGGTCTGAAAGAAAATGGTCAGTATTTGAAAAGTGAGATTGCCTATAGTAAGGACTATCCCAACAGTTTTTTAGATATTACCTATCCAGACCAAAATCTTGAAGCTGACCGACCAACCCTCTTCTATTTCCACGGTGGTGGATTCTTTGGAGGTAGCAAAAATATGGGGGCCCCTCTGTCAGCTAGCCAAGCGACCTACCTCATTGATGACATCGTGTCAAAAGGATATAATGTTGTCAATGTGGATTATGCTCTTGTACCAGACCACCATTTCCCAACGCCAGTGATTCAAATGAATCAGGCTATCGCCTACATGAAGGAACACGCTGAAGAATATCACTTGAACATGGACAATGTCGTCTTGATGGGTTCATCAGCAGGTGCCATCATGGCGGCACAATATGGTAGCGTCTTAGCCAATCAAGAGTACGCTCAGCTATTGAATATTGAACCAAGTATTGCAAAAGAAGATGTCAAGGCTCTGGTTATAGACGATGCTCCTTTAGATTATGCCAAATTTAGCCTAGGTACGAAGATCTTGGTTGGAAATTATGTTTCAGAAACCATCTATCTAAGTGAGGAAGAAATCAATGCCTATAACCCTATTTCCCATGTGAATAAAGACTACCCAGCTAGTTTCCTTCTGGGAAGCGAGGATCGAACAGATATGGTGTCGCTCAACAAGGCTTTGAAGCAAGCGGGAGTTGAAAATGAATTGGTCGATCCTTTGGCAGAAGAAGGGCTTGAAAAGCCTCATGGTTTTGTGGCGAATTTACGAACAGACCCTGTGTCTGCCAAAGCATTTGAACGGTTGATGATTTTTATAGACGATAGAACCAAGGAATAGTCGGAGTGTTGATAAGTTGGAAACTGATAGGGATTTGTCCAATCAATCTGTCGCTCTGACAACCATGTTTGTACTCAGAAAGTCTACGCCGAAAAATTCCAAGTGAGAACAATAAGTCCCAGCTCTGCCATTTCCCAAAAGTACGTTATAAAATCGTTGAAATCCTTGTCAATTGTGTTATAATGAAGAGTATGCAATAAAATTTTAAGGAGAATGACAGAATGTCTGTATCATTTGAAGCAAAAGAAACAAATCGCGGCGTTTTGACTTTCACAATCGGTCAAGATGCTATCAAACCAGAATTGGATCGCGTTTTCAACAAAGTTAAGAAAGATATCAATCTTCCAGGTTTCCGTAAAGGTCACTTGCCACGTGCCGTTTTCAACCAAAAATTTGGTGAAGAAGCACTTTATCAAGATGTTGTAAATGCATTGTTACCAGCAGCTTATGAAGCAGCGGTTGCAGAAGCTGGTCTTGAAGTCGTTGCACAACCAAAAATCGACGTTGTATCTATGGAAAAAGGTCAAGACTGGACAATCACTGCGGAAGTTGTGACAAAACCTGAAGTAAAATTGGGTGACTACAAAAACTTGGCAGTTTCAGTAGAAGCTACTAAAGAAGTAACAGACGAAGAAGTTGACGCAAAAATCGAAGCTGCACGCAACAACTTGGCTGAATTGGTTATCAAAGAAGGTCCAGCAGCTGAAGGCGATACAGTTGTTATCGACTTTGTAGGTTCAATCGACGGTGTTGAATTTGACGGCGGTAAAGGTGAGAACTTCTCACTTGGACTTGGTTCAGGTCAATTCATCCCAGGTTTTGAAGCGCAATTGGTTGGTCACGCAGCTGGTGAAGAAGTAAACGTTGAAGTGACTTTCCCAGAAGACTACCAAGCAGCTGACCTTGCTGGTAAACAAGCCCTCTTCGTAACAAAAATCCATGAAGTAAAAGCAAAAGAAGTTCCAGCTTTGGATGACGAATTGGCAAAAGACATCGACGAAGAAGTGGAAACACTTGATGAGTTGAAAGCTAAATACCGCAAAGAATTGGAAGCATCAAAAGAAGTTGCCTTTGACGATGCAGTTGAATCAGCAGCTCTTGAATTGGCTGTAGAAAACGCTGAAATCGTTGAATTGCCAGAAGAAATGATTCATGAAGAAGTTCACCGTGCAATCAATGAATTCTTGGGTGGTATGCAACAACAAGGTATCTCACCAGATATGTACTTCCAAATCACTGGTACAACTCGTGAAGACCTTCATAAACAATACGAAGCAGATGCTGAAAAACGTACTAAGACAAACTTGGTTGTTGAAGCAGTAGCTAAAGCAGAAGGTTTCGAAGCAACTGAAGAAGAAATCAACAAAGAAATCGAAGACTTGGCAGCAACTTACAATATGGAAGTGGCACAAGTTCGTAGCTTGCTTTCACCAGAAATGCTTAAACACGACATCGCTGTGAAGAAAGCTGTAGAAGTGATTACAAGCACTGCAACTGTAAAATAATTATTTGGAAAACTCGACTCTGGTCGGGTTTTTTGTTTAATCATCTTTCGATGTTACAAAGAAACTCTCTGAAAAACCTTGTCCGTCCCATGCAGAAATGGGAGAATGTCATATCTGTTGGTGGAGTCGTCCAAGTTTCACAAGGGGTACGAATAACTGACGGAGAGGTCAGCCATTACCAGTTGCCGTGGTCGGTGCTCCCATGTTTACAAGCTATCGAATATGACTGTTCTTTTTTAGGGAGTAGAATTTTATTGGACTATTTGCAATCCAATCTCATCATATCAGGTGCCTTTGGGTTATTTTACAAGGAGTATGTCATAGCAGTTGGGGGTTATGATAGGCAGACACTGGGAGAAGATATGGAGCTAGTCATGAAATTGCATTATTTCTGTAGAAATAACAATATTCCTTATCGAATCTGCTATGAAACCAGCGCCATTTGTTGGAGTCAAGCACCGAGCTCTATCGGTGATTTATGCAAACAACGCCGTCGCTGGTTCTTGGGACTCTATCAATGTCTAAAAAAAATACCGAAAAATGTTATCGCGAGTTCGTTTTGGGGCGGTGGGATATTTTTCCTATGCTTACTATATGCTATTTGAATTTTTGGCTCCGTTTATAGAGACTTTCGGTTGTTTCGTGATTCTACTTTCGTTGATCTATCATCAACTAAACATCTCATTTTTCATATCGCTCTTTTTCCTCCATAGTGCTTTTTGCTCACTAATCACCTTTGCGTCATTTTTGCAACGCGTCTACTCGCAAGATTTATTTATTGGACCTATGGATTTGTGTAAAGCCTTCCTGGCAACCTTGTTTAGATATTTTTTCTTGCATTGGGTATTGAATATTGTCCGTCTGACAAGTTTTATTGGATATAAAAAGAGAAAGCGTGAATGGGGAGAAATCAAACGAGTGAAACAATTCGTTTAAGTAAAGGTAAGACTGGCTTATAAAAAGAAAGTCTTATCTTTTTTTAAAAAATACTTGACTGGTTAATATTCTTGTGTTATAGTTAACTGGTTAACAAAGGAGGAAGTTATGTTAAAGAAAGTGATAAGAGGCTGTTTTGTTGCCTTATTCGGTTTTGTTTTAGCAGCTTGCTCGGCTCAGAAGGAAGCGAGTCAAGTACAGCCAGGAATGAAAATAGTCACCTCATTTTACCCGATTTATTCACTGGTTAAGGAAGTGTCAGGGAATAAAAATGATGTTCGAATGATTGGCTCAAGACAGGGCATACACTCTTATGAACCATCGGCTGCGGACATAAAGGCCATATACGATGCAGATGTTTTTATCTATCATTCGCGAATTTTGGAATCCTGGGCAGGACGTTTGGAACCTAATTTGCAAGGTTCATCTGTCAAGGTTTTGGAGGCTTCGACAAATTTACCGCTGACAAAGGTTCCAGGGTTAGAAGACATGGAAGCTGGTCAAGGGATTGATGAAGCTAGTTTATATGACCCCCACACATGGCTGGATCCAGTTTTGGTTGGTCAGGAAGCTGTTGCGATTGGTGAACTTTTAGCAGAAAGTGATCCTAAGAATGCGGATTATTATCGTCAAAATGCCGCAACTTTAGAGGGAAAGGCGCAAAAGTTGGCAGACAAGTATAGCCCAATCTTTTTAAAAGCCACATCAAAAACATTTGTCACTCAACACACAGCCTTCTCTTACACTGCGCAACGCTTCGGGTTGAAGCAGTTGGGGATCGCAGGAGTTTCAGAGGAAGAACCAAGTCCTAGACAGTTGGCGGAAATTAAAGAATTTGTTGACACCTAC
This sequence comes from Streptococcus suis S735, assembly GCF_000294495.1. Lineage (NCBI taxonomy): Bacteria > Bacillati > Bacillota > Bacilli > Lactobacillales > Streptococcaceae > Streptococcus > Streptococcus suis. The sequence continues at coordinate 315,355 of NC_018526.1, forward strand.
AATGTGCAAACAATTTTTACAGAAAAAGGTGCCTCGGATAAGCTTGCCAAGGCATTGGCGAGTTCGACAGGTGTAGATTTAAAAGTGTTGGATCCTCTTGAAGCAGATCCAGAAAATAATTTAACCTATCTAGAAAATCTAGAGCAAGTCTTAGAAACATTAGCTCAAGAGTTAAAATAAAAGGCCGAATTCTATCGACCGAAAGGAGAAAAAATGAAGAAAAAAGCAGTTGTTGGCTCCGTAGCCGCCCTTGTTTTAGGGATGAGTCTCTGTAGCTATCAGCTTGGACGTTTCCAAGCGATGGAAGAGCAAAAAAATCGTGTGTCCTATATTGAAGATAGTCAAAGTGTGCAAACTACCGTTGCTGAACAATTAACACCTGATCAAGTTTCTGCCAAGGAAAATATTGACGCTGAGCAGATAGTCGTTAAAATTACTGATCAAGGCTATGTGACATCACACGGTGACCATTTCCACTACTATAATGGTAAAGTCCCCTTTGATGCGATTTTTAGTGAAGAGTTGGTCATGAAGGACCCAAACTATGTCTTACAAGACAGTCACATCATTAATGAAGTCCAGGATGGCTACGTCATAAAAGTTGATGGGAAATACTATCTCTATCTAAAAGACCCTAGCAAACATAAAAATGTTCGTAGCAAAGAAGAAGTGGAGCGGCAAAAAGGAATCTCTTCTGCTGACAGCAAAAATCAGGCAGCAGGAAATAGTAAGGATGGCCGCTACAGAACAGACGATGGCTATGTCTTTAATCCGACAGATGTTATTGAAGACACGGGAGATGGTTTTATCGTTCCGCACGGCGACCATTTCCACTTTATTCCTAAAAAAGATTTATCAGCTGCCGAATTGAAGGCTGCTCAAGATTACTGGAATCAAAAAGGAAGTGTGAGCTCGGCTAGTGGTAGTCAATATGGCGATAGAAATAATAGAGCTCAACAGACCACAATTAGTGCGGGGCAAGGTCAGGATTTGGCTAGTTTATTGGCTCAATTGGATGCAACACCCCTATCTCAACGCCATGTAGAAGCGGATGGATTGGTATTTGACCCAAGAACGATTACGAAGAAAACCGCAGCAGGTGTCATCGTTCCACACGGCGATCATTACCACTTTATTCCATACAGCCAGATGTCTCCTCTAGAAGAGAAGATTTCTCGAATGATTGGTGTAAATGGAGCAGGTGTTTCTTCTGGCGCACAAGCAAGTCACTCCCAACATACACCAACACAACCAAATCGTCCAGTAACACCAATCGGCACTGTTACAACGCAACCGGTATCGCCTACACAACCAGTATTACCAACACAACCGAAGCAGTCAACAGGGAAAGTGGTTTCCTATAAGGGACGTCAAATTCCTGCTTACGGAAAAGGGTTAGATGGTAAGGCATATTTTACAAGTGATGGATACACCTTTAGCAAAGACTCTATTACCTCAGTTGATGATCAAGGGTTGATAGCTAGTCATGGAGATCATTTCCATTATGTTGGTTTTGGCGAACTCGAAGATTTTGAAATAAAGCAAGTAGAGGAATGGGTTAATGAGAAGGCGGGCAAACAAGTGCCACCGAAAACATCTGAACAAGTAGGAAACGATGCTAAACCCACAACACCAAGTCAAGGGAATGATTCAAAACCTGTAAAACCAATTCAAGAAGAAAACCGCCCTGCATTTGAATATAAACAAGTAACGGCTAAACGTAAATTGGCTGGAAAAGTTGTTTATGAAATGGAAGTAGGTGGAAAAACTTATACGTATGGTCGTGACGAACTAGATTTGATGAAGATCTCTTTTGCTGAGTTGACTTTGGCAGAAAAAGATAAGCAGTATATCTTTGATATTGCACCGCTTGCAGAAGGAGATCTTAAGCCAGCCATGTTGGTCGGTATGGATCAAATTCCGATGAAGGGAGCGAATGCGACCTATGATACTGGACAATCCTTTATTATTCCACACATTGATCACATCCACGTCCTACCTTACACATGGTTGAGTAAGGAACAAATTGCAACGATCCGCTATATCATGCAACATCCTGAAATTCGTCCATCTGCTTGGACTACAAGTGGACATGGTGATGGAGAAGCAACGGATCTTGTTCCCCCAATTCTAAATGCAACACCTAAAGCAAACCGCTTAGGCTTGAAAAATTGGCAAATCATTCACACAGCAGAAGAAGTTATGGATGCGCGTGCAAAAGGGAAATTTGCGACAAATGATGGCTATATCTTCTCGGCGGAAGACGTACTAGATCCAGCAAGTTTTGTCTTTAGTCAAGCGTTCAGTCTACCAAGAGCGACAGGAGGTTCTCTACGTTCAATTTCCAAGAAAGATTTATCTAAAGAAGAATTGGAAGCTGTACAAACTCTTCTTGATAAACGAGACGCTGAAGAATTGGCGAAAAATGTCACACCAATTGAGAAACGTGCAGGTTTGAAAAATTGGCAAATTGTTCACTCAGCAGAAGAATTGGCAGAAGCTAAGGCAGCAGGAAAATATACAACAAAAGATGGCTATATTTTTGACCCAGCGGACCTATTAGATCCCAAAGTGAAAATAGGTACGGATAACTATCGCATCCCACGTGTGATTACAGATGGTTACCGTCGGATTAACAAGAGTGATTTGAATTACTTAAGCGAGCTGATCCCAGCAGAGGCTATGGTGGCTCAACGTGAGAAATCTAATTCTAGTTTACCGTCAACACCTGCACCAACTGAAACAGGAGCAAGTGCAGGCGAGACAACAACGCCAGAACAGCCACAAGTTGCCAAAGAAACAGCAGAGGAAATTTATAACCGAGTGGAAGCGAAGAAAGTCGTTCCTTTCGAAGCACTGACTTACAATGCTGGCTATGCAACCGAAGTACGCAACGGGACTCTGGTGATTCCGCATCAAGATCACTATCACTATGTATCCTTTAAATGGTTTGACCAAGGTAGTGCAAGAAGTCCTGAAGGGTATAGTTTAGAAGATTTCCTAGCAACGGTTAAATACTACATGACTAATCCACAAGAACGCCCAGTTTCAGACGATGGCTGGGGAGTATTTACACCAAATACACCATCTGAATCAACAGAAGAAACAGAGACGGAAGAAAGTGATGAAGAAATTATTTCTGAAGAAACCGAGGAAATTGACGAGTTTACAGAAGAATTAAAACGAAGAGCAGAAGAGTTTGGCATGGACTTCAAAACCTTTGAACAAAGTCTGGTCACACTCTCAGACCGTTACAAAGTTTCTTTTGAAGCTTTCGAATATGATGCAGCAAGCAAAGTTGTTCGACTTGTAGATAAGGATGGGGTCAAACGGACCATCTCCCTTCCAAGTTTAGAAGAACAAGTATAGTAAACAAAATACCTGTAGCACTGAGCTCTGCAGGTATTTTTTTACAGAAAAACGATAAAGATTATCTTTGACTATTTGCCTTTTTTAGCGTAAAATAGAAAGGAAAGACAAAAAAGGAGAACAGCCTTGGAACTTAACGTATTTGCAGGACAAGAAAAAAGCGAACTTTCCATGATTGAAGTAGCCCGTGCTATTTTGGAAGAACGTGGACGTGACAACGAAATGTATTTCAACGATTTGGTCAATGAAATTCAAAACTACCTTGAAAAATCAAACAGCGAGATTCGCGCAGCCCTCCCAACCTTCTATTCTGATTTGAATGTGGATGGAAGCTTCATTCCGCTTGGCGAAAACAAATGGGGCTTACGTTCATGGTACGCAATCGATGAGATCGACGAAGAAGTGATCACTCTTGAAGAAGATGATGAAGATGCACCAAAACGCAAGAAGAAACGCGTCAATGCCTTTATGGACGGTGATGATGATGCGATTGACTATGGACATGATGATCCGGAAGATGAGGATAACTATCCAGGTAGTGTATCATCAGAATACGATGATGAAAATCCAGATGACGAAAAAGATGAAGTTGAGTCCTATGATTCAGAAATCAACGAAATTATCCCAGATGACGAAAAAGATGAAGTTGAGTCCTATGATTCAGAAATCAACGAAATTATCCCAGATGACGAATTGGATGAAGAGGATGTTGATTTAGGTGAAGATGACGACGAGTATTCAGATGAAGAGGTCGTCGACGAATAAGAATTATATCCCCATAGATTCTTAAAAATAATTTGACAAGACTACTGAATTACGATAAGATATTATCGGGCACCTCTTTTGAGGTCGGAGCTCCCTAGCGATAGGGAGCTATTTTTGTTTTTTCTTCAAGTTAACAGGAAGTATCCCCACAAATTGCTTCCTATTAGCCTGAATCGTAGAAAAGGAGTTTGCATGACAAAGTATATTTTTGTAACAGGTGGCGTTGTTTCCTCTATCGGCAAAGGGATTGTAGCAGCCAGCCTAGGTCGTTTATTGAAGAATCGAGGTCTCAAGGTAACAATCCAAAAATTTGATCCATACATCAACATTGACCCGGGAACAATGAGTCCGTATCAACACGGTGAAGTTTTTGTGACGGATGACGGTGCAGAAACCGACTTGGACCTTGGGCATTATGAGCGTTTCATCGACATTAACCTGAACAAATATTCAAATGTTACAACAGGTAAAATTTATAGCGAAGTCCTCCGTAAAGAGCGTAAAGGGGAATACTTAGGGGCAACAGTTCAAGTTATTCCACACATTACAGATGCTTTGAAAGACAAAATCAAGCGTGCAGCTCGTACTACAGATGCAGACGTCATCATCACAGAAGTGGGTGGTACAGTAGGTGATATTGAAAGCTTGCCATTCCTTGAAGCGCTTCGTCAGATGAAGGCAGATGTCGGTTCAGACAATGTTATGTATATCCATACAACACTCTTGCCTTATCTCAAAGCAGCAGGCGAAATGAAAACTAAGCCAACACAACATTCTGTAAAAGAGTTGCGTGGTCTAGGTATTCAGCCCAACATGTTGGTAATTCGGACAGAGCAGCCTGCTGGACAAGGAATTAAAAATAAACTGGCACAATTCTGTGATGTTGCTCCAGAAGCAGTTATTGAGTCCTTGGATGTCGAACATCTTTACCAAATCCCATTAAATATGCAAGCACAGAACATGGATCAAATTGTTTGCGATCACTTGAAGCTCGACGTACCTCCAGCAGATATGACAGAGTGGACAGCGATGGTAAACAAGGTTCTTAATCTCCAGAAAAAAGTAAAAATCGCTTTAGTTGGTAAGTATGTAGAATTACAAGATGCCTATATTTCTGTAGTTGAAGCTCTAAAACACTCAGGATATGCAAATGATGCTGCTATCGAATTGGACTGGGTCAATGCAAATGATTTGACAGCAGAAAACGTAGCTGAACGTCTAGGACAAGCACAAGGAATTATCGTTCCTGGTGGCTTTGGACAACGTGGTACAGAAGGGAAAATACAAGCCATTCGTTATGCTCGTGAGAATGACGTGCCAATGCTAGGGGTCTGCTTGGGAATGCAGCTGACCTGTGTAGAATTTGCACGTCACGTTCTCGGTTTAGAAGGTGCTAACAGCTTTGAATTAGACCCAGAAACAAAATATCCAATTATTGACATCATGCGTGATCAAATTGGAGTGGAAGATTTAGGAGGAACTCTCCGTTTAGGTCTTTATCCAAGCAAGCTCAAACGTGGCTCCAAGGCTGCAGCTGCTTATGATAATCAAGAAGTTGTACAACGTCGCCATCGTCATCGTTATGAGTTTAATAATGACTTCCGTGAACAATTTGAAAAAGCAGGTTTTGTTTTCTCAGGCGTGTCACCAGACAACCGTTTGGTAGAAATTGTTGAAATTCCAGAAAATAAATTCTTCGTTGCCTGCCAATACCATCCAGAACTACAATCTCGTCCTAATCGCCCTGAAGGTTTGTATACAGCCTTTGTTTCAGCAGCTATGGAGAATGAAAAATAAGTATAACCATTATAGAAGAAGATTGGTATCATTCAATCTTCTTTATATATTTTATATAAAGAAACGAAAAAGGTGTCAGTATTTTATAGAAGAAAATACGAAATACCACCCCCATATGGCATCATTGTCTAGATGGTTTTAAGCATTATATATAGTAGAATATTGCAAAAGAATCAGCTAAATCAATACGTTTTGGCAAAAAAAGGTAAAAATAAAAAATAAAATTCAAAAAAAGTGTTGACAAGGCTAGTTCCTAATGATATACTAGTTCTTGTGTTAAGCGGGGATGGCGGAATTGGCAGACGCGCAGGACTAAGGATCCTGTGACCGCTTTAGGTCGTGTGGGTTCAAGTCCCACTCTCCGCATAGTGGACTAGCTAAGGCTAGTCCTTTTGCTTTGTCTAGATAAGTGCAGAGCACGATATATGCTAGTTCATAAATTACAAGAATGATACGAAACAGGCATTATTATGGCTTTCATGAAAAGATATGTGAAAGTTTTCTCAAAACTAGACGGTTTCAACTAGCATTTTCAAAATAAAAATGGTAGAATAGAAGAGTATGAGGTGCAACCTCAAAAAATATTAGGAGGCTATCGAAATGCCATTAGTTTCAGCAGAAAAATTTGTCCAAGCAGCTCGTGACAACGGTTATGCAGTTGGTGGATTTAACACAAACAACCTTGAGTGGACTCAAGCTATCTTGCGTGCAGCAGAAGCAAAACAAGCTCCAGTTCTTATCCAAACTTCTATGGGTGCAGCTAAGTACATGGGTGGTTACAAAGTAGCTCGTAACTTGATTGCAAACTTGATTGAATCAATGAACATTACAGTTCCAGTTGCTATTCACCTTGACCACGGTCACTACGAAGATGCACTTGAGTGTATCGAAGTTGGTTACACTTCTATCATGTTTGACGGTTCACACCTTCCAGTAGAAGAAAACCTTGCAAAAGCAAAAGAAGTTGTAGAATTGGCGCACGCTAAAGGTATCTCAGTTGAAGCTGAAGTTGGTACTATCGGTGGTGAAGAAGATGGTATCGTAGGTAGCGGTGAATTGGCTCCAATCGAAGATGCAGTAGCAATGGTTGCAACTGGTATCGATTTCTTGGCAGCAGGTATCGGTAACATCCACGGTCCATACCCAGCAAACTGGGAAGGTCTTGACCTTGACCACTTGCGTAAATTGACTGAAGCTGTACCAGGTTTCCCAATCGTATTGCACGGTGGTTCAGGTATTCCGGATGCACAAATCCAAGAAGCAATCAAATTGGGTGTTGCTAAAGTTAACGTAAACACTGAGTGCCAAATCGCATTTGCAAACGCAACTCGTAAGTTTGCAGCAGCTTATGAAGCAAACGAAGCAGAATACGATAAGAAAAAACTCTTTGACCCACGTAAATTCTTGGCAGACGGCGTGAAAGCTATCCAAGCATCTGTTGAAGAGCGTATCGACGTATTCGGTTCAGCGAACAAAGCTTAATGTAACTGCGAAGAAATCTTAGATTTCAAGCAAACAAAGCATAAGTTTCTTAGATTAAACCAAAAAGGATTTTCTTTCGAGAATCCTTTTTATTATAATAGTTGATTAAGTTTGATCTAGTTCTTTGCTATGAAGAAATCTACGATAGAAGTGAGCAGAGAACAGTTAAAATATAAACTGCTCCAAAGTTTTCATGACTGTAATAACTTAGAGAACGAAGAATTATGGATGGGGCGCAAACTGTAGTATTAAAATATTTACCTATGAGTATAGACACTTTAAAAAATAAAAATGAAAATAATTCTTGCCAAGTCCAATCTTTTCTGTTAGAATAATATGGTATGTGGTGCTAGCACATCCGATATATTTGATCAAATGAGGAGGAAGATACAATGGCTAAAGTATGTTATTTCACTGGTCGTAAGACTGTATCAGGTAACAACCGTTCACACGCTATGAACCAAACTAAACGTGCAGTTAAACCAAACCTTCAAAAGGTAACTGTTTTGATTGATGGTAAACCTAAAAAAGTTTGGGCTTCAGCGCGTGCACTAAAATCAGGCAAAGTTGAACGTGTATAATAACAAAGTCGTTAGAAAAATCTAGCGACTTTTGTTTTTGGAAAAAATAGCCTAGATATAAAGTCGGTGAGGAGCAAATTCGACCACTACATAATGAATAGGAAAGAATATCAGCTATATAGCTCTTCACATTGCTGTTGAAAAGTTAACAAAGAAGGAATGTTGTCAAAAATAAACTGTGTATTGATGTGGAAGATTTTTCCAAGTTCGAACATTTAAACTTGGATTGACATTAGGAGTTGTACGAGAGAGCATCCGTACGGGTTCTACAAGAAGGGAATCACGAACTGGAAGAATAGAGAGTGTTTAAAAAAATCCAAAAAATCTCAAAAAACCGGTTGACAATGTATATAAGTCGTGATAGAATAAATGAGTTGTCTCTTGAGGGACTAGTTAACAGAGAAACGAAAAAAGTTTCAAAAAAGTGTTGACAAAGTTCACAAGAAATGATAAACTAAGATAGTTGTCGCGAGAGCGCGATAACGACAAGACCTTTGAAAATTAAAGAAGACGAACCAAACGTGCAGGGTGATTTATCTAAAGATAAATCGTCAATGACAAAACAAAACAATAAAACGGAAAGCTAGCAATAGCTTGAGTTTGAATCAAAACTTTTTATGAGAGTTTGATCCTGGCTCAGGACGAACGCTGGCGGCGTGCCTAATACATGCAAGTAGAACGCTGAAGTCTGGTGCTTGCACTAGACGGATGAGTTGCGAACGGGTGAGTAACGCGTAGGTAACCTGCCTCATAGCGGGGGATAACTATTGGAAACGATAGCTAATACCGCATAACAGTATTTACCGCATGGTAGATATTTGAAAGGAGCAATTGCTTCACTATGAGATGGACCTGCGTTGTATTAGCTAGTTGGTGAGGTAACGGCTCACCAAGGCTTCGATACATAGCCGACCTGAGAGGGTGATCGGCCACACTGGGACTGAGACACGGCCCAGACTCCTACGGGAGGCAGCAGTAGGGAATCTTCGGCAATGGGGGCAACCCTGACCGAGCAACGCCGCGTGAGTGAAGAAGGTTTTCGGATCGTAAAGCTCTGTTGTAAGAGAAGAACTGTGAGAAGAGTGGAAAGTTTCTCACTTGACGGTATCTTACCAGAAAGGGACGGCTAACTACGTGCCAGCAGCCGCGGTAATACGTAGGTCCCGAGCGTTGTCCGGATTTATTGGGCGTAAAGCGAGCGCAGGCGGTTTGATAAGTCTGAAGTAAAAGGCTGTGGCTTAACCATAGTACGCTTTGGAAACTGTCAAACTTGAGTGCAGAAGGGGAGAGTGGAATTCCATGTGTAGCGGTGAAATGCGTAGATATATGGAGGAACACCGGTGGCGAAAGCGGCTCTCTGGTCTGTAACTGACGCTGAGGCTCGAAAGCGTGGGGAGCGAACAGGATTAGATACCCTGGTAGTCCACGCCGTAAACGATGAGTGCTAGGTGTTGGGTCCTTTCCGGGACTCAGTGCCGCAGCTAACGCATTAAGCACTCCGCCTGGGGAGTACGACCGCAAGGTTGAAACTCAAAGGAATTGACGGGGGCCCGCACAAGCGGTGGAGCATGTGGTTTAATTCGAAGCAACGCGAAGAACCTTACCAGGTCTTGACATCCCGATGACCGCCCTAGAGATAGGGTTTCTCTTCGGAGCATCGGTGACAGGTGGTGCATGGTTGTCGTCAGCTCGTGTCGTGAGATGTTGGGTTAAGTCCCGCAACGAGCGCAACCCCTATTGTTAGTTGCCATCATTCAGTTGGGCACTCTAGCGAGACTGCCGGTAATAAACCGGAGGAAGGTGGGGATGACGTCAAATCATCATGCCCCTTATGACCTGGGCTACACACGTGCTACAATGGCTGGTACAACGAGTCGCAAGTCGGTGACGGCAAGCTAATCTCTTAAAGCCAGTCTCAGTTCGGATTGTAGGCTGCAACTCGCCTACATGAAGTCGGAATCGCTAGTAATCGCGGATCAGCACGCCGCGGTGAATACGTTCCCGGGCCTTGTACACACCGCCCGTCACACCACGAGAGTTTGTAACACCCGAAGTCGGTGAGGTAACCTTTTAGGAGCCAGCCGCCTAAGGTGGGATAGATGATTGGGGTGAAGTCGTAACAAGGTAGCCGTATCGGAAGGTGCGGCTGGATCACCTCCTTTCTAAGGAAATGGAAACCTGTACGTCAGTCTTCTTTAATTTTGAGAGGTCTTGTGGGGCCTTAGCTCAGCTGGGAGAGCGCCTGCTTTGCACGCAGGAGGTCAGCGGTTCGATCCCGCTAGGCTCCATTAACAACGGAAGTTGTTAAGATTTTGTCCATTGAAAATTGAATATCTATCAAACATTCCTAAACGTATGTAAAAGTACGTATAGAAATAGTAACAAGAAAATAAACCGAAAACGCTGTGAATATTTAATGAGTTTTCTAATTTTTGAAAAAATTAGGTTAAAACAAGTTACGAAGACGTTAAGGAAAACGTATGATTTTAGGAAATCATCGCAGTAGTCTAAGGACTACAAGAGGATTTGTCTAAATCACTAGTTTTCTAGTCTGAGTACGATTATAAGGTTAAGTTAATAAGGGCGCACGGTGGATGCCTTGGCACTAGAAGCCGATGAAGGACGTGACTAACGACGAAATGCCTTGGGGAGCTGTAAGTAAGCAATGATCCAGGGATGTCCGAATGGGGGAACCCGGCAGGTAATGCCTGTCACTCACTACTGTTAAGGTAGTGAAGAGGAAGACGCAGTGAACTGAAACATCTAAGTAGCTGCAGGAAGAGAAAGCAAAAGCGATTGCCTTAGTAGCGGCGAGCGAAACGGCAGGAGGGCAAACCGAGGAGTTTACTCCTCGGGGTTGTAGGACTGCAATGTGGACTTAAAGAGTATAGAAGAACTACCTGGGAAGGTAGGCCAAAGAGAGTAATAGCCTCGTATTTAAAATATTTTTTATACCTAGCAGTATCCTGAGTACGGCGAGACACGCGAAATCTCGTCGGAATCCGGGAGGACCATCTCCCAACCCTAAATACTCTCTAGTGACCGATAGTGAACCAGTACCGTGAGGGAAAGGTGAAAAGTACCCCGGAAGGGGAGTGAAATAGAACCTGAAACCGTGTGCCTACAACAAGTTCGAGCCCGTTAATGGGTGAGAGCGTGCCTTTTGTAGAATGAACCGGCGAGTTACGATATGATGCGAGGTTAAGTTGAAGAGACGGAGCCGTAGGGAAACCGAGTCTTAATAGGGCGGATTAGTATTATGTCGTAGACCCGAAACCATGTGACCTACCCATGAGCAGGTTGAAGGTGCGGTAAGACGCACTGGAGGACCGAACCAGGGCACGTTGAAAAGTGCTTGGATGACTTGTGGGTAGCGGAGAAATTCCAAACGAACTTGGAGATAGCTGGTTCTCTCCGAAATAGCTTTAGGGCTAGCGTCGACATTTGAGAATCTTGGAGGTAGAGCACTGTTTGGATGAGGGGGCCATCTCGGTTTACTGATTTCAGATAAACTCCGAATGCCAATGATTTATGGTCGGCAGTCAGACTGCGAGTGCTAAGATCCGTAGTCGAAAGGGAAACAGCCCAGACCACCAGCTAAGGTCCCAAAATAATTGTTAAGTGGAAAAGGATGTGGGGTTGCACAGACAACTAGGATGTTAGCTTAGAAGCAGCTATTCATTCAAAGAGTGCGTAATAGCTCACTAGTCGAGTGACCCTGCGCCGAAAATGTACCGGGGCTAAAACAATTTACCGAAGCTGTGGATAACACTTTAGTGTTATGGTAGGAGAGCGTTCTATGTGTGAAGAAGGTATACCGTGAGGAGTGCTGGAACGCATAGAAGTGAGAATGCCGGTATGAGTAGCGAAAGATGGGTGAGAATCCCATCCACCGTAAGACTAAGGTTTCCAGGGGAAGGCTCGTCCGCCCTGGGTTAGTCGGGACCTAAGGAGAGACCGAAGGGTGTATCCGATGGACAACAGGTTGATATTCCTGTACTAGAGTATGAAGTGATGGAGGGACGCAGTAGGCTAACTAAAGCGGGCGATTGGAAGTGCCCGTCTAAGCAGTGAGGTGTGATATGAGTCAAATGCTTGTATCTGTAACATTGAGCTGTGATGGGGAGCGAAGTTAAGTAGCGAAGTTAGTGACGTCACACTGCCGAGAAAAGCTTCTAGCGATGTATCATACTCTACCCGTACCGCAAACCGACACAGGTAGTCGAGGCGAGTAGCCTCAGGTGAGCGAGAGAACTCTCGTTAAGGAACTCGGCAAAATGACCCCGTAACTTCGGGAGAAGGGGTGCTGGCTTAAAGTCAGCCGCAGTGAATAGGCCCAAGCAACTGTTTATCAAAAACACAGCTCTCTGCTAAATCGTAAGATGATGTATAGGGGGTGACGCCTGCCCGGTGCTGGAAGGTTAAGAGGAGGGTTTAGCGCAAGCGAAGATCTGAATTGAAGCCCCAGTAAACGGCGGCCGTAACTATAACGGTCCTAAGGTAGCGAAATTCCTTGTCGGGTAAGTTCCGACCCGCACGAAAGGCGTAATGATTTGGGCACTGTCTCAACGAGAGACTCGGTGAAATTTTAGTACCTGTGAAGATGCAGGTTACCCGCGACAGGACGGAAAGACCCCATGGAGCTTTACTGCAGTTTGATATTGAGTATCTGTACCACATGTACAGGATAGGTAGGAGCCTACGAAGTCGGGACGCCAGTTTCGACTGAGGCGCTGTTGGGATACTACCCTTGTGTTATGGCTACTCTAACCCGGATAGGTTATCCCTATCGGAGACAGTGTCTGACGGGCAGTTTGACTGGGGCGGTCGCCTCCTAAAAGGTAACGGAGGCGCCCAAAGGTTCCCTCAGAATGGTTGGAAATCATTCGCAGAGTGTAAAGGTATAAGGGAGCTTGACTGCGAGAGCTACAACTCGAGCAGGGACGAAAGTCGGGCTTAGTGATCCGGTGGTTCCGTATGGAAGGGCCATCGCTCAACGGATAAAAGCTACCCTGGGGATAACAGGCTTATCTCCCCCAAGAGTTCACATCGACGGGGAGGTTTGGCACCTCGATGTCGGCTCGTCGCATCCTGGGGCTGTAGTCGGTCCCAAGGGTTGGGCTGTTCGCCCATTAAAGCGGCACGCGAGCTGGGTTCAGAACGTCGTGAGACAGTTCGGTCCCTATCCGTCGCGGGCGTAGGAAATTTGAGAGGATCTGCTCCTAGTACGAGAGGACCAGAGTGGACTTACCGCTGGTGTACCAGTTGTCTTGCCAAAGGCATCGCTGGGTAGCTATGTAGGGACGGGATAAACGCTGAAAGCATCTAAGTGTGAAACCCACCTCAAGATGAGATTTCCCATAACTTTATGTTAGTAAGAGCCCTGAGAGATGATCAGGTAGATAGGTTGGAAGTGGAAGTGTGGCGACACATGTAGCGGACCAATACTAATCGCTCGAGGACTTATCCAAAGAAATAAACTAGAGTCAATATTGACAAGCGATCGGTTTCTTGTTAGAATATAGATATTCAATTTTGAGTTGACAAGACTCAGTAGTTAAGTGACGATAGCCTAGGAGATACACCTGTACCCATGCCGAACACAGCAGTTAAGCCCTAGAACGCCTGAAGTAGTTGGGGGTTGCCCCCTGTTAGATACGGTAGTCGCTTAGCATATTCCGCCATAGCTCAGTTGGTAGAGCGCATGACTGTTAATCATGATGTCACAGGTTCGAGCCCTGTTGGCGGAGTAAAGAGAAATCTTTAGTATATGGTCCGTTGGTCAAGGGGTTAAGACACCGCCTTTTCACGGCGGTAACACGGGTTCGAATCCCGTACGGACTATATTTGGAGACTGCTTAAGTCTCTTTTTTTGTTTTTTGAGGTGTATGGGCTTTAATATGGCTCCTTTTTCTTTTCTTGTTACTTTGTCTATTCATTGTTTGTTGATATAATAGAGATATGAAAAGACTATGTGATGAATTATCGGTTTTGCCAGGGATTGGTCCAAAATCGGCTGAAAAATTCTTAAAAATTAGCATTCAGAATATTAATGATTTGCTGACTTACTATCCATTTAGATATGAAGATTTTGAGAGTAAGTCTATTTATGATTTGCAGGATGGGGAGAAGGCAGTGGTAGTTGGGGAGGTGGTATCTCCAGCTAATGTACAGTATTATGGTTACAAAAGAAATAGACTCCGTTTTTCAATGAAACAGGGTGAGGTTGTCTTAGCAGTTTCGTTTTTTAATCAGCCTTATTTAGCAGATAAGATTGTTTTGGGGCAGGATATTGCAGTTTGGGGAAAGTGGGATAAGGCTAAGGCAAGTTTGACAGGAATGAAAATTTTGGCTCAAGTATCAGATGAGCTCCAACCTGTCTATCATGTGGCGCAAGGGATTTCGCAAGTAAATTTGGTTAAGGCTATTAAAACAGCTATTGATCAGGGATATTTGCATTTATTAGAGGAGAACTTGCCATCAGTTTTACGAGAGCGCTATCGGTTAATGAATCGCCGAGAGGCGGTTTTTGCGATGCATTTTCCTACAAATTTAGAAGAGTATAGACAAGCTTTGCGACGTATGAAGTTTGAGGAATTATTTTATTTTCAATTACAGTTGCAAATGCTGAAAGCCAACAATCGTGATATTTTGAATGGTTTGAAGATTGCCTATGATGCTGATAGATTGGCTATGCAAATAAGACAATTGCCGTTTGTCTTAACAGATGCTCAGTCTGGGGCTTTGGCTGAAATACTATCAGATATGAAGTCCTATGGGCACATGAATCGTTTGTTAC